>NZ_CATKPC010000010.1:0-147868 GCF_949769265.1 Cellulomonas endometrii | reverse complement strand
GCGCGCTCGTGACCGTCGCCGCGGACCTGCTGTCCCTCACGCTGCTCACGCCGCCCGGCGAGCAGGGCGCGGACATCGCCGTCGGCTCGGCGCAGCGGTTCGGCGTCCCGCTGTTCTACGGCGGGCCCCCCCCCGCCTCCCCGGGCCACCCGCCCGCGCCGCGCCGGCCCGCACCCCGGACCTCCGGCCGGGCCGCGACCGGTCCCGGGCCGGTACGCTCGACCGTTGCGACCGCCCGCCACCGCGGGCGCCGCACCGCCGCTGAACGCCGCCCCAGGAGGAGCACCCGCATGGCCGACGACGCCCGCCTCGACGACCCGACCACCGACCCCCTGGCGGTCGCCGCCGACGCAGCGGCGTTCCTCGCGCAGGCGACCGGCGTCGAGCGGCACGACGTGGCCCTGGTGCTCGGGTCCGGCTGGGGCGGCGCCGCCGACCTGCTCGGCGAGACCGTCGCGGAGATCCCCGCCACCGACGTCCCCGGCTTCGCGGCCCCGGCCGTCGTCGGCCACGTCGGCACCATCCGGTCCGTGAAGGTCGCCGCGACCGGCAAGCACGCGCTGGTGCTCGGCTCGCGCACCCACCTGTACGAGGGCAAGGGCGTGCGCCGCGTCGTGCACGGCGTCCGCACCGCCGCCGCCGCGGGCTGCTCCACGATCGTGCTCACCAACGGCTGCGGCGGCCTGAACCCGGCGTGGGGCCCCGGGACCCCGGTCCTCATCGACGACCACATCAACCTCACGACCGTCTCCCCGCTGGAGGGCGCGACGTTCGTCGACCTCACCGACCTGTACGCCTCGCGACTGCGCGACGTCGCCCGCGAGGTGGACCCGAGCCTCGACGAGGGCGTGTACGTCCAGTTCCGCGGCCCGCACTACGAGACCCCGGCCGAGGTGCGGATGGCGGGGATCATGGGCGGCAGCCTGGTCGGCATGTCCACCACCATCGAGGCCATCGCCGCCCGGCACGTCGGCATGGAGGTGCTCGGCATCTCCCTGGTCACCAACCTGGCCGCCGGCGTCGGCGACGAGCCGCTGTCGCACGAGGAGGTCCTCGAGGCCGGCCGCGCCGCCGGCCCGCGGATCAGCCGGCTGCTCGCGGACATCGTCGGCCGGCTCTGACCCACCGCGGCCGGGCGGCCGCACCAGCAGGAGCAGCAGGACGCAGCGAGGCCGGGGCGGGACGCCCCAGGAAGAGGGACCGATGAGCGAGCGCACGGACGAGACCCGGACGGACACCTGGGCGGCGCTGGCCGACCGGGTGCGGGCGTGGATCGCCGACGACCCGGACCCGGCCACGGCCGGCGAGCTGCGGTCGCTGCTGGAGCGCGCCGAGTCGGGCCCGACGGACGCCGACCCGGACACCACCACGCTGGAGGAGCAGTACGCCGCGGGCCAGGTGCGGGACGCGCGCGCGGACCTCGCCGACCGGTTCCAGGGGCTGCTGCAGTTCGGCACCGCGGGCCTGCGCGGCGCGATCGGCGGCGGCCCGCACCGGATGAACCGCGCGGTCGTCATCCGCGCGGCCTCCGGCCTCGGCGCGTACCTGCTCGGCGAGCTCGAGGGCGTCAGCCCCGCCCCGCGCGTGGTCGTCGGGCACGACGCCCGGCACGGCTCCGCGGACTTCGCGCGGGACACCGCGGCCGTGCTGACCGCCGTCGGCATCGAGGTCGTCGCCCTGCCGCCGCACCTGCCCACCCCGGTGCTCGCGTTCGCCGTCCGGCACCTCGGCGCCGACGCGGGCGTGATGGTCACCGCCAGCCACAACCCGCCGCAGGACAACGGCTACAAGGTCTACCTCGGCGGCCGGGTCGTCACCGACTCCGGCCAGGGCGCGCAGATCGTCCCGCCGATGGACGGCGCCATCGCCGCCGAGATCGGCCGCGTCCCGTCGGTCGCCGCCGTGCCCCGCGCGTCCGGCGGCTGGACCACCGCCGGCCCGGAGATCGTCGACGCCTACGTCGCGCGGGTCGGTGCCCTCGCCGACACCTCCGAGGCGGCCCGCGCCGCGAACGCCGCCCTGCGGGTCGTCCTGACCCCGATGCACGGCGTCGGCGGCGCGGTCGCCCAGCGGGTGCTCGCCGAGGCCGGGTTCACCGACGTGCACGTGGTCGCGGAGCAGGCCCTGCCCGACCCCGACTTCCCGACCGTCGCGTTCCCGAACCCCGAGGAGCCGGGCGCGATCGACCTGGCCCTCGCGCTCGCGCAGGCGGTGCAGGCCGACCTCGTGATCGCGCTCGACCCCGACGCCGACCGGTGCGGCGCGGCCGTCGTGGACCTGCGCGCCCGCATGGCGTCCGGCGCCGGCGCGGCCGCGGCCGACGGCTGGCGGATGCTGCACGGCGACGAGACCGGGGCCCTGCTCGGCAGCGTCGCGGCGGAGCGGCTCGGCACCCCGGGCGCGACGGTCGCCCCCGGCGCCCCGGTGCTGGCGAGCTCCATCGTGTCGTCCCGCCTGCTCGCCCGGATCGCGGCCGACGCCGGCCTCCGGCACGCGCAGACGCTCACCGGGTTCAAGTGGATCTCCCGCGTGGAGGGCCTGGCCTTCGGCTACGAGGAGGCGCTGGGCTACTGCGTCGACCCCGCCCACGTGCGCGACAAGGACGGCATCTCCGCCGCGCTGACGCTCGCGAGCCTCGCCGCCCGGCTCAAGGCCGCGGGCCGCACCCCCGTCGACGTGCTGGACGAGCTCGCCCGCCGGCACGGCCTGCACCTGACCGACCAGCTCTCCGCGCGGTTCACCGACCTCTCCCGCATCCCCGAGGTCATGCAGCGGCTGCGGGAGCACCCGCCGGTGCTGCTCGCCGGCTCGCCCGTCATGCAGGTCGTCGACCTGGCCGCCGGCACCGACGCCGACCGCGACGGCCTCCCGCCGACCGAGGGCATCCGGCTGCTGTCGCAGGACGACACCCGCGTCATCGTCCGGCCGTCCGGCACCGAGCCGAAGGTGAAGTGCTACCTCGAGGTCGTCGTGCCGGTCGAGGAGCACGCGTCCGCGGAGACCGTCGGCGAGGCGCGGCGCGTCGCGCGGGAGCGGCTGGACCGCGTGCGGCTCGACGTGGCGGAGGCGCTGGGCATCTGACGCCCCGGCCCGGGGCACGCGGGGGCCGTCACCCCGCGTGCCCGGCGCGGGGGGCACGGCGCGCGGGCACGGCGCGCGGGCGCGGCGCTCAGCGGAGCTTGGCCTGCTCCAGCTCCCAGTACTCGATGTCGAACGCCTGCCCCTCGGTGATCGTCCGGTAGCCCCCGAGGGCCTCCGCCGCCGTGATGATCCGCATCGTGTGCCGGTAGATGTCCTCGGCGACCCGCGCCTGCGCCGGCGTGCGGGCGACCGTGACCAGCCCCAGCCCCGGGTCGAGGACCACGCGGGGCGTGGGGTCGAGCAGGGTGACCGGCCCTCCGGCGCGGTGCCGGTTGCGGTCGACGTACGCGGTGTACGCGGCGACGTACCCCTCGACGTCGCGGCCCACGAGCGGGGTCCGGTGGGTGCGGATCACGTGCTCCAGGGTCGAGGGCCCGCGCTGGGTCACCTCCGCGAGGTCGTCCCGGCCGAGGAACGCGGCCACCCCCGGGGAGCGGAGCGCGTGCAGCGACACCGGGCTGCCCGTGACCGCCCGCACGTGCTCCCCGAACGCCCGCAGCGCCGGGTCGTCGTCCTCGCCAACCCGCACCTCCCCCGGCTCGTCCGCGAGGACGACGCCGGTCGCCTCGCGCACGGCGTCCGCCGCGGCGTCCACCAGCGCCCGGTGCCGCGAGGCCGCCTCCGTGGCCCGGTCCGCGACGGTGAACAGGCCGTGGTGCGCGAGGACGAACGCGGGCACCTCCCCCGCCGCGATCCCGGGCCACTCGCGGCGGACCAGCTGGGCCAGGTCGAAACCCGGCTTGCAGTACGGCAGCACCGGCACGTCCGGGCCGAGCGCGTCGGCGAGGAGGGCCGCGCCGTCCCGGCTGTTCGTCAGCGTGACCACCGCGTCGGCGTGCGTGTGCAGGACCGCGGCAGCGGGCAGGAGGTGGTGCAGCAGGGTCTCGATCGAGGGCGTCGCCGACGCCGGGTCGAGCAGCGCCGCCCGCAGCCCGGCGACCATCTCGGTGTCGGACAACCCGTCCCGGACGACGAGCGCGTCGAGCGCCGCCCGGTCGAGCGGCGCGAAGCCGTCCGGGCCGATCGTCGCCATGTCGTGGCCCGAGGCCTTCACGTGGATCGTCCCGCCGTCCTTCACGGAGCTGTTGCCCCCGCCGTGCAGGACGAGGTACGGGTCCCCGCCCAGCAGCCGGGAGGCGGCTACGCACTCCGCCAGGGGCGCCGCCCCGCGCCCGTCCGTCGTCGTCACCGCGTCAGTCCTCGGCGCCGGCGGACAGCTCGCGGTACAGGTCGGCGGCCTCCGCCGGCTTGGCGTCCCCGTGCACGACCGCGCGGACGGCCTGGATCATCGCCACCGGGTCCTGCCGCTGGAAGATGTTGCGCCCCATGTCGACGCCCGCCGCGCCCTGGCTGACGGCCAGGTGCGCCATCGTGAGGGCGTCGAGCACGGGCAGCTTCTTGCCGCCCGCCATGATGACCGGCACGGGGCACGAGGCGGTGACCGTCTCGAAGTCGGTGTCGCAGTAGTACGTCTTGACCACCTGCGCGCCGAGCTCCGCGATCATCCGGGTCGCCAGCCGCAGGTACCGGGCGTCGCGGGTCAGCTCCTTGCCGACGGCCGTGACCCCGACCACCGGCACGCCGTACCGCATCCCGCCGTCGACCAGCGTCGTCAGGTTGTGCACGGACCGGGTCTCGAACGGGCCGCCCACGAACACCTGGACGGCGACCGCTGCGGCGTCGATGCGGACGGCGTCCTCCATGTCCATCGCCACGCGCTCGTCCGAGAGCTCCTTGAGGACAGAGGGACCGCCCGAGGCGCGCACCACGAGCGGGTTGCCGGCGCCCGGCGGGATCACCGACCGGATGATGCCCCGGGTGGCCATGAGCGCGTCGGCGTACGGGGCGAGGGGGACGATCGACAGGTCCACCCGCTCCAGCCCGCTGGTCGGGCCCTGGAAGTAGCCGTGGTCGAACGCCAGCATCACGGTGCGCCCGTCGGCGGGGTCGAAGACCCGGCCGAGGCGGTGCCGCATGCCGAAGTCCAGCCCTGCGGCGCCCTTCACGTGGAAGCCGCCCGCCTGCTGCGGGACGTCCAGGTGGTACTGCTTGGCGGCGATGTTGCCGTCGAGGTCAGCCATCGTCTGCTCCTTGTCGTGGACGGGTCCGGGGTGGTCAGGGGACCGGGGCGGGGCCGGGCGCGAGCTCGGGCTCCGGCTCGCCGGGGCGCCAGGGGACCTGGACGCCGTCGGCCGGGTCGTACGGGGCCTTGATGAACAGCGCGCGGAACACGTCGTCGCCCTCGTTGACGAAGTAGTGCTGCTCCCCCGGCTGCATCTGGACGACGTCGCCCGCGGCGAGCTCGTAGCTCGCCCGCCCGTCCAGCCACAGCGTCGCCGAGCCCTCCAGGACCACGAACGTCTCCTCGATCGCCGCGTGGTAGTGGTTCGAGGCGTCGTCCCCCGGCCGCAGCCGGACGACCCCGACGTCGGTGCGCGGTCCCCGCAGGACGTAGCCGGGTCCGAACTCGCCGAACCGGAACGCGGTGTCTGCCAAGTGACGGTGTTCCACAGGTGCCTTCTCTCGTGGTCGGTCGGTGGGTCAGCTGCCGGGTGCGTGCCACATCGGCGTGGTCACGCCCGCGTGCGCCAGCCCGCGCTGCGCCGCGTAGGCGGTCTCCCAGCGGTGCCGGACGTCGCCGTACTGCTCGGTGCGCGCCGCGTCGGGTTCCACCTCGCGGTCCCAGCGCACCCACGCCCCGGCCTCCGCCGGCGAGCCGAGCGCGCCGACCGCGGCGGCCGCGCACGCGGCGGTGCCCTGGGCGGTGGCCTCCGTGACGGCGGGGACGCGCAGGGGCCGGCCCAGGACGTCGGCGACGATCTGGCTCCAGACGGGCGACGACGCGGCGCCCCCGGCGAAGACCACGGAGTCGCCCGCGAGCGGCGCGAACGACGCGACGAGGTCGAGGTTGGCCGCCGACACGATCGCCGCGTTCTCCAGCAGCGAGCGGAACATGGCGGCGCGCAGGGCGGGCCCGCCCTGCAGGTCCAGGTCGAGGAACGACGGTGCCGCGTGCGTCCAGTGCCGGTAGCTCATCACGTCGGAGAAGATCGGGATGACGCCGCGCGAGCCGATCGGCACCCGGGCGGCGGCCTCGGTCAGCACGTCGAGCGGGTTGCGCCCTGCCGCCCGGGCCGCCGCGACCTCCTCGGCGGCGAAGGTGTCCCGGAACCAGCGCACGGCGGTCCCGGGGTGGAACGCGATCGCCTCCGCCTGCCACAGCCCCGGCACCGCCGCCGCGTTGACGCGCACGGACAGGTCCGGGTGCGTCGCCGGGGAGCCGATGTTGACGTTGAGCTGCCAGAACGTGCCGCCGGTGAGCAGCACCTCGCCCGGCCGGGTCAGGCCCAGCCCGAGGGCCGCGAGCTGCGCGTCCCCGCCGCCCAGCGCCAGCACGGTCCCGGGACGCAGGCCCGTGGCCTCGGCGGCCCGACGGCTGAGCGTGCCGACCACGGTGCCCGGCTCGTGCACGGGCGGCAGCAGGTCGTCCCGGAGCCCGCACAGCGTCGCGAGCTCCGGGTCGGCGTCGCGCGACGCCAGGTCGAGCATCCCGGACGTCGACCCGTTGGAGGGCTCCATCACGGGGTCGGCGCCCAGCCGGTGCAGCACCCACTCGCTCAGCATCATCACCCGGTGGGCCCGCTCGTACAGGTCAGGCCGGTGCCGGGCGAGCCACAGCAGGCGCGGCTGCGCGGCGAGCGCGAACGTCTGGCCGCTGCGCCGGTACACCTCCTCCAGGAGCCCGGCGCGGCCCTGCAGCTCGACCACCTCCGCGTCGGCGCGCGAGTCCACGTTGGCGCAGGCCCACACCTCCGTGCCCGCGCGGTCGACGACGACGACGCCCTCGCGCATGGCGCTCGCGCTGACGGCCCGGACCGCCTCGCCCGGCGTCCCCGTCGCGGCCAGCACCTCGCGGACGCACTCCACCAGCAGGCCCTCGTTCCGCTCGCTGGCGAAGCCCATCGAACCCGGCACGCCCGGCTCGGGGTCGTGCACCCAGGGGCGGGATGCGGCGCCGACCAGCTCGCCGTCGACGGTGAACAGCACGGCGCGCACCGACCCGGTGCCGGCGTCGACCGCCAGGACGTGGCTCACGGCGCCGTCCGCTCGAGCAGCGCGCGCCCGACGTCCTCGGTCGTGACCAGGACGTCGAGGAACCCCCCGCGCAGCGCGCCGAGGATCGCGTCGACCTTGGCGCTGCCGCCCGCCACGCCGACCACGTTGGGGATGCGCCGGAGGTCCTCCAGGTCGATCCCGATGCGGCGCCGGTGGATCGGCACGTCCACCACCGCCCCGTCGGCGTCGTAGAACACGCCGAGCACGTCGCCCACAGCGCCGGCCTCGGCGATCGCCGCGAGCTCCGCCTCGCTGGCGTACCCGACCTGGGCCAGCGTCGCCTGACCGCCCAGCGCGCCGATCCCGATGAGCGCGTGACCCGCGCGCCGGGACATCTCCAGGATCTCCTGGACCTGCCGCTCGCCCCGCAGCGCTGCCGCGAGCTCCTCGGTCGAGGCGAGGATCGGGGTGGGCAGCACGACGTCCTGGAGGTCGTTGTCCCGTTCGACGCGGACCCGGCGCAGCGTGTTGACGTAGGCGCCGACCCCGCCGGTCAGGCTCACGGTGCCCACCCGCGCGATGGCGTCCGGGTGCAGCGACCGCATCGTCTGCTGGACCGTGTCGCCGAACCCCATGCCGAGCACGTCGCCCGGCTTGAGGTGGCTCTGCAGGTACTGCGCCCCGCCGCGGCCGAGCCGCGCGTTGACGACGGACTGGTCCTGGGCGTCCGGCTCGAGCACCGGCGGGACGAGCGCCTCACGCAGGCCGAACCGCTCCCGGAGCTGACGCCCGACGTGGAACGACTCGTAGTACTCGGAGTTGATGGTGAAGCTGACGATCCCCGCCTGGCGGCAGCGCTCGAGCAGGCGCCCGGCGGACGCCCGGGAGACGGCGAGCCGCTTCGCGATGTCGTCCTGGGTGAGGCCGTCGACGTAGTAGTACCAGGCGACGCGGAGCAGCTGCTCGTGCGCGGCCCAGTCCTCGGCGTCCTGGGGGCGGGGCTGGGTGTCCATCACTCTCCTCGGGGAGTCGGGTGCCGGGGTGCCGGGCGGGCAGCTCTCCCGGCACCGCCCGGCGGCCGGTGTCAGAAGTCGAAGTCGTCGATGTTGTCCTGGGTGAACACCACCCGCTCCGGCATCAGCACGATGCCGTTGCCGTCGGCCTCGTAGTCGTAGCCCTGCACGGAGTTCGGCGACACCTCGACCGTGCCCACGCCGTCGGCCTCGAACGTGTCGCCGACGTCCAGGGGCTCGCCGTCGAGCAGCTGCTGCGCGACGGCCACCGCGAGCGCCCCCTGCTGGGTGACGTCCCACAGCCCGAAGCGGTCGACCGTGCCGTTCTCGACGAACGGGCGCATGACGTTCGGGGTCGAGAAACCGACGACGACGATGTCCTCGCGGCCCAGGTTCTCGAGCGCCTGCGCCGTGCCGGGCAGCGCGTTCGCGTGCGGGCAGATGATCGCCTTCAGGTTCGGGTGCGCGTTGATCAGCGACTCGGCCTGCTGGACCGCCAGCTCGGTCTGGTTCTCCGAGAACACGGTGTCCACGACCGTCCACGAGGTGTCGTCGGCGATGACCTGCTTGGCGACCTCCGCCCACTGGTTCTGGTCGGTGACGGTCGGGCTGGAGTAGTGGAACGCGACCTCGGCGGCCTCGTCGGCGGGGATGTCCTCCAGGGCCATGTCCACGAGCATGGCGCCGAGCTGGTCGGCGGTGCCCTGGCTGACGTAGTGGCTGCGGCACTCCGGGTTCACGTCGGAGTCCCAGGTCAGCACCTTCACGCCCTGGTCCATGGCGCGCTGCAGGACCTGGCACAGGCCGTCCGGCGAGACGCTCGAGACGATGATCGCCTCGGCGCCCTGCTGGAGCTCGGTGTTGATGAGCTCCACCTGCTTCGCGACCGACGCCTCGGGCGAGCCGACGTACGTCACGTCGAGCCCGAGCGCCTCGCCGGCGGCCTCGGCGCCGGCGCCGCCGCTCTCGAAGAAGCCGACCCCGGTCAGCTTGGGGATGAACGCGACCCGGGCGCCGGCGGAGTCCGAGCCGGCACCGGGGTCGGTGGTGCCGCCGTCGCCCCCGGAGGAGCAGGCGGCGGTCAGGGCGAGTGCGAGCGCGGCAGCGGTGGCGGCCGCGGCGGAGGTGATCCTCATTGAACGATCTCCGATCTCAGGCGGGTGGATGGGGCGAGGAGGGGCGTACTAGGACGTGGCCCCGTGCAGCGGCTCCGGCTCGCGGACCTGCGCTGCGGGGGCGGACGAGGACGGGGTCCGCCGGCGCCGGGCCCGCTGGTTCTTCAGCCGCTCGGCGAGGTGGGACGACCACCAGCGCAGGCTGGCGACGAGGACGAGGGCCGTCCCGGTCGCCACGGCGACCTGCGACTCCGTCATCCCCGCGAAGCGCAGGCCCTGCTGCAGGAAGCCGATGACGAAGGTGGCGACGACGACGCCGCCGATGGTGCCCTCGCCGCCGAACATGCTCACGCCGCCGATGACCACGAGCGTCAGGACCGGCAGCAGCACGGAGCCGCCGATGTCGGCCCGGGCGGAGGCGAGGTACGAGGTGAGCAGCAGCCCCGCGACGCCCGACCCGGCCGCGGTGAGCAGGTAGGCGACGAGGGTGATCCGGGGCACCGAGAACCCGCTGTAGACCGCGGTCCGCGGGTTGGCGCCGATCAGCCGGGCCTGCCGGCCGAACGACGTGGCGTGCAGGAGCAGCGTGAACACCGCCGCCACCAGCGCGAAGATCAGCAGCGGGTTCGGCACCCCGGGGACGAGCCGCCCGTTCGCGATGTCGACGAAGGCGTCCGGCAGTCCCGAGATGCCCTCGAACGACGACACGTCCGCGAGGCCCGAGATCCCGACGGCGAGCCCGGCGAACAGGAACTGGGTCCCCAGGGTGATCACCATGGGGTTCGCGCCCGTGAGGAGGATCGCGACGCCGTTCACCAGGCCGGCGGCCAGCGCGGCCGCCATCCCGGCGGCGCACGCGAGCCAGATGCCGACGCCGTTCGCGAACGTGACGCCCGTGACGATCGCGGAGAGGCTCACGATCGACCCGACCGAGATGTCGATGCCGCCGGTCATCATCACGATGGCGAGCGGCAGCGCGATGATGCCGAGGTAGACGAAGTCGGACGTCGAGCCGACCAGCCGGGGCCCGTCCAGGAACCGCGGGTTGAGCGCGCCGAAGACGAGCAGCTCCAGGACCAGCACCAGGACGAGCGCACCCTCCCACCGGGCGAGGGGCTTGAGCAGGCTGCGCAGGTGGTCGGTCACGATGCTCCTCCGGTGGTCTGCACGCCCTCGGCCGCGGCGACCGACGCCGGCGTGGTGGGTCCCGCTCCTGGTGGCACCGCGCTGCCGCGGTACCGGGCCGCGAGCCGCCTCCGCTCGAGCCCGGCCCGGACCCGCGCGTCGGCGAACAGGGCGACGAGGAGGATGGCGCCGATCACCGTGTCGGACCAGAAGCCGGGGATGCCGAGGAAGCTCAGCGAGCTCGTGGCGGTCGTGATGAAGACGGCACCGAACGTGGCCCCGAGGATCGTGCCCACGCCGCCCGAGAGCGCGACCCCGCCGATCACCGCGGCGGCGATCGCCCGCATCTCGATGCCCATCCCGGCCTGGTTCGACACGGAGCCGATCTGGGCGAGGAAGACCAGGGCCGCGGTGGCGGCCATCGCCCCCGAGAACGCGAACGCCAGCACGACGACGCCCGTGGTCCGGATCCCGATGAGGTGCGCCCCGGCCGCGTTGTCCCCGGTCGCGTACAGGTGCCGCCCGACCCGGGTGCGGGCCATCGCCACCATCAGGACGACGAGCAGCGCCGCCGCGGCCCAGACGATCACCGGGATCCCGAGCGCCTTCGACGTGCCGAGCTGCTTGTACGACACCGGGACGTCCTCGACCGACCGGCCGCCCGTGATCATGAACGAGATCCCCCGGTAGGCGCCGAGCGTGCCGAGCGTCATGACGATCGAGGGGACGCGGCCCACCGTGACGCCGAGCCCGTTCACCGCGCCGAGGCCGGCACCGAGCAGGATCACGAGCGGGACCACCACGACCGGTGGCAGGCCGTCGCGCAGGAGCAGGCCGCCGACGATGCCGGTGAGGGCCATCGTGGAGCCGACGGAGACGTCGATGTTCCGCGTGATGATCACGACGGCCACCCCCGCCGCCAGCAGCGCCAGGATCACCGTGGAGTTCGCGACGCGGGTGAGGTTCTCGAACTGGACGAACCGCGGCTCCGCCAGGCCGACGAGGGCGATGAACACCAGCGCGCCGACGATCGTGACCGACTCGCGCGCCTTGAGCAGGGACAGGACGTTCATGCCGTGACCTCCTGGTCGAGGGCGCCGAACGCCGCGTCGCGCACGGCCTCGAGCGTGAGGCCCGCGCCGGAGAGCTCCTCGGTGAGGGCGCCGTCCCGCATGACCAGGACCCGGCTGCTGAGCTGGACCACCTCCTCGAAGTCGGAGGAGATGAGCAGCACCCCCAGTCCCTCGTCCGCGAGCCGCTCGACGAGCCGGTACAGGTCCGCCCGGGCGGCGACGTCGATGCCCCGCGAGGGCTCGTCGAGCACCAGGACGACGGGCTCGGGGGCGAGCGCCTTCGCCAGCGCGACCTTCTGCTGGTTGCCGCCCGACAGGTTCGCGACCCGCCGCGAGCGGGGACCGCGCTGCAGCGCCAGGTCGGGCGCCATCGCGTCCGTGAGCCGGCGGTCGGCGCGTCCGTCGATCAGGCCGCCGCGGGAGATCCGGGGCAGCACGGTCGACGAGATGTTCTCGGTGATGGTCCCGAGCAGGAACACGCCGTTCTCGTGCCGGTCCTCGGGGACGTAGGACAGACCGCGCGCGAGGCTGCGCCGGGGGCTGCGCCGCGCGTAGTCCGCGCCGGCCAGCCGGACCACCCCCCGGCCGGCCCGCAGCCCGAACACCGTCTCGGCCAGCTCCGTGCGGCCGGAGCCGACGACGCCCGCGATCCCGAGGACCTCGCCGGGGTGGAGCTGCAGGGACACGTCGCGGAAGCCGTTGCCGGACAGGTGCTCGACCTCGAGCACCGCCCGCTGCGCCCCGCGCGGGCCGGCGGAGCGGCCGGTGCGCTCGGGGGGCAGGACCGTGCTCGGCACCATCGCGTTGACCAGGGCCGGGATGGACGTGTCCGCGGTGCGCTCCTGGAGGACGACGGCGCCGTCCCGCAGCACCGTGACGCGGTCGCACAGGGCGAAGATCTCCGGCATCCGGTGCGAGACGTAGAAGATGCCGACCCCGCCCTCCGCCAGCCCGCGCAGCTGGTCGAAGAGCCGCTCGGCCTCGCGGGCGGTCAGCGCCGAGGTCGGCTCGTCGACGATCAGCACGCGGGCCCCGCGGAGGATCCCGCGCACGAGCTCGACGAGCTGCTGGTCGGAGATCGACAGGTCGGACGCCCGCGCGTCCAGGTCCATCCCGGCGCACAGCGACTCGGCGGTCGCGCGGATCCGCTGGCGCGAGACGGCCAGGCCGGACAGCGCGAGCTCGATGTTCTCGTACACCGAGAGGTTGGCGAACAGCTCCGGCTCCTGGGGCACCAGGTAGACGCCGTTGGCGTGCGCGGACCGGGGAGACAGCCGGCGGACGTCCTCCCCGCCGATCCGGATCCGGCCGGCGTCGGGCGCGACCACGCCGGTGACGATCTTCATCAGGGTGGACTTGCCCGCGCCGTTGCCACCGACGAGCGCGTGGATCTCCCCCGGCTGCAGGTCGATGCTGACGCCCTTGAGGACGGCGACGCCGCCGTACGACTTCCAGATCCCGTCGAGCACCGCGGTGGGCGCGCCGGGATCCGCCTGGCTCGAGTGCATCACCGTTGACGCCTCTCATCGTTGAGCGGATGCTCAGGTGCTGAGCAGATGCCCCGACTGTAGGCCGCGGCCCGCGCCGGCGCAAGGCCCTTCGCGCGGGGGCACGCAGTCCTGGTTTGGAAGGGTGCGCGCGGGGACGGCGGCCGGGCGGGGGCCGTCAGGCGCGCCCTGGCGTGCCGGCGCCCGGACGCACGCAGGCCCGCCCCCGTGGTGCGGGGGCGGGCCTGGGTGCGTGCGGCGGGAGGCCTGCGCGGGGCGGTGCGGGTGCGACGGCGCCCGTGGCGAGGTCAGTACCCGCCGTCGGCCTCGAAGCCGCCGAGCACCGCGGCGGTGCCGGACAGCCCGAGCCGGGTCGCGCCGGCCTCGATCATCGCGAGCGCGTCGGCGGTCGTGCGGATGCCGCCGGACGCCTTGACGCCCAGCCGGCCGCCGACCGTCGCGGCCATGATCTCCACGGCGTGCACGGACGCGCCGCCCGCGGGGTGGAAGCCGGTGGAGGTCTTCACGAAGTCGGCGCCCGCGGCCTCGGCGGCGCGGCAGACCTCGACGATCTCGTGGTCGCTCAGGGCGGCGGACTCGATGATGACCTTCAGGACGGTCGGCGCGGGCGCGGCGGCGCGCACGGCGGCGATGTCGGCCTGCACGGCCTCGAACCGCCCGGCCTTGGCGGCGCCCACGTCGATCACCATGTCGACCTCGTCCGCGCCGTCGGCGACGGAGCGCGCGGCCTCGGCGGCCTTCACGTCGCTGTGGTGCTTGCCGGACGGGAAGCCGCAGACGGTCGCGACCTTGAGGCCCTTCGCGTCCAGCGGCAGGAACGACGGGGACACGCAGACGGAGTAGACGCCGAGCTCGGCACCCTCGGCGATCAGCGCATCGACGTCCGCGACGGTCGCCTCCGGCTTCAGCAGCGTGTGGTCGACGAACTGGGCGAGTCCGGCGGCGTCCAAGGAGGTGGTCATGCGCGGTGCCTTCCTGATCCGAGGGGTGCGTGGCCGGGCAGGATCACCCGGTCGATGAGGTCGGTGCGCTCGTCCTCGTGGCAGAACGCGTGGTGCGCGGCGGTCAGCGTGACCGCGCGCAGGTCGTCGGCGGTCCAGCCGGCCTCGGTGACGAGCAGGTGCAGCTCGCGGCTGAGGCTGGTGCGGGACTGCAGGCGGTTGTCGGTGTTGATCGTCACGGCGAAGCCCAGCCGCAGCAGCGTCGTGACGGGGTGCTTCGCGATCGACACGGCACCGCCGGTCTGCACGTTCGACGTCGGGCAGACCTCGAGGGCGATGCGGCGGTCGCGCACCCAGTGGGCGAGCCGGCCGAGGCGGTGCGTCTCCCCCGCCGCGGTGATGTCGTCGGTGAGCCGGATGCCGTGCCCGAGCCGCAGCGCGCCGACGTCGACCGCGTCGTCCAGGGAGTCCGCGCCCGCGGCCTCGCCGGCGTGCACGGTGACGGGGAACCGGGCGGTGCGGAGCTGCGCGAAGGCCGCGTTCATCGCGCTCGCCGGGAAGCCGGACTCCGGGCCGGCCACGTCGAACCCGACGACGCCGCGGTCCCGGTTGGCCAGCGCCAGGGAGGCGACCTCGTCGGCGCGGTCGGACTGCCGCATGGCGCACAGGATCAGGCCGGTCCGGATGGCGCGGCCCTGCGCGGCGGCGGACGCCACCCCCTCGGCCAGGCCCTCGCGCACGGCGTCGACCGCCTGCTGCAGCGACAGGCCGCCGGACTGGTGCAGCTCGGGGGCGAACCGCTCCTCGGCGTACACGACACCGTCGGCCGCGAGATCCTCGACGGCCTCGCGCGCGACCCGGCGCAGGGCGTCGGCGGTCTGCATCACCCCGGCGGTGTGCACGAAGGTGTCGATGTACGCCTCGAGGCTTCCGCTGTCGGCGCTGTCCCGGAACCAGGCGGCCAGCGCCTCCGGGTCGGTCGTGGGGAGGTCGTGCCCCTGCTGCGCGGCCAGGTCGACCACGGTCGCGGGGCGCACGCCGCCGTCCAGGTGGTCGTGCAGCAGCACCTTCGGCAGCGCGACGATCTGCTCGAAGGTCACGGTCATGCGCCCACGGTACTGGGCGCGGACGCGCGGGCCCGCATCGCGGACCCGCGCGCACCGCCGTCAGGGGTAGTCGTCCCGGTCGTCGTCCGGGACCGGCGTCGCCTGCTCCGAGACGTCCCCCGGGTCGGCCTCCCCCGACAGGTCCGGGCGCGGCTCCGGCGGCTCGTAGGCGCCGTCGCGCGCGTCGCGGTCGTCGTCCGGCTCGACCTCCGGCAGGTCGGTCAGCGCGGGCTCGCTGAGCCCCGCGTCCTGCCAGCTCTGGTCACCGGGCACCGTGCTCATGGCCACTCCTCCGCTCGGCGGGCAGTACCTGGCCATCGTCGCGCGGACGTGCCGCGCCCGCCAGCCGCGCGCCGCTGCTCAGGCGGTCGAGCGCGGCCGCACGGGCAGCAGCGCCCACGCCAGGTGCGTCCAGCTGCCCAGGCCGGGCACGGGGCCTGCCGGCTCCCGCAGGGCGGCCCGCTCGACGGGCAGCACCGCTCCCGCGCCGGGCTCGTAGACCCGGTAGCCGTCGCCCGTCCGGCCGACCGCGAGCACCACGTGCCGGGGCACCGCGGCCCCGAGGCCGTCCGCGAGGTCGCCCCCGGAGTACAGCGGGACCGGCACCCCGCGGTCGAGCGCCGAGTCGACCCGCGCCAGCACGTCGTCGACCTCGGGCGTGCGGGTGTCGTCCACGAGCACGGACCGGTACGCGACCCCCGGGAACCGCGCCAGCCGCGCCGCGCCCCACGGCGGCGTGCCGAGCGCGCGCGGCCACGGGAGCGGCCCGAGCGCCCGCGCGGTGCTGCGCCGGTGCAGGGCCGCCTGGAGCAGGCCCCAGCGCGCGGCGGCGGCCTCCTCGCCCGTCGCGTCGGCGTGCACGGCCCGGCCGTCTGGGGTCCGGAACCACTCGGGGGCGTCGGGGTCGTGCGGCGCGGGCGGGTCGGTGAGGTCGAGGCCCGTCAGCTCCGGCGGCAGCACGCCGTCGGGGGCCCGGCCGGTCACGAGCCAGTACGCCAGCGCCGGGTCGCCCGCGGCGGCGAGCATGCCCAGCACCGCCGCCCCGCACGTGGTGCCGTCGACCTGGCGCGCCGCAGCCGAACCCCACCGGACGGTGCGGCCGAGCGGCACGTCCAGCGGCGCGAGCACCTGCCGGCGCCGGCGCGGGTCGAGCGCCTCGAGCGCGGGGTCGAGCGCGCGGAGCGCGGGGTCGAGCGGGCCGAGCGCGGGGTCGAGAGCGCGGAGCGCGGGGTCCGGCGCGCGGAGCGCGGGGTCCGGCGCGCGGAGCGCGGGGTCCGGCGCGGGCGCCCGGTGCCGCGCGGGCTCGTGGCGCACGGCTCCCTCGTGGCCCACGGCTCCCTCGTGCCCCGCGACTCCCTCGTGCCCCGCGGCTCCCTCGTGCCCGGAGCTGGAGCCGGGCGCCCCCGGGCCCGCGACGTGCGCCGCGGTGTGCGGGACGCGCGACTCACGCGGCGCCGGCGGCACGACCCGCCCCCGCAGCGCCCGGAGCACCGTCGTCAGCTGCGCGTGCCGCCAGCCGGTCCGTCCGCTCATGCTCGCCACCTCCGGCCGCCGAGACTGCAGTACATGGTGCTTCCGCCACCTGGAACCCCACAACTACTGCAGCCTCAGCGCCGTGGAGGCGCGGGAGGGCGGGGTGCGGGAGCGATGGGGGGCGCGGGGCGCCCGGGGTGCGAAAGCCCCAGGCGCCCCGGCGCGTCAGGACGCGTCGACGCGGTCCAGCAGCAGCGGGGTCGGGGTGAACGCCGCGTCCGCGGAGACCTCCGCCGCGTCCAGGAGCGCGTCGCGGGCGCGGTCGAAGCGCTCGGGCGTGTCCGTGTGCAGCGTCATCAGCGGCTGCCCGGCCCGGACGGTGTCGCCCGGCTTCGCGTGCAGCTCGACGCCCGCGCCGGCCTGCACCGGGTCCTCCTTGCGGGCGCGACCCGCGCCGAGGCGCCACGCCGCGATGCCGACCGCGTACGCGTCGAGCCGGGTGAGCACGCCGTCGGCGGGCGCGAGCACCTGCTCGGTGTGCCGGGCGACCGGGAGCGTCGCGTCGGGGTCGCCGCCCTGGGCCGCGATCATCCGGCGCCAGGCGTCCATGGCACGGCCGTCCCGCAGCGCCGGGGCCACGTCGACGTCGGGCTTGCCGGCGGCCGCGAGCATCTCCTGGGCGAGGGCGACGGTGAGCTCCACGACGTCGCCGGGCCCGCCGCCGGCGAGCACCTCGACGGACTCGCGGACCTCGAGGGCGTTGCCCGCCGTGAGGCCCAGCGGCGTCGACATGTCGGTGAGCAGCGCGACGGTCTTCACGCCCGCGTCGGTGCCGAGGTCCACCATGGTGCGGGCGAGCTCGCGCGCACGGTCGAGGTCCTTCATGAACGCACCGGACCCGACCTTGACGTCGAGCACCAGCGCGCCGGTGCCCTCCGCGATCTTCTTGCTCATGATCGACGAGGCGATGAGCGGGATCGCCTCGACGGTGCCGGTGACGTCGCGCAGCGCGTAGAGCTTGCGGTCGGCGGGGGCGAGGCCGGAGCCGGCCTGGCAGATGACCGCGCCGACGCCGTCGAGCTGCGCCATCATCTCGTCGTTGGACAGCGCGGCGCGCCAGCCCGGGATCGACTCCAGCTTGTCCAGCGTGCCGCCGGTGTGGCCGAGCCCGCGGCCGGACAGCTGCGGGACCGCGACGTCGAACACGGCGACCAGCGGCGCCAGCGGCAGCGTGATCTTGTCGCCGACGCCCCCCGTGGAGTGCTTGTCGGCCGTCGGCCGGCGCAGGCCGGAGAAGTCCATCCGCTCGCCCGACGCGATCATCGCGGCGGTCCAGCGGGCGATCTCCGCCCGGTCCATGCCGTTGAGCAGGATCGCCATGTTGAGGGCGGACATCTGCTCCTCGGCGACGACGCCGCGGGTGTACGCGTCGATGACCCAGTCGATCTGGGCGTCGCTCAGGCGGTGGCCGTCACGCTTGGTGACGATGACGTCGACGGCGTCGAACTGCTCGGTGCTCACTCGGACTTCCTCTCGACCAGGTCGGCGGGCCCGAACGCGTCGGGCAGCACCTCGGTCATCGGCTTGATCCCGCTCACGGTGTCGACGAGCAGGTCGGGGCCCCCGTGCTCCCACAGGAGCTGGCGGCAGCGGCCGCACGGCATCAGGGCGTTGCCGTGGGCGTCCACGCAGGCGAACGCGACCAGGCGCCCGCCGCCGGACACGTGCAGGCCGGACACGAGCGCGCACTCGGCGCACAGCGTCAGCCCGTAGGACGCGTTCTCCACGTTGCAGCCGACGACCACGCGGCCGTCGTCCACCAGCGCGGCGACGCCGACGGGGAACTTGGAGTACGGGACGTACGCGCGGTGCATCACCTCGGTGGCGGCGGCCCGCAGGGCGTCCCAGTCGATCGTGGGGGTGGTGGTCATCTCAGGTCCGGCTCCTCTCGGGGCGGACCGGCCGCCCCACGACACCACGACGGCCGCCGCCCGCGGGTGGCGGGACGGCGGCCGGTGGACTCACTTGACGTACGCGATGCCCTCCGCGGCGGGGGCGCGCACGCGGCCGACGAGGCCCGCGACGGCGAAGATCGTCACGACGTACGGCGTCATCAGCATGATCTGGCTGGGGATCGGCGTGCCGATGATGCCGAGCACCACCTGCAGGTTGTCGGCGAACCCGAACAGCAGGGCCGCGGCGAGCGCGCCCTTCGGGCTCCACCGGCCGAGGATCATCGCGGCGAGTGCGATGAAGCCCTTCCCGCCGGTCATCTCCTTGCCGAAGGCGAGACCGTTGGCGACGGTGAAGAACGCCCCGCCGAGGCCGGCGACCGCGCCGCCGAGCAGCGTGTTGCGGACCCGGGTGCGGTTGACCTTGATGCCGACGGTGTCCGCGGCCTTCGGGTGCTCGCCGACCGCGCGCAGGCGCAGGCCCCACCGGCTGCGGAAGATCAGCACCTGGAGCACCACCACGACCACGTACATCAGGTACACGAGCGCGGTCTGCCGGAACAGCACCGGGCCGATGACCGGGATGTCGGACAGCAGCGGGATGGGCAGCGTCGGCAGGCGCGGCGGCGCGTTGAGCGTCGTCGCGTTGTCCTTCAGCACGGTCGAGAACAGGTACGACGTGATGCCGACGACCAGCACGTTGAGCACGACGCCGACGATGATCTGGTCGACCACGTACTTGATCGCGAACGCCACGAGCAGGGCGGAGACCAGCGCACCGGCGATCGGCGCGGCGATGAGGCCCATGTACGCGCTCTGCGTCAGCGTGGCGACGACCGCGGCGAGGAACGCCCCGGCGAGCAGCTGGCCCTCGATCGCGATGTTGATGATGCCCGACCGCTCGCACAGCACGCCGGCGAGGGCGCCGAACACCAGCGGCACCGCGAGGAACAGGGAGCCCTGCAGCAGGCTGGTCAGGGGCAGCGGCTGCGTCTTGCCGGCGACCGCCCACGTGAGCAGCGCGAAGATCAGCACGACCGCGTACACGGCGGGCAGCCAGATCCCGACCTTGCGGCGGGCCCGCGCCGCGTAGAACGACCACGCGGACAGCGCGAGCGCGATCAGGCACAGCACGATCGCGGTGGCCTTGGACGGCACCGTGAAACGGATGTCCTCGCCCGGCGCGAACATCGTGAACGTCGTCTCGCGCCCGGAGGCCGGCAGCACGCCGAACAGGAGCAGCGCGAGCACGGCGACCGAGGCGTAGCCGATCGGCGCGCGCAGGCTGACGGGCCGCAGGACCGGCGCCGCCGGGGCGGCCGGCGCGGCGGGTGCGGGAGCGGTGAGGGCGCTCATTCCGGGGTCCCCTCGGAAGCAGGAGCGAAGCGAGTGGTCTCGTGGGGAGGGATCACGCGGCGGCCTCCTTGACGACGGGCGCGGACAGCTCGGGCGCGGGGGCGCCGGCCCGGCCGCGGGGGGCCGGGAGCCGGAACACCGCACGCACCAGCGGGGGCGCCGCGATGAACAGCACGACGAGGGACTGGACGACCAGCACGATGTCGATCGGCGTGCCGGTGCGGGCCTGCATGGCGAACCCGCCGGCGCGCAGGGCGCCGAACAGCAGGCCGGCGAAGAAGGTGCCGAGCGGCTTGGACCGGCCGAGCAGGGCGACGGTGATCGCGTCGAAGCCGAAGCTCGCGGCGATGCCGGCGGTCAGCACCTTCTCGGTACCGAGCACCTGCGCGGAGCCGGCCATGCCCGCCAGCGCACCGGCGACGATCATGACGACGAGGTAGATGCGGTTGACGTTGATGCCGGCGGTGCGCGCGGCGCTCGGGTTGGAGCCGACCGCGCGGAACGCGAAGCCGATGGTCGACCGGTTCATGAGCCACCACACGAACACCGCCGCCAGGATCGCGACGACGAAGCCGAGGTGCAGCCGGAACTGCGAGCCGAGCAGGAGCGGGTACAGCGCGCTCTCCTTCAGCGGCGGCGAGATCGGGTTGTTGCTCGACCCGCGCTTGAACGCCGAGGTGGTCAGCAGGTACCCGACCAGGTAGATCGCGATGTTGTTGAGCATGATCGTGACGATCACCTCGTTGGCGCCGGTGCGGGCCTTGAGGTAGCCCGCGATGCCGGCCCACAGGCCGCCGCCGATCATCGCGCCGATCACCGCGAGCAGCAGGTGCAGCCCCGGCGGCAGGTCCCACGCGAAGCCGATGTACCCGGCGAAGACCGCCCCGAGGATGATCTGGCCCTGCGCGCCGATGTTGAACATGCCGGCCCGGAAGCCGATGCCCAGCCCGAGGCCCGCGAGGATCAGCGGCACCGCCCAGGTCATGGTCTCGGTGATCGGCCGGATCGCCCGGGCGAACGTCGCCGCGGCGGGGTCGAACACGGCGCCCTGGAACAGCGCGACGTACGCGCCCCAGACGGCGTCCCACGCGGCGGAGAAGAAGTCCATCGGCCGGGCGAAGAAGTAGGTCGCGGCGTCCTGCACGTCGCTGTCGGCCGCGGCGATCAGCACGGCGGAGATCACGAGCGCCAGCACGAGCGCGGCGACGGTGACGAGCCAGCTGCTGCTGAGCATCTCCCGCAGCGCGGTCTGCGAGCGGGACTCGAGCCCGTCCTCGCGCGGGGCGGGAGCGGGCGCGGTGGACCCGGCCGGCTGGTCCGGGGCGGGGGTCGCCTGGCTCACTTGCTGTCCTCCTCGGAGGCGTCGATGTCGGCCTCGCCGAGCACGGTGTGGTGGGACGCGGCCTGCTGCACGGCCTCGTCCTGCGGGACGCCGGCCATCATGAGGCCGAGCACGTCGCGGTCCGTCCCGCCGGGGACGACGCCGACGATCCGGCCGCGGTACATCACGACGATCCGGTCGGCCAGGGCGAGCACCTCGTCGAGCTCGGTCGACACGATGATGACCGGGGTGCCGCTGTCCCGCTCCTGCACGACGCGCTTGTGCACGAACTCGATGGAGCCGACGTCCAGGCCGCGGGTCGGCTGCGAGGCGATGAGCAGCCGCAGCGGGCGGGACATCTCGCGCGCCAGCACGACCTTCTGCTGGTTGCCGCCGGACAGGGTGCCGGCGTGCGCGTCGACCGACGGCGTCCGGACGTCGAACTCGACGGTGCGCTGCTCGGCGTTCGCGCGGACCTTGCGGGGGTCGAGCGAGACCCCCCGGGCGAACGGCTCGCGGTCGAACAGGTCGAGGATGAGGTTCTCCGCCACGGAGAAGTCGGCGACGACGCCGTCCTCCGTGCGGTCCTCGGGAACGAAGCCGACGCCCGCGGCGAGCGTCTGGCGCACGGTCCGGCCGACCAGCTCGGTCCCGTCGAGCACGACGGAGCCGGCGACGGGGTGCTGCAGGCCGAGGATCACCTCGGTGAGCTCCGTCTGCCCGTTGCCCTGCACGCCGGCGACCGCCACGATCTCGCCGCGCGCGACGTCGAACGACACGTCGTCGACCTGCCGCACGCCGGCCTCGTCGAGCACCGTGAGGTTCCGCACCTGCAGGGCGACCTCGCCGGGCTGCGCGGGCGCGCGGTCGACGCCGAGGGACACCGACCGGCCGACCATGAGCGAGGCCAGCTCGGTCTCCGCGGCGTCGGGCCACGCGCTGCCGACGACCTTGCCGCGGCGGATCACCGTGATGCGGTCCGCGACGGCGCGGACCTCACGGAGCTTGTGCGTGATGAAGACGATGGACGTGCCGGCGGCCTTGAGCTGGCGCATGATCGCGATCAGCTCGTCGGTCTCCTGCGGCGTCAGCACCGCGGTCGGCTCGTCGAGGATGAGCACCTTCGCGTCGCGCGACAGGGCCTTGATGATCTCGACGCGCTGCTGCGCGCCGACCGGGAGGTCCTCGACCAGGGCGTCGGGGTCGACGTCGAACCCGAACCGGTCGGAGATCTCCTTGACGCGGCGGCGCGCGGCGGCGAGGTCGATCATCCCGCCGCCCTTGACCGGCTCGTAGCCGAGGACGACGTTCTCGGCCACGGTGAACACCGGGACGAGCATGAAGTGCTGGTGCACCATGCCGATGCCGGCGGCCATGGCGTCGCCCGGCCCGGTGAACGTCACGGGGCGCCCGTCCACGAGGATCTCGCCGTCGTCCGGGTCGTAGAACCCGTAGAGCACGTTCATGAGCGTGCTCTTGCCCGCCCCGTTCTCACCCAGCAGCGCGTGGATCTCGCCGGGCTCGACCACGAGGTCGATGTGGTCGTTCGCCACCAGGGCGCCGAAACGCTTGGTGATCCCGCGCAGCTCCAGCTTCACGTGGGCCTGCTCCTTCGATCGTTCGTGGTGCGCACACTAAGGCAATTCAGACGGTGAGTCGTAGGACCCGCCCCGCTCTCACCCATGTCACCCGGCGCGGAACGCACCGGTGGCCCGGGCAGGCTCGCTGCCCGGGCCACCGTGGTGCGTGCGTCAGTTCTGGCTCGGGGACTCCACGACCAGGTCACCCGCGATGATCTGGGCCTTGAGGTCGTCGATCGCCGTCTTGACCTCGGCCGGGACGACCGAGTCGAAGTCGTGGAACGGCGCGATGCCGATGCCCTCGTTCTCGAGGGTGCCGACGTACGGGTCGGAGGAGAAGTTGCCCTCCGAGGCCTCCTTGACCGTGTCGTACACGGCCTGGCCGATCTCCTTCATGACCGAGGTCAGGACGATGCCGGAGTAGTCCGGAGCCGTCTCGAACCAGTCGGCGTCGACGCCGACGATGGAGACGTCACCGGCCTCCTGCGCGGCGGCGGCGGCACCCAGGCCGACCGGGCCGGCGACGGGCATGATGACGTCGGCGCCCTGGTCGATGAAGCCCTTGGCGATGTTCTGGCCGTTGGCCTGGTTCTCGAAGTCACCGGTGAAGGAACCCGTCTGGGCCTCCTTGTCCCAGCCGAGGACCGCGACGTTCGCGCCGTTGTCCTCGTTGAACTTCGCGACGCCGTCGACGAAGCCGTCCATGAAGATCGACACCGACGGGAGCTGGATGCCGCCGAAGGTGGCGACGGTGCCCGTGGCGGACGTCGCCGCGGCGGCGTAGCCGGCCAGGTACGCGGCCTCCTGCGTGTTGAACAGCAGCGGCTTGGCGTTGTCCAGGGTCACCGGGTTGAAGTCGGCGTCCGAGAACGAGGAGTCGATGAGGCCGAACTCGATGTCGGGGTTCGCCTCGGCCGCGGTCTGGATCGGGTCCTCGAGGAGGAAGCCGACGCCGATGATGAGGTTGCAGCCCTGGGAGACCAGCGAGTCGATGTTCGGGGTGAAGTCGGTCTCGGCCGTGGACTCGACCTTGACCTCCTCGATGCCCAGCTCCTCCGCGGCGCGGTCGAGGCCCTCGGCACCGGACTGGTTGAAGGACTTGTCCTCGAAACCGCCCGAGTCGGAGACCATGCAGGCCTTGAAGTCGGAGCCGCCGTCGGAACCGGCGTTGTCGTCCGACTCCTCCGGCGCGCTGCCGCAGGCGGCGAGGGCGAGCGCGACAGCCCCGCTGAGGGCGGCCACACGGATGATCTTCTTCACGCGACACTCCTGCTTCTCGTCGTCGACCGGTCCGGGTCGCCCGCCCGGGCCGCGCGCCTCGTTGCGCGCCGCACACGACGGTTCCGTCCGGTGTTCGCCACGAACCCTAGCCACGCGCAGGTGTCCGTCGTGTTACCGGGGGGTCGCCGAGGGCCTTCGTTACTCACTTGGAACATTCGCCCGGCCGGCGGACTCACCCGACCGGCCCAGCGGGCCACCCGTGTGCCGGTCAGACGCCCGTGGCGTCCCCCGACCGGGGGGTGCCGGCCAGCAGCGCCGCGCGGGCGAGCAGCGCCGCACCGGCGCCGATCGCGCGCTCGTCCACGACGAGGTCGCCCTGGTGGATGTCGTACGTCCGGCCGCCCGGCGTCCGCGTGCCCAGCCGGGCCATCGCGCCCGGCACCTTGGTCAGGTACCAGGCGAAGTCCTCGCCGCCGAGCGACTGCTCGGTCAGCTGCACGGAGTCCTCGCCGAGCACGTCCCGCGCGGCCGCCTCGAGCACCGCGGTCGCGCGCTCGTCGTTCTCGACCGGCGGCACGCCCCGCTGGTGCCGGACCTCGACCTCGACCCCGTAGGGCGCGACGACCTGCTCGACCGCCTCGTGCACGACCTGCGACGCGCGCTCCCAGGCCCGCACGTCGAGGCACCGCAGCGTCCCGCGCACCGAGCCGGACGCCGGGATCGCGTTGTGCGCGGAGCCCGCCTGCACGGCTCCCCACGTGAGGTTCACGCCGGAGCGCGGGTCCAGCCGGCGCCCGAGCACCGCGGGGACCTGCGTGATGACCTGGCCGAGCGCGTACACGACGTCACCGGTGAGGTGCGGGCGGGAGGTGTGGCCGCCCTGGCCGGTCACGATCACCGTGACCTCGTCGGACGCCGAGGTGATCGGGCCGATCCGGGTGCCGATGCGTCCGACGTCGACCTTCGGGTCGCAGTGCAGCGCGAAGATCCGGCCCACGCCATCGAGGGCGCCCTGGTTCAGCACGTCCAGCGCACCGCCCGGCTGCACCTCCTCGGCCGGCTGGAACACCAGCCGCACGCCGGTCTGCAGCGCCCCGGCGGCGTGCAGCTCAGCCAGGACCAGGCCGGCGCCGAGCAGCGCCGTGGTGTGCACGTCGTGGCCGCAGGCGTGCGCGACGCCGTGCACCGTCGAGGCGTAGGGCAGGCCGGTCGTCTCCTGCACGGGCAGGGCGTCGATGTCCGCGCGCAGCGCGATCCGGCGGCGGCCGGTCTCCACGGACGAGGGCCCGATGTCGCACGTGAGGCCGGTGCCCGCGAGCATCCGGGGCGCGAGCCCGGCCAGCCGCAGCCGGTCCGCGATCAGGTGGGTGGTGCGCTGCTCGGTGCGACCGAGCTCGGGGTGGGCGTGGATGTCGCGGCGGACCTCCACCAGCTCGGGCTGCAGGGTGTCCACGAGCTGGGTCACCCGGGTGGCGTCGACGATCACCCGACCGACCCTAGCCGTCCGCGCAGGCCGGGGCGCGTGCGCGTCAGAGCAGGTCGTCCCGGCCGCGCCCGCGCCAGCCGTCCACGGCCTGCTTGACCGCCTGCGCGTGCGCGCGGGTGGTGACGAGGAGCGCGTCGGGGGTGTCGACCACCACGGCGTCCGGCACGCCGAGCACCGTGACGGTCCGGCCGGCCGCGGGCACGACCACCGCTCCCCCGGCGTCGATCCGCTGCACGAGCGCCTCGTCCCCGAGCGTCCGGGCCCCGTCGACGCCGACCGGCGGCAGCAGGGTCCCGAGCGACGCGAAGTCGCCCACGTCGTCCCAGGTGAAGTCGCCGGGCACCACCGCGACGCCCCCCGCGGCGGCCACCGGCTCCGCGATGGCGTGGTCGATCGCGATCTTGGTCAGCCCGGGCCACACCTCGGTCAGCACCGCGTCCCGCCGCGCGGGGTCGTCCCACGCCGCCGCGATGGTGCGCAGGCCCGCGGCGAGCGGGGGAAGCTGCTCGGCGAGGTGGTCGAGCAGCACGCCCGCCTGCACGAGGAACATGCCGGCGTTCCACCGGTAGTCCCCGGTCGCGAGGTAGGCGGCCGCCGTCTCGGCGTCCGGCTTCTCCGTGAACCCCGCCACGTGGCGGGCGCTCGGGGCGCCCTCGACGCCGAGCGGCTCCGACGAGCGGACGTACCCGAACGCGGTGGACGGCGACGTCGCGGTGATGCCGATGGTGACGACGTACCCGGCGCGGGCCGCCTCGACGCCCTCGGTGACGGCCGACCAGAACTGCGGCAGGTCCTCGATGACCTGGTCCGCCGCGAAGGACCCCAGCACCACGTCGCGGCCGTGCCGCTCGGCGAGGATCGCCGCCGCGAGGCCGATCGCCGCCATGGAGTCGCGGGGCGACGGCTCCGCGACCACCTGACCGGGGCCGAGCTCGGGCAGCTGCGCGCCGACGGCCTCCGCGTGCCGGACGCCGGTGACCACCAGGACGCCGTCGCGGCCGGTGAGCGGCAGCAGCCGGTCGACCGTGCTCTGCAGGAGCGTGCGGCCGGTCCCGGTCAGGTCGTGCAGGAACTTCGGCGACCCCTGCCGGGACAGCGGCCACAGCCGGGTGCCGGCGCCGCCGGCGGGCACGACGGCGTGGAAGCCGGGGATCGGGCGCGGGGCGTTCACGGCGGCGGTCGCGGAGGAGGTCGCGGCAGGGGCGGGCATGGCGGCCAGGGTATCGGGACGAACCGGCACACACCGGGTCCCCGACGGGTGGAACTTCGACCAGGGACCTCGGTCCCGACCGGGGTGTGCGCTTGGTCACATCGGGGCGGATCGACACCCCCGCGGGCGGTGGCGCGGCGCACCATCACTACAGTTGTGTGACCGGACACAGCAGTCCCGCCCGAACTCGCCAGGAGGCCTCTCGTGCCCACTGCGCCTGCCGAACCCCGCAGCGTCGCCGCCCCCACGGCGAAGCGGATCCCCGGCGGCACCCTCTACCGCGGCCGTGAAGGCATGTGGTCCTGGGTCGCCCACCGGGTCACCGGCGTGCTCATCTTCTTCTTCCTGCTCGTGCACGTCCTGGACACCTCGCTCGTGCGGGTGTCGCCGGAGGCGTACAACGCCGTGATCGGCACCTACAAGAACCCGATCATGGGCCTCGGCGAGGCCGGGCTGGTCGCCGCCATCGTGTTCCACGCCTTCAACGGCGTCCGGATCATGCTGGTGGACTTCTGGTCCAAGGGCGCGAAGTACCAGCGCGTGATGCTCTGGGTCGTGCTCGGCCTGTTCGTCGTGACCATGGCGGGCTTCCTGCCGCGGCACCTCATGCACGTCTTCGGAGGCGAGTGATGACCTCGATCCCCGCCCCCCGCACGGCTGCCCCGCGCCCTGGGCGTCGCACGTCCCGCGGCAACTGGGAGCTCTACGGCTGGGTGTTCATGCGCGCGTCCGGCGTCGTGCTTCTCGTGCTGATCTTCGGGCACCTGTTCGTCAACCTCGTCGCGGGCGACGGCATCACCGCCATCGACTTCGGCTTCGTCGCCGGCAAGTGGGCGTCCCCGTTCTGGCAGGTCTGGGACCTGCTCATGCTCTGGCTCGCGATGATCCACGGCACCAACGGCGTGCGGACGATCATCAACGACTACGCCGAGCGCGACGGCACCCGCCTCGTCCTCAAGCTCGCGCTCTACACCGCGTTCGTCGTCGTGGTCGTGCTCGGCACCCTGGTGATCTTCACCTTCGACCCGTGCCCCGTGGACTCCCCGGCCGACCTGCTGCCGTCGTTCTGCACCGCCTGACACCCCCCACAGCCTTGGAGGCATCGACCCCGATGCAGACCCACCAGTTCGACGTCGTCATCGTCGGCGCCGGCGGCGCCGGGATGCGCGCCGCCCTCGAGTCGTCCGCCCGCACCCGCACGGCGGTCATCTCGAAGCTCTACCCGACCCGCTCGCACACCGGCGCGGCCCAGGGCGGCATGTGCGCCGCGCTCGGCAACGTCGAGGACGACAACCCCGAGTGGCACACCTTCGACACCGTCAAGGGCGGCGACTACCTGGTCGACCAGGACGCCGCGACGATCATGGCGAACGAGGCGATCGACGCCGTGCTCGACCTGGAGCGGATGGGCCTGCCGTTCAACCGCACGCCCGAGGGCCGGATCGACCAGCGCCGGTTCGGCGGCCACACCCGCAACCACGGCGAGGCCGCCGTGCGCCGGGCCTGCTACGCCGCGGACCGCACCGGCCACATGATCCTGCAGACCCTCTACCAGCAGTGCGTGAAGAACGAGGTCGCGTTCTTCAACGAGTTCTACGTGCTGGACCTGATCCTCACGCACGACCTCACCGCCCGCGAGGTCCCCGAGGGCGAGGACGTGGCCGTCTCGGGCGTCGTCGCCTACGAGCTGGCCACCGGTGAGATCCACGTGTTCCGCGCGAAGTCCGTGGTCCTGGCGACCGGCGGCGCCGGCAAGATCTACAAGACGACCTCGAACGCGCACACCCTGACCGGCGACGGCATGGCGCTCGCCTACCGCCGCGGCCTGCCGCTGGAGGACATGGAGTTCTTCCAGTTCCACCCGACCGGCCTCGCGGGCCTGGGCATCCTGCTCTCCGAGGCCGCGCGCGGCGAGGGCGGCATCCTCCGGAACGCCGACGGCGAGCGGTTCATGGAGCGGTACGCGCCCACGATCAAGGACCTCGCGCCGCGCGACATCGTCGCCCGGTCGATGGCGAACGAGGTGCGCGAGGGCCGCGGCGCCGGGCCGAACAAGGACTACGTCCTGCTCGACCTCACCCACCTGGACCCCGCGCACATCGACGCGAAGCTCCCGGACATCACCGAGTTCGCGCGCACCTACCTGGGCATCGAGCCGTACACCGAGCCCGTGCCGGTCTACCCGACCGCGCACTACGCCATGGGTGGCGTGCCGACCAACGTCGAGGCGGAGGTGCTGCGCGACACGAACCACGTCGTGAAGGGCCTGTACGCCGCAGGCGAGGTCGCGTGCGTCTCCGTGCACGGCTCCAACCGGCTCGGGACGAACTCGCTGCTCGACATCAACGTGTTCGGCAAGCGCGCCGGCATCTCCGCCGCCGAGTACGCGCGCACCGCGCCGTGGGTGGACCTTCCGGAGGCGCCGGAGGCCGCCGTGGTCGCGCAGCTCGAGAACATGCGGGAGCGTCCCCAGGGCGAGCGCGTCTCGGACGTCCGCCGCGAGCTGCAGCAGACGATGGACACCAACGCGCAGGTGTTCCGCACCGCGGAGTCCCTGCGTGAGGCCTTCCAGGACATCCAGGTCCTGCAGGAGCGCTACTCCCGCGTGTCGGTCCAGGACAAGGGCCGCGCGTTCAACACCGACCTGATCGAGGCGCTCGAGCTCGGCTTCCTGCTCGACATCGCCGAGACCGTCGTCGTCGGGGCGCTGAACCGCCGGGAGTCCCGCGGCGGGCACTTCCGCGAGGACTACCCCAAGCGTGACGACGAGTCGTTCATGGAGCACACGATGGCCTACCGCCGCGTGCCCGGCGTCCCGGTCGACTCCCCCGCCGGCTCCGCGCCGAAGGGCGAGGAGATCCCGGCGCCCGGCCCCGGCCGCCCGGCCGTCGTCCTGGGCACCAAGCCCGTCGTGACCACCGTGTACCAGCCGATGGAGCGGAAGTACTGATGACTGCTGTTCTGGACCGCGACGCGTCCGCGGAGCCGAAGGCCGGCGAGATCCCGTCGTTCGACGTGACGCTGAAGATCCGGCGCTACAAGCCGGAGACCCACGGCGACGAGCCGTTCTGGGAGGAGTTCACGGTCACCGCCCACGGCACCGACCGCCTCCTGGACGCCCTGCACAAGATCAAGTGGGAGCACGACGGGTCGCTGACGTTCCGCCGCTCCTGCGCGCACGGGGTCTGCGGGTCGGACGCCATGCGGATCAACGGGCGCAACCGGCTGGCGTGCAAGGCCCTGCTCAAGGACCTGAACCCCGACAAGCCGATCACCGTCGAGCCCATCAAGGGCCTGCCGGTCATCAAGGACCTCGTGGTCGACATGGAGCCGTTCTTCGCCTCCTACCGCGAGATCATGCCGTTCCTCATCACCACCGGCACCGAGCCGTCCCGCGAGCGGATCCAGTCCCCCGAGGAGCGCGCGCGGTTCGACGACACCACCAAGTGCATCCTGTGCGCCGCGTGCACGAGCTCCTGCCCGGTGTTCTGGACCGACGGGCAGTACTTCGGCCCCGCGGCGATCGTCAACGCGCACCGGTTCATCTTCGACAGCCGCGACGAGGGCGGGGCCCAGCGGCTCGAGATCCTCAACGACAAGGAGGGCGTCTGGCGCTGCCGGACCACCTTCAACTGCACCGAGGCGTGCCCCCGCGGCATCGAGGTCACCAAGGCGATCCAGGAGGTCAAGCGCGCGATGATCACCCGCGCGTTCTGACCCCCACGGACCCGATCGGCCGGCGCGCCGTACCCGTCGTGACGGGTGCGGCGCGTCGCCGTCGTCAGCGGCCGGGCACCTCGCGACGACCCGCCGGGGTCACCACCGGTGGGCCACGTCGACGACGAGGCGATCCGACGTGCCGGGCCCGTCGAGGAGGAACGCCCGGAACGGCAGGCGCGCACGCACGCCGAGCCCGAGCGACATGTAGCCCTCGAAGGTGCCGGCCCAGACGACCTGGCGGAACGTGCGGTACCCGGTGACGTCCCGGAGCTCGCGCCGGTCGGCCGGCGTGTACGTCGGCGCCCCGCTCGACGCGAACGCCGGGTTGCAGACGGTGATCTCCAGGGCCGCCCCGCCGCGCGTCGGGATGACGACGCCGGAGCCGTCGGCGGTCACCGCGGGGACGTAGCGGACGGTGTACCCGCGGGCGTCGCCGGCGATGTCGACCACGAGCCGGTCGAAGCAGGTGTGGCGGCCCGTGCGCACGTCGGTGACGGGTGCCAGGGACAGCCCGGCGACGCTCTTGTCGAGCGAGCCCCAGCGGATGCCGCAGTACGGCGTGGCCGCGCCGGCGGGCGACACGGGGACGAGCAGCAGGGAGCAGAGCAGCAGCACGAGCGCTGCCAGGCGTGACCGCCTCATCGCACGACCTCCTCGTCGCGCGGGCACCCGGACGATGTCCGACGGGTCCACGCTAGACCCGCCGCTCGCACCGCCCCGGGGCTGCGCTTGCGGGCGTCAGACGCCTGCGGGCTCCGGCTCCTGGTCGGCGCCCGCCTCATCCGCGGCCGGCGGGTCCGCCGTCCACGCGGCGGCGAGCAGCACGATGCGGGCGATGAGGTTCACCCAGATCAGCAGCGTGACGATGACGGCGAACGACTGCAGGACGGCGTTCTTCTCGGCTGCCCCGGCCACCACGGACGTCCCGAGCACGCGCACCACCCCGAGCCCGACGGCGGCGACCAGCATCCCCTGCCGCAGGTCCCGCCACTCCGGCGACTGCCCGGCCAGCACCACGACGATCAGCCAGAACGTGAGCGCGTCCACCAGGAACGCCACGGCGATGCCGGCCGCGCGCAGGACGATGCTCCCGACGGTGGACCCGTCCAGCCCGAGCACGTGGAGCGCCCAGTCGGCGGCGGTCGTCGTGGCGATGCTCAGGACCGCGGACAGGAGGATCGCCGCCCCGATGCCGGCGAACCCGCCGAGCTCCCGCAGCTTGCCGGCGACGAGGTTGCCGCCGCCGGCCTCGGGGTCGAACATCGCGCGGACCGCGGTGCGCAGGGCCGCCATCGCGGAGATGGCGCTGACGACGAGCACGACCAGCGCGACGACGCCGGCCACCCCGACGCCGGTGCTGAGCGTGAGCGTGTCCGGGTCGAGGATGCCGCTCGTGTCGTCGCCGCTGGTCTGCACGAGACCGGGCAGGTTCGCGTCGAGGGTCTCCAGCACCGTCTGCCGCAGGGCGTCGTTGCCGCCGAGCACCGCCATGAAGATCGTGTAGCCGATGGTGACGCCGGCGAACACGGAGAAGATCGTCGCGTAGGCGATCCCGCCGGTCAGGACCCCGCCGCCGGCCGAGCCGAACCGGGCGTTGGCCCGCGCGGCGCGGGTGTGCTGCCACCACGCGAGGAGGGCCTTGGCGCGGGCGACCAGCCCCGCGACCCCGGCGGGGTACACGCGGGCGCCGATGTCGGTGCGGTTGCCCGCGACCACGTCCTGCGTGCTGGCGGCGCGGGCGTGCGCGCGACCGGCGCCCTGCGGTTCGGCCGGGACTCCCATGCCGTGACCCTAGGAGCCCGGACCGTGCTCGGCATCCCGGCGCCCGCCGCGACCGGCCCGGCCGCGGCTCCGTCCGGCCAGGTCAGGCGGGCGCGGGCCGGGCCGGGGCGCCGTCGCCGGGCGTGCTCGCCCCGGTCAGCGGGAACGAGGCCATCGCGCGCCACATGCCGTCGTCGCCGTGCTCGTAGGCGTGGATCTCGGTGACGTCGAACCGGGCGTCGTACCCGGCGAGCTCCGTGAACGCCCGGTCCAGCGCGTCGTCCGGGACGTCGTGCGCGATGGTGACGTGCGGGTGGTAGTGGAACCGGAGCTCCTGCGCGAGCGGCCCCGACCGGACGCCGACCTCCAGCAGCTCGCACGCGGCGATGCCCTCGACCACCTGCACGAACACCACGGGCGACACCGGCCGGAACGTGGCCGTCCCCCGCAGGTGCACCGTGAACGGCGCGTGCTGCTCCGCGACGGCGCGCAGGTGCGCGGCCACGTCGTCCAGGGCGGAGACGGGCACGACGGTCGGGCCGAGCAGCGTGATGTGCGGCTGGATCAGGTCCGCCGCCGGGTCGCCGACGCGGGCGCGGGCGCCCTGGAGCTGGCCGGCGTACGGCTCGGGCACCGTGACCGCGACGCCGATCCGCATCTCCTCGCCGAACGGCCCGGTGGGGTTCATGCCGTCCTGCGGCGCGGCAGCAGCCCGAACCGGTCCGAGACCCGGTCGAGCGTGGCCTGCGCGATGCCTCGGGCGCGCTCGGCGCCGTCCTCGAGCACGGCGTCCAGCGACGCCGGGTCGGAGAGGTAGCCGTTCACGCGCTCCTGGAACGGGGTGAGGAAGTCCGTCACCACGTCGGCGAGGTCGACCTTGAGGTGCCCGTAGCCCCTGCCGTCGTAGTCGCCCACGATGTCGTCGATCTCCCGGCCCGTCAGCGCGGAGAAGATCGTCAGGAGGTTCGCGACGCCGGGCTGGTTCTCCCGGTCGTAGCGGACCTCGCCGACCGCGTCCGTGACGGCCGACCGGATGCGCTTGGCGACGGTCTTCGGCGGGTCGAGCAGCTCGATGATGCCGTTCGGGCTCGCGGCGGACTTGCTCATCTTCGCCGTCGGGTCCTGCAGGTCGTAGATCTTGGCTGTCGCCTTGACGATGTGCGGCTCCGGGACGACCGCCGTGCCGTCGCCGAACCGGGAGTTCAGCCGCTGGGCCAGGTCGCGGGTCAGCTCGAGGTGCTGCCGCTGGTCCTCCCCCACCGGGACCAGCGCCGTGTCGTACAGCAGGATGTCCGCGGCCATGAGGATCGGGTAGGTGAACAGCCCGACGGTCGTGCCCTCGGCGCCCTGCTTCGACGACTTGTCCTTGAACTGCGTCATCCGGCCGGCCTCGCCGAAGCCCGTCTGGCAGGACAGCAGCCACGACAGCTCCGCGTGCTCCGCGACGTGCGACTGCACGAACAGGATCGAGCGCTCCGGGTCCACGCCGGCCGCCAGGTACTGCGCCGCGGTGCGCCGGGTGCGCTCCCGCAGGGCGGCCGGGTCCGGCGCGACGGTCAGGGCGTGCAGGTCCACCACGCAGTACAGGGCGTCGTACGCGTCCTGCAGGGCGACCCACTGGGTCAGGGCCCCGAGGTAGTTGCCGAGGTGGAGGGAGTCGGAGGTGGGCTGCATCCCGGAGAAGATGCGGGGGCGGGCGGAGACCATGGGTCCATTCTGACGGTCGGGGGCGGCGGGCCCGGACGGGTGGTGTGCGAGGGGGCGCGGGCGAGGGGTCAGGTGGCCTCGTCGTCGAACGGCGCGGGGGCGTCCGGCTCGGGAGGGGCCGGCGCCGCGGCGCCGCGGGCGGCTCCGGCGCTCCCGGCGGCGGTGCGGGCGCGGGCCCCGGCGCGGGCCGGGGTGTCGTCGTCGAGCAGGGCGTCACGGACGATGCGCCGGGGGTCGTACTTCCGGGGGTCGAGCGCCTCCCAGTCGATGTCCTTGACGTCGTCGCCCAGCTCGTCGTCGACGCGGCGCTTCGCGTCCTGCAGGTAGTGCCGGGCCTGCTTGGTCAGGCGCGCGAGCTGCTCGGCGTACCGGGGCAGCCGCGAGGGTCCGATCACGATCACGGCGACGAGCAGGATCACGAGGAACTCGCCGCCGTTGATGTCGAACACCCGCCCAGGCTACCGCCCGGTGCCCGCGCGGCCCACCGGCTCCCGCGGGGCGCTCAGCCCTGCGCCGACTCGTCCAGGACCACCCGCACGTCGCGCTCCGAGCCGTCGGCCGCGCGGACCCGCAGCAGCACCGCGTCGCCCGGCGTGCGGGCCCGGATCGCGACCACGAGCTCGTCCGACGCGGTGACCGGCCGGCCGTCGATCGACAGGATGACGTCGCCCGCGCGGATGCCCGCGCGGTCCGCCGGACCGTCCGGGGTGACGGGCTGCTGCGCGCCCTGCGCCTGCGTCGCGACCTGGACGCCCTCGCCGGTGTACTCGCCGTCGAGGAGCACGCCGATCACGGGGTACGTCGCCGTGCCGGTCTCGATGAGCTGCTCGGCGGTGCGGCGCGCCTGGTTGGACGGGATGGCGAAGCCGAGGCCGATGCTGCCGCCGCTCGTGGCCGCCGTGCCGGGCGGCTGCGCGATCGCGGAGTTGATGCCCACGACCTCCCCGGCCGCGTTGACGAGCGGGCCGCCCGAGTTGCCGGGGTTGATCGCGGCGTCGGTCTGCAGCGCGTTGATGAAGGCGGTCGACTCCGTGCCGTCCCCGGCCGCGACCGGGCGGTTGCGGGCGCTCACGATGCCGGTGGTGACGGTCCCGGCGAGGCCGAGCGGCGCACCCACCGCGACGACCGGGTCGCCGACCTGGACCTGGTCGGAGTCGCCGAGCACGAGCGGCACCAGGCCCTCGACCTCGATCTTCAGCACGGCGAGGTCGTAGTCCGGGGTGCTGCCGACGATCGTCGCCGGCTCCTGGGAGCCGTCCGCGAGCAGCACCACGACGGTCGCGCCCGCGTCGCCCCCGCCCGCCACGACGTGGTGGTTGGTGAGGATGTAGCCGTCCTGGCGCAGCACCATGCCGGAGCCGGTCGAGGAGCCCGCGGCCGACGTGACCTCGATGGACACGACCGACGGCAGCACCTGCTCGGCGATGCCCGCGACGCTGTCCGGGGCGCGGTCGCCCGCGCCGGTGCCCACGGCGGCCGGCAGGCCCGCGTCGGCGAGCCGGTCGTCCGCGTTCTCCACCCGCGCACCGACGAGGCCCCCGAGCACCCCGGCGCCGAACGCCGCCACGACCAGGCCCGCGACCACGCCGAGCGGCACCCGGCGCCGGCGCCGCGGACGCAGGGCCGGCCCCGCGAACCCCGGCGGCAACCCGTCGGGAGACGGGGAGCCGGGCAGGACCGGCAGGACGGCGGGCGCCGGAGCGGCACCGGGCTCGGTCGGCAGCGGGGCGGGCGGCGCGGCGAACGGGTCGCGGGCGTCGCCGCCGGCGGGGCGCGCGGGGGGCGACACCGGCGCGGGGGCCCGTCCGGGTGCGGACCACGCCGGCGGGGGTGCCCACCCGGCGGGCGGCGCGGCGGGCGGCGGCGCGAACAGGTCCGGGGCGGCCGGTCCCGGCGCGGCGAACGGGTTCCGGGGCCGGCCGGCGTCCGGCCGGCCCTCGTGCGGCGCCGTCACGGGAGGTGCATCGCGGCGGTGAACGTGTCCCACCCGCGGGTCAGCCGGGCGGGCAGCCCGGAGTCGAACTCCCCGTCGGGGAACTGCGACACGACCGTCGCGACGTCCGGCCCGGCGTCGGCCGAGACGATCTCGATCACCGTGTCCCCCGACTGCCAGGCGGCGTGCCACGGAGCGCTGGAGAGCAGGTAGACGGTGCGGCCGTCGACGTCCAGCCGGTCGGCGGCCGTGAGCGCGGCGGCGTCCAGGCGCCCGTGCTGCTCGGTGACCACGACGTCCCCCGACGGTCCGGACAGGTCGACCTCCAGGGTCGCGCCGCCGTCCCGCAGCCGCACGGATGTCACGGACCAGTCGTCCGGCACCTCGGCGGGGCAGGTCCAGCCCTCCGCGCGCATCCAGTCCAGGTACTCCTCGGTCGACGCGCCCGCGGCGGGCTCCGCGCCGACGGACACGGGGACCGCGGACGCACCGGCGTCCCCGAGCAGCGACAGCGCCTCCGAGGACTCCGTGGCGGGCGCGACCGGCGGCCGGTCCCCGAGCAGGAACAGGCCGACCGCGACCATCCCGAGCCCGGTCAGCGACCCCACGGCCGCGCGCAGCCCGCGGCGTCCGTGCGCGCCGAACGGCTCGCGCGTCCCGATGAACCCACGGCCGCCGAGCACGCCACCGCCGAGCACGCTCCCGCCGAGCAGGCCGCGCGAGCCGAGCACGCCGGGCTGCTGGCCGAGCAGCGCCCGGCCGTCGCCGAACGCGGCGGAGGCCCCCCGCGCGCCGGACGGCGGCACGAACGGGTCCATCGGCCGCGCCGCCCGCGCGGCGGGTGCCCCCGGTGCGCCGTCGGGGCCGGCCGCGCCGCCCAGGGCGAGCAGCCGCGCGGTGAGGTCGCCGGCCGGCCGGACGTCGTCCACGTCGGACAGCACCCGGCGGGCCGCCCGCGCGGCGGCGAGGTCCGAGGCGCACCGGGGGCAGCAGGCGACGTGCGCGAGCGCCCGCTCGGCGGCGGCGGGCGCGAGCTGACCGTCGACGAGGGCGCTGACCCGGTCGCCGAGGTGGCCCGTCATCGGGCACCCGCCGGGGCGGACTGCGCTCTCGGTGCGGGGAGGCGGTGCTCCGTGGGGCCGCCCGCCTGCGTGGGTGCGCCGGGGTCCGCGGCCGCACGGACCGCCGCCGGGGCGCGGTGCTCGAGCGCGACGCGCAGCCGGGCGCGGGCCCGGTGGATGCGCGAGCGGACGGTGCCGAGCTTGATGCCGAGCGTGACCGCGATCTCCTCGTAGGAGAGCCCCTCGATGTCGCAGAGCACCACGGCGGCGCGGTACTCCGGCGGCAGCTCGTCGAGCGCGCGCTGGATGTCGACGTCGAGGTTGTCGTGCTCGAACGCGCGCTCCGGCCCGGCGCCCGTGGCCGGGTACCGGTCGCCGTCCTCGCCCATCGCGTCCATCCGGATGCGCTGGCGCCGACGGGCCTGGTCGAGGAACAGGTTCGTGGTGATGCGGTGCAGCCAGCCCTCGAACGTGCCCGGCGTGTACGTCGACAGCGAGCGGAACACCCGGACGAAGACCTCCTGCGTGAGGTCCTCGGCGTCGTGCCGGTTGCCCGTCAGCCGGTAGGCCAGTCGGTAGACGCGCGCGGAGTGCTCACGGACGATCGCCTCCCACGTCGGGGGCTGCCAGTCCGGGTCGGGCAACGGGGTCGCCATCCACGTCCTTCGGGTTCGGGGGCCGCGGGTGCGGCACACCAGTCATCCTCCCAGGACGCGGACCGCGGTGCGAACCTGCTCCGCCCCTGTTCACCCAGAACGGACACAGGACCGCTCCGGTTCCCACCCCGCCGGGACGCCGCGGGGCGCGCCCGGGCGCGTCGCGTCCCGCCACCGGCGACCGGCGGCCCCGCGCGCACTAGGCTGGCCTGCGCCGACACTCCCGCCCGCACGACGTCCCAGGAGGACACCATCGCCACCGACAAGGCCGCCAGCTGGGTCTACGCGGAGGGCTTCGCCCCCGAGGACGACACCCTGCTGCGCGCGCGGGACCGCGCCGGCGAGCTCGGCTGCACGGCGGTCGCGCCCGGCACCGGTGCGGCGCTTTCGGTCCTGGCCGCCGCGGTGCGCGCCCGCGCCGTGGTCGAGGTCGGCACCGGCGCGGGTGTCAGCGGCCTGCACCTGCTGCGGGGCATGCCGTCCGACGGCGTGCTGACCACCATCGACGTCGAGGTGGAGCACCAGCGGGCGGCCAAGCAGGCGTTCGCCGAGGAGGGCGTGCGGCCCGCGCGGACCCGGACGATCTCCGGCCGCGCGCTCGACGTGCTGCCGCGGCTGACCGACGGCGCGTACGACCTGGTGTTCGTGGACGCGGACATCGAGGGCTACCCGAGCTACGTCGACCAGGCGGTCCGGCTGCTGCGCCCCGGCGGGGTGCTGGCGGTGGACGACGCGCTGTGGCACGACCGGGTCGCGGACCCGGCGCGGCGCGACGAGGCCACGACGATCGTCCGGGAGACCGGCCGCCAGGTCCGCGAGGACGACCGGCTGCTCCCGGCGCTCCTCCCGGTCGGCGACGGCCTGCTGGTGGCCGTCCGCCGCTGACCCGCGCGCCGGGGTCGACGGGACGCCGGGGTCGACGGGACGCCGAGGTCGTCACTCGCGCACGAGGTCGTCCCGCAGGACTGACGACCTCGTCCCGTGATGACGACCTCGCGGCACGTGGCGGCGCGCGGCGGCACGTGCCGGCGCGCGGGCGCGCCGGGCGCGCCTGCCGCGTCAGCGCAGGGCGGTCAGGTAGCGCAGGAGCAGGCGCGCGCCGTAGCCCGTGGCGCCCTCGGTGACCTCGTGCTTGTCCGCCGTCGAGCGCGCGGGCCCGGCGATGTCGAGGTGCGCCCAGGTGCGGGTGCCCACGAACTCGCGCAGGAACAGCGCGGCGGTGATCGAGCCGCCGCCGTACTTCAGGTCCTGGGGGACGTGCCGGAGGTCGGCGACCGTGGACCGCACCGCGTCGGAGTAGTCCTCGACGAGCGGCATCGTCCAGACGGGCTCCCCCGACTCGGCGGCGGCCGTCTCGAGCGCGGCGGCGAGCCGGTCGTCGGTGGCGTACAGCGCGGCGTGCTGCTTGCCGAGCCCGAGGCTCGCGGCGCCGGTGAGCGTCGCGACGTCGAGCAGGACGTCGGGGTCGAGCGTCGCGTCGGCCCACGCGAGGGCGTCCCCGAGCACGAGCCGGCCCTCGGCGTCGGTGTTCGCGATCTCGACGGTCCGGCCGCCCCACATCCGCAGGACGTCGCCGGGCCGGTAGGACGAGGCGCCGAAGTGGTTCTCGGCCAGGGGCAGCACGGCGGTCACCCGGTGCGGCAGCTGCGCGGCGGCCGCGCCCAGCACGGTGGCGAGCGCGACGGCGGCGCCCGCCATGTCGGTCTTCATCGGCACCATCGACTCGCGCGGCTTGATGGAGATGCCGCCCGTGTCGTAGGTGATGCCCTTGCCGACGACCACGACGTGCCGCCCGCGGCGCGCACCTGCGTCCGGCTCGTACGACACGGTCACGAGGCGCGGGGGCGACGCGGAGCCCGCGCCGACGGCGAGGATCCCGCCGAAGCCCTGGGCGGCCAGCTCGCGGGGGCCGAGCACGTCGACCCGCACGCCGGCGGCACGCGCGAGGTCTCCCGCGCGGTCCGCCACCCACTCGGGGGTCTTGATGCTGGACGGGGTGTTCGCGAGGTCGCGGACCAGCCACGTGGCGGTCGCGCCGCGGACGGCGTCGTCGAGCGCCGCCTGGACGCGCACGCCCTCGCGCCCGACGACGAGGAGCTGCTCGGCGGGCTGCTCGGCGGCGCCGGGCTGCTGGCCGATGCGCTGCACGCGGTAGGCCGCGAGCAGGTAGCCCTCGGCGAACGCGCGCACCGACCGGGGGCCGTCCGAGCCGGGCTCGGTGGCGACGGTGGTGAGCACGCGGCGCAGCCCGCGGGTGGCACGGGCCAGGGCGGCTCCGGCGCGCCGGAGCTCGTCGGGGGTGCCGCCGCCCACGCCGACCAGCACGAGCCGGCGCGGCAGCCCGGACCAGGGCAGCGGGGTGCCCGCGCTGCCGACCGGCCGGGGCAGCAGCAGCGTCCACGCCTCGCCCGGGGCGCCTGTGAGCCCGGCACGCTCCGCGAGCTCGGCGAGGTCGATGCCGTACCGCGCGGCGGCGTCGGCGGTCCCGCGGCGGGGCTGCAGGTCGTCGTCCGCCTCGGCCGGCGGGGCGACCGGGACGGCCACCGCGTCGACGTCGGGCTCGAGCAGGAGCGGCGACGACGCGAGCGTGCCGGCGGCCAGGGCGACCGCCGGCACCGGCCGGCCGATGCGTACCTCGGGGTGCGTCAGGGAACGAGCCACGTCAGAGCGCGCCGTGCGCGTCAGGAGACGACGGAGGTGAGGGCCTCGCCCAGCTCCTGCGCCTCGGTCGCGTTGAGCTCGACGACGAGTCGGCCACCGCCCTCGAGCGGGACCCGCATGACGATGCCGCGGCCCTCCTTGGTCACCTCGAGCGGACCGTCACCAGTCCTCGGCTTCATCGCGGCCATGCGGGGCTCTCCTTCGCGTCGTAGCTGGGCGTCCGGGTGCCCGAGCCGCTGGTCCCGCGGGGGGCGGGGCGTGCGCGGGCGGGCGTCCGGGGCCCGGATGTCCGACGCTCAGTCTAGTTCACCCAGGCGACAGGGCGGGCCGTGTCCGGTGGTGAGGCTCACGGCGGCCAGCCCGACGGGGGCACCAGGCGCCAGATCCGCCACACCCACACCACCTGCAGCGCGAGCATGAGCACGACCACCGCGCCGGTCCACGCCCACCGGGCCCACCGCGGCCGGGTCACCACGCCGGCGGTCGCCGCGCCCAGCGGGAACGCGAGCACGAGGAACCGCGCCAGGCTGCTTCCGGGCTCGACCGCCGCCGCGAGGTAGAGCAGGTACGCCGCGGACCACGCGTGCAGCTCGCGGCCCAGCCGCCACGTCGACGGGGCGAGCAGGCACGCCAGCACGACCGCGGCCGCGGCGAGCACCACCAGCGGCGCGGCGTCGCCGAACCAGAACGCCGGCACGTAGGCCCAGCCCGCGAACGGCGCCGTCGTCCGCGCGCCGCGCCAGGCCTCCTGCGTCTGCAGGTACGCGTCCGGGACGCCGGTCACCCAGCCGCAGATCGCGATCCACGCGACCCCGGAGACCACCGCGGTGACCGCGAGCGCCCCGATCCCGGCGAGCTCCCGGCCCGGCGGCCGCTCCCCCTGCCGCCGCCACTCCCGCAGCCGCACCAGCGCGTGCACGACCACGACGACCGCCATCGGCAGCGCGACCGCGCGCGTGAACCCGAGCGCGAGCACGGCGGCGCACGCCCAGCCGTACCGGCCCGTGACGATCGCCAGGAGCGAGGCCGCGACGAGCAGCAGCGCGAGCGCCTCGGTGTAGCCGACCTGCAGCACGACCGACGTCGGGAAGACGCTGACCAGGAGCACGGTCGCCAGCGGCAGCCCCGGGCGGGCGGCGACCGCGCGGGGCGCGCCGCGCACCACGGTCCGGTGCACCAGCAGCACCGCTCCGGCGCCGGCCAGCAGCGACACCGTCGGCGCGAGCAGCGCCCAGGAGCCCCCGGTGAGCGTCATCAGGCCGCGGACCAGGAGCGGGTACAGCGGGAAGAACGCCCACTCGTTCTGCTGGACGAGGCCGTCGGCCCCGACGGGGAGCGCGGCCGGGTAGCCGCCCTCGGCGATCCGCCGGTACCAGGTGGCGTCCCACATCAGGCCCGTGTACTCGGCGTACCCGGGGGACGCCCCCGTCCAGCCGTTCGCGGCCTGGTGCCGGGCGACGACGAGCAGCAGCACGGCGGAGAAGGCGCGCGCCACCGCGTACACCGCGAGCGCCTGTCCCCACCACGGCCACGACCGCGGGTCGAGGGGGCGCGGGCGCGCGTGGAGGCCCCGCCCCGGGGAGGGTGCCGTCACGCCAGCCCTCGGACCGCGCGGGCGGGAGGGAGGTCGCCGCGCAGGGCCGCCACCATGTCGACGGTCCGGCGGGTCGCCCGCACGTCGTGCGCGCGGAACACCCGGGCGCCGAGCCACGCGGCGACCGACGTCGCCGCCAGGGTGCCCTCCAGGCGGTCCTCGGGCGGCAGGTCCAGGGTCTCGCCGACGAAGTCCTTGCGGGACAGCGCGACCAGCACCGGGTGGCCGAGCGCGGTGAGCGCCGCGGTGCGCCGGACCAGGTGCAGCGAGTGCCAGGTGCTCTTGCCGAAGTCGTGCGTGGGGTCGACGAGCACGCTCGACGGGTGCACGCCCAGGCCGACCGCGCGCCCGGCGGCCGCCCGGAGGGTCGCGAGCACGTCGTCCAGCACGCCGTCGCGCGGGTCCGTGCCCGCGGGGGCGTCGTCCCGCAGGGGGTACGACACGCGCAGCGGGTCGGTGCGGGGCGGCAGCCCGCCGGTGTGCGAGCACACGACGCCGAGCCCGCGCTCCGCGGCGACCTCCACCAGCGCCGGGTCGTGCCCGGCCCACGTGTCGTTGAGCAGGTCGGCGCCCGCGTCGGCGGCGGCGCGGGCGACCCCCGCCCGCCACGTGTCGACGCTCACCAGCAGGTCCGGGTGCCGCCGCCGGACCCGCTCGACCAGGGGCACGACGCGCGCGATCTCCTCCGCGACGTCCACGGCCGGCCCGCGGCCGGCGCGCACCCCGCCGAGGTCGACCAGGTCGGCGCCCTCCTCCTCCGCGCGGGCGACCGCCGCGTCGGCGCCGGCGTCGTCGTACCGCGCGGCGGCGTAGAACGAGTCGGGCGTGCGGTTCACCACCGCCATGACGACGGGCCGGCCGGGGCCGAACCAGCGGCCGCGCAGCAGCAGCGGCGCCCCCGCGGCGGGCACCCCCGCCGACGGCACCCCCGCCGACGGCACCCCGGCGGGAGGCGGGCCCTGGGGATCGGCTCCGCTCACCCGCGCCCCTCGGCCGCGGCCTCCGCGTCCACCTCCGCCTCGGACTCCTCCTGGGCGCGCGCCGCCGCCTCGGCCGCGGCCTGCTCCGCGGCGCGGATCTCGGCGCCGCGGTCCTGCACGATCCGGACGGCCTCGTCGGGGTCGTCGACCAGCTGGAGCAGGTCCAGGTCGGCCTCGCGGATCATGCCGCGCTCCAGCACGGGCCCCCGCAGCCAGTCGACCATGCCCTGCCAGTAGTCCGAGCCCACCAGGACGATCGGGAACTCGGTGACCTTGTGCGTCTGCACCAGGGTGAGCGCCTCGAAGAGCTCGTCGAACGTGCCGAAGCCGCCGGGCAGCACGATGAATCCCTCGGCGTACTTCACGAACATCGTCTTGCGCGCGAAGAAGTACCGGAAGTTGACGCCCAGGTCGACCCACGGGTTCATGCCCTGCTCGAACGGCAGCTCGATCCCGAGCCCGACGGACAGGCCGCCCGCCTCGGTCGCGCCCTTGTTCGCCGCGGACATGATGCCGGGCCCGCCGCCGGTGATCACCGCGTACCCCGCCTCGGCCAGCCGCCGGCCGACGGCCTCGCCGAGCGCGAAGTCCGGGTGCTCGGGCAGGGTCCGCGCGGAGCCGAAGACGCTCACGGCCGGGCCGAGCTCGGCGAGCGCGCCGAAGCCCTCCACGAACTCGCTCTGGATCCGCATGACCCGCCACGGGTCGCCGTGGAGCCAGTCCGCGCCGTCGCCGCCGCGCAGCAGGCGCTGGTCGCTGGTGGTCGCGGGGATCTGCCCGCGCCGCAGCAGGACCGGGCCCTTGCGGTAGCCGGAGCCGGGGGCGGGAACGCCGTCGTCACTCATGGGAGCCGACTCTACGGAGTCCCGGCGCGCGCCGCGCCGGACCGGGAGGACACCGGGCGGACGGCGGGTGAACCGCCGGTGACCGCCGCCCTCAGGCCGTCAGCCACGCCCGGAGCGCGTCGTGGCAGAGCTGGAGCTGCGCGACCGGCAGGTGCTCGTCGTCCTTGTGCGCGAGCAGCGGGTCCCCGGGGCCGAAGTTGACCGCCGGGACGCCGAGCTCCGAGAAGCGCGCCACGTCGGTCCAGCCGTACTTCGGGGCGGGCGCGCCGCCGGTGACGCCGAGCACGGCGGCCGCGAACTCCGCCGCGGCGGGGTCGTCCAGGCCCGGCCGGGCGCCCGCCGCGGAGTCCGTGACGACGACGTCGTACCCGCCCAGCAGGTCGCGGACGTGCTCGGCGGCCTCCTCGACGCTCCGCGACGGCGCGAACCGGTAGTTGACGGTGACGACGCAGCGGTCCGGGATGACGTTCGTCGCGACGCCGCCCTCGATCAGCACGGCGTTCAGGCCCTCGCGGTAGACCAGGCCGTCGACCTCGACGGCGGCCGGCTCGTAGGCCGCCAGGCGCGCGAGCACCGGCGCGGCGGCGTGGATCGCGTTGACGCCCGTCCAGGCGCGGGCGGAGTGCGCCGCGACGCCCGGCACCCGGACCTGCGCGCGCAGCGTGCCGTTGCAGCCGCCCTCGAGCCCCGCGTCGGTCGGCTCGCACAGCACCGCGAAGTCGGCGGCCAGCCAGTCCGGGTGCTCCCGCGCGATCCGGCCGAGGCCGTTCAGCGCGGCGTCGACCTCCTCGTGGTCGTAGAACACCCAGGTGACGTCGCGGGTCGGCTCGGACAGCGCGGCCGCGAGCGCCAGCTGCACCGCCACGCCGCCCTTCATGTCGACCGTGCCACGGCCCCAGAGGACCGCGTCGTCCCCCGTGCCCTCCAGCCGGGTGGGCAGGTTGCCGGCGACCGGCACGGTGTCGATGTGCCCCGCGACGACCACCCGCGAGGCCCGGCCGAGCCGCGTCCGGGCGACCACGGCGTCCCCGTCGCGCAGCACCTCCAGGTGCGGGTACGCGCGCAGCGCCTGCTCGATCGCGTCGGCCAGCGCGCGCTCGTCCCCGCTCACCGACGCGAGGTCGCAGAGGCGCGCCGTGAGCGTCGTCAGGTCGGTGGTCAGGTCGAGCGGGGTGGTGGTCGTCACGCCCGCGACCCTATCGCCGGGCGGTCGCCGGCCCTCCCCGGGCCCCTAGGCTGGACGGCATGAGCGACCGCACCGCCTGGGGCTGGGGCCTGGCCACCGTGACCACCGCACGCGACTCCGGCACCCCCGGCACCCTGCTGGACGCCTGGTACCCGCAGCCCGCCCTCGGCGCCCCGCCCGCCGACGCGCCCTGCCCGGACGACCTCGCCGCCCTGGCGCGGGCCGACGAGGCGCGGGGCGTGCGCACCGAGGCGGTGCTGACCGTCGTGGACCTGGACGCCGCGCCCGACGGCACCGCGGACGCCTACCTGCGGCTGCACCTGCTGTCGCACCGGCTGGTGCGGCCCAACTCCCTCAACCTCGACGGCATCTTCGCCGCGCTGCCGAACGTCGTGTGGACCGACCTCGGGCCCTGCGCGGTCGAGGGCTTCGAGACCACCCGCGCCCGCCTGCGGGCGGCGACCGGCCGGCCCGTCACCGTGTACGGCGTCGACAAGTTCCCGCGGATGGTCGACTACGTGCTGCCCGAGGGCGTCCGGATCGCCGACGCGGACCGCGTGCGGCTCGGCGCGCACCTCGCGGCCGGCACCACGGTCATGCACGAGGGGTTCGTGAACTTCAACGCCGGCACCCTCGGCGTCTCGATGGTCGAGGGGCGCATCTCCCAGGGCGTCGTGGTCGGCGAGGGCAGCGACATCGGCGGCGGCGCGTCGATCATGGGCACCCTGTCGGGCGGCGGACGCGAGCGCGTGTCGATCGGGCAGCGGTCGCTGCTGGGCGCGAACGCCGGGCTCGGCATCCCGCTCGGCGACGACTGCGTGGTCGAGGCAGGCCTGTACCTGACCGCCGGCACCAAGGTGACGCTGGCCGGCGAGACCGGCCCCGACGGCGCCCCGCGCGTGGTCAAGGCCCGCGAGCTCGCCGGCGCCGACGGCATCCTGTTCCGGCGCAACTCCCTGACCGGCGGCGTGGAGGCGGTCGGCCGCTCCGGCACCGGCATCACGCTGAACGCGGCGCTGCACGCGAACTGACGCCGTGCCGCGCCCGCCGCGCCCGCCCCGCCGCAGCACCGCCTCCCGGCTGGGGTGCGCCGCGCTGACCGCGGTCGTCGTGCTCGCCGGGGCGGTCGGCGCGGTCGTCTGGTTCCTGGACGGGTCCTCGCCCGCGGCCGCGTCCCGCACCTGCACCGCGAGCGCGGACGGCACCGCGTGGGAGCTGTCCGCGGACCAGGCCGACAACGCCGCGCTGATCGCCGCGACCTCGATGCACCGGGGACTGCCCGCGCGGGCCGCGACGATCGGGCTGGCGACGGCCCTGCAGGAGTCGCGGCTGATCAACATCGACTACGGGGACCGGGACTCGATCGGGCTGTTCCAGCAGCGCCCGTCGCAGGGCTGGGGCACCGTCGAGCAGATCATGGACCCGCTGTACTCGACCACCCGGTTCTACGACGGCCTGGTCCGGGTGCCGGGGTACGCCGACCTGCCCGTCACCGAGGCCGCCCAGGCGGTGCAGCGGTCCGGCTTCCCCGACGCGTACGCGCAGCACGAGGGCCGGTCCCGCGCCTGGGCGTCCGCCCTCACCGGCTGGTCGGCCGCCGCGCTGGACTGCGACCTCGACCCCGCCACCGGCCCGGCCGACGCGGACGCCGTGTCCGCGCGCGTGCAGCGGGACTTCGCCGGCACCGTGACCGCCGCGGTGGACGCGTCGGCCGCGCAGGGCGACGGGCTGGTCGTGGCCCTGGACGCCGCCGCGCTCACCGGTGCGTCCGGCGGCGACCCCGTCCGGTCGGGCTGGGCGGTCGCGCAGTGGGCGGTCGCGGCCGCGGAGGCGCTCGACGTCGTGGCCGTGGACGTCGCGGGCAGCCGCTGGGAGCGCGGCACGCCCGGCTGGCAGGCGGCCGACGCCGCGGGCGCCACCGACGCCGCCGACACCGTCACCCTCACGCTCGCGCGCTGACCGGCCGCGGCGCGGGGAGCCGCCTCAGCGCAGCGCCGCGAACGCCGTGATCTCCTCCCGCAGCAGCTCGGCCATCTCCGCCAGGCCCGCGCCGTCTCCCCCGCCGGCCGCGGCCGCAACCGCGTCGACCTGGGTGGACATGCCCGCGACGATCTCGTCGATCCGCCCGAGCGCCCTGCCGGCCTCGTCCGCGGCGACCTGCGCCGCGACCACCTGCCGCGCGATGTCGTCCGAGCGCGCCGCGGAGTCGTCCGCCAGCGTCCGGACCTCCTCCGCGACGACCGCGAAGCCCCGGCCGGACTCGCCCGCGCGCGCCGCCTCGATGGCCGCGTTCAGGGCGAGCAGGCGCGTCCGGCTGGCGACGGCCTTCACCAGGCCGGTGGCCTCCTCGATCTGCGCGGACGTGTCGGTGAGACCGCGGACGGTCGCCCGGGACGCCTGCGCGGCCGCCGTGGCGGACTCCGCCGCCGCAGCCAGGGCCGCCGCAGCGGACGCCAGGCCCTGTGCGGAGTCCGCCACGCGCGCGGCGACCCGCACCATCCGCTCGGCCAGGTCCGCCCGCTCGCGCTGGTCCCGCGCCGTCCGGCGGGCGGCGTCCTCCAGGCCCGCGCGGGCCGCGTCGATCTGCACGGCGCCGTCCCGGAACGCACCCGGCATGCCGCGGCGCAGGAACCGGCGGTGGAACCGGCCCTCGCCGGCCGCCGTCAGGGACGCGCGCGACTCGCGGACGTAGGCGTCGACCAGGTCGGCGACCCGGTTGAGCGCGACGCGGGCGCGCTGGACGGACTCGCCGCCCGGGAGCGCGGGCAGCCGGTCCTCCAGGTCGCCCGCCGCCAGCCGGTCGCAGAAGGCGGCGATCCGGTCGAGCGCCTGCTCGGTGGCGTGGTCCACGGCGGGCGCGGCCGCTGCCGCGCGCCGGCTCACCGGGCGCCCCCGGCCGCCGGCAGGGTGGCCCGCGGGGTGGCGGCGGTCGGCAGGGTCGTCGTCGCCGGAGGCGTGGCCGTGGTCGGCAGGGCCCTCGCCGTGGGCGGCGTGGCCGCGGTCGGCAGGGTCGTCGTCGCCGGCAGGGTGGCCGAGCGGGCCGCGTCCACGGCGTCGTCGGCCCCCGCCAGGGACCACACCAGCTCGTCGTACGTCGCGCCCGCCCGCGCCAGCTCCGCCTCCAGCGCCGCGGCCCCCGCCGCCAGCGCGTCCGGCGTGCGGGTGTGCGCGTCCTCCGCGGCGCGGACCCGTGCGTACAGGTCGGCGACGGTCCGCCGCGTGCCCGGCGGCACCCAGCGGCGGTTGGAGTGGTAGCCGATGACCTGCCCGCCGGGCCCGAGCGACGCGGTGACGTGCGCCAGCACCCAGTAGTGCCCGCCGTCCGCCGCGAGGTTCAGCACGTACGCGAACAGCTCCCGGCCGGTGGGGATGACGTCCCACATCAGCCGGAACACCGCGCGGGGCATCGCCGGGTGCCGGATCAGGTTGTGCGGCTGCCCCAGGATCTGCTGCTCGGTGTAGCCGCTGACGCGCACGAACACGTCGTTGGCGTACGTGACCAGCCCCTTGGGGTCGGTCTTGGAGACGATGATCTCCTCGGGCCCGAAGGCTCGTTCGACGCCGGTCGGCCGCACCGCGCGTCGCCCACGCACGGGATCGGTCCGCCGGCCGGTGCCGCGCGCGTCCTGCGCGGCCTCAGTGGGCGACATGCCGACCCGATCGGTCCGGAGTGCGGCGATCTGACCGTTTCGTCGCGACGGACCGGCGGGAAGCGATTGCCCGTTCCCGCAGGTCAGGCGCGGTGCGCACGGAGTGCGCCCCGTGGACGGGACTGCGCCCGCAGCAGAGGGCGCAGTCCCGGCGATCGGGCGCAGTCTCGGCGCGCGGGCGCCGTGCCGGCCCGCGGCGCCGGAGCGCCCGGGGTCAGCGGGCGTCGGCCGCCACGTAGTCGCGCTCGCTCGCGCCGGAGTAGACCTGCCGCGGGCGGCCGATCTTCGTCTGCGGGTCGGTCATCATCTCGCGCCACTGCGCGATCCAGCCCGGCATGCGTCCCAGCGCGAACAGGGGCGTGAACATGCGCTCCTCGAAGCCCATCGCCTTGTAGATGAGCCCCGTGTAGAAGTCGACGTTCGGGTAGAGCTTGCGCGAGATGAAGTACTCGTCGGACAGCGCGATCTCCTCGAGGGTGCGCGCGATGTCCAGCAGCTCGTTGTTGCCGCCGAGGGCCGCCAGCACGGCGTCGGCGCTCTCCTTGACGATGGCGGCGCGGGGGTCGTAGTTCTTGTAGACCCGGTGCCCGAAGCCCATGAGCCGGACGCCCTGCTCCTTGTTCTTCACGCGGCGCATGAAGTCCGAGGCGTCGCCGCCGTTGGCCTGGATCTCCGCGAGCATCTTCAGGACGGCCTCGTTCGCGCCGCCGTGCAGGGGACCCGACAGGGCGTTGATGCCCGCCGCGACGGACGCGTAGAGGTTCGCGTGGCTGGAGCCGACGATCCGGACGGTCGACGTCGAGCAGTTCTGCTCGTGGTCGGCGTGCAGGATCAGCAGCTTGTCGAGCGCGCGCACCACCGTGGGGTCGACGTCGTACTGCTGGTACGGGACCGCGAAGGTCATCCGCAGGAAGTCCTCGATGTACCCGCGCGAGTAGTCGGGGTACAGCAGCGGCTCGCCGCGGGACGTGCGGTGCAGGTACGACGTGATGGTCCGCGTCTTGGCGAGGATCAGCACCGTGGCGAGCTCGACCGTCTCGGGGTCGAACGGGTCGAGCGACTCGGGGTAGAACGTCGCCAGCGCGTTGATCGCCGACGACATCACGGCCATGGGGTGCGCACCGGACGGGAACGTGCCCATGAACGTGCGGAAGTTCTCGTGCACGAACGTGTGCCGGTTGACCCGCTCGACGAAGGCGTCCAGCTGGTCCGGCGTCGGCAGCTCGCCGTTGATCAGCAGGTACGCGACCTCGAGGAACGACGACTTCTCCGCGAGCTGGTCGATCGGGTACCCGCGGTAGCGCAGGATGCCCGCGTCGCCGTCGATGTAGGTGATCTGCGACTCGCAGGACGCGGTGTTCATGAAGCCGGGGTCGACCGTGACCAGGCCGGTCTCCCGCAGCAGGGACGACACGACGACGCCGTCGTTGCCCTCGGTGGCGCGGACCACCGGCAGGTCGTGCGGGCTGCCGTTGACGACCAGCTGGACGGGCTCGGTGGCGACGTCGGACATGGCGCTCCTCCTCGGGCGGTGTGCGAACGGGACCTCGTCCCTGATCGCGAGGTCGTGCGATGGCCGGCGGCCGCTGCGGTGCGGGCGCGCCACGGGGGTGGCGTCGGCCTGCCCTGACGGTACTTCCCGTCCGGGGGCTCGACCATCCCGAGGCTCGCGCGCGGCCTGTGACCCCGGTCACAGGGCCGGGCCGGGTGCTGTCAGCCGGCGGCGACCGCCGCGAGACGCTCCACCGCGGCGGCGACCCGCTCGTCGGTGGCGGTGAGCGCCACGCGCACGTGCCGCGGCGCGCCGTAGAACGAGCCCGGCGCGACGAGGACGCCGCGGTCCGCGAGCCGGGCGACCGTGGCCCAGCAGTCGTCGTCGCCGGCCACCGGGCGCGCCCACAGGTACAGGCCCGCGGCGGACCGGTCGACGACGAGGCCCGCGCCGCCGAGCGCGCCCAGCAGGGCCGTCCGCCGGGTGCGGTACCGCTCGCGCTGCTCGGCCACGTGCGCGTCGTCGCCGAGCGCGACCGTCATGGCCGCCTGCACCGGCGCGGGCACGATCATCCCGGCGTGCTTGCGGGTCGCGAGCAGATCGGCGACGAGCGCCGGGTCGCCCGCGGCGAACGCCGCCCGGTAGCCCGCGAGGTTCGACTGCTTGGACAGCGAGTACAGCGCCAGCAGGCCGGTGACGTCGCCGCCGGTGACCCGGGGGTCGAGCACGCTGGGCACGCCGTCGGTCGCCCACGGCTCGTCCCAGGCGAGCTCGGCGTAGCACTCGTCGGACGCGACGACGACGGGCCGGCCGGTGCGGGCCTGCACCGCGCGCGCCGCCTCGACGACCGCGCGCAGGTCCTCGGCCGCCAGCACCCGTCCGTCCGGGTTGCCCGGCGAGTTCAGCCACACGAGCCGCACCCGGTCGCCGCGCGGCCCTGCCAGCAGCGCGACCGGGTCGTCCGTCGCGACCGGCTCGGCGCCGGCCAGCCGGGCGCCCACGTCGTAGGTCGGGTAGGCCGCGGCGGGGTGCGCCACCAGGTCGCCCGCCCCGAGGCCGAGGAGCGCGGGCAGCAGCGCCACGAGCTCCTTCGACCCCACGGTCGGCAGCACGCCGGCGGGGTCCAGGCCCGGCACGCCGCGGCGCCGGGCGAACCACGCGACGACGGCCTCCCGCAGCGCCGGGGTCCCCCACGTCTGCGGGTACCCGGGCGCGTCCGCGGCGTCGGCCAGCGCGCGCCGGACCAGCGCCGGCGTCGGGTCCACCGGGGTGCCGACGGAGAGGTCGACGATGCCGCCGGGGTGCGCCCGCGCGCGGTCGCCGTACGGGGTCAGCGTGTCCCAGGGGAAGTCCGGCAGGGCACCGGTCAGCAGGCCCACGCGCTCTACTCGCCGTGCACCTGGAGCGGCAGCGTCGCGATGATCGGGTGGTCCTTCTCGATCATGCCCATCTTGGCCGCGCCGCCCGGGGAGCCCAGGTCGTCGAAGAACTCGACGTTCGCCTTGTAGTACTCGGTCCACTGCTCGGGGACGTCGTCCTCGTAGTAGATGGCCTCGACCGGGCACACCGGCTCGCAGGCGCCGCAGTCCACGCACTCGTCGGGGTGGATGTACAGCGACCGCTTGCCCTCGTAGATGCAGTCGACCGGACACTCCTCGATGCACGCCTTGTCCTTGACGTCCACGCAGGGCTGGGCGATCACATAGGTCACGGTGCGTCCTCCACGCTCGGCTGCCAGGGCGGTCGGGCGGCGGTCCGGTTCGGTCGGCTGGCGGCTCCTAGTATCGCTCACCTGCGCACCGACGGCGCAGTCACGACCGCAGTCCCTGCCGAGAGGAGCGCCACAGTGACGGACGACCCGGGGACCCCCGACGCACCGTGGCGCGCGTGGCGCGTCGGGCAGCGCGTCGTGGTGCGGCGGCGCCTGCCCGCCGGGGAGCCGCAGCCCTACACGGACGTGCTCGGCGACCTGGTGGCCGTCGACGACGCCGGGGTGACCGTCCGCACCCGCCGGTCGGGCGACGTGCGGGTCCCGCGCGCGGAGATCGCGATCGGCAAGCTCGTCCCGCCCGCGCCGGAGCGCCGGCGCCCGCGCCCCTGACCGGTGCGCGGGCGCGGCGCGCGCGTCAGCCCGCCGGGGGCGCCGTCGCCGGGTCGGTGCCGCAGACCACGCGGTTCTGCGGCTTGTACGTCCAGGTGAAGGGCTCCGTGGCGACGACCGCGCCGTTCAGCTTGACCGTCCGGGTGACGGTGATCCGGAACCCGGGGTTGCCGGGCGACTGCGGCTCGCAGGTCGGCGACTGGGAGTACACGGTGGTCGGCTGCACGACGTTGGTCTTCGGGCCGGACTCCGACGTGACCTCCCAGTACGGCGTGCTCCACAACCGCACCCAGGTCTTGCCGTCCGCGACCCACGCCTGCACGAGCGCGCCGTAGGGGGTGTTGTTCTTCCACTTCATGTCGAGCGTGCCGGTGTAGATCGTCGCCTCCCGGCCCGCCGGGTACCGGGTGAACCACTCGGAGTGCGGCTTGTGCTCGACGTCCTCCATGCCGGCCAGGTACGCGGCGTTGAAGGTCGTGGTCGACAGCTGCGACAGCCCGCCGCCCCACGCGTCGGTGTGCTCGCCGCTGACGATCGCGCCGGCCGTGGTGAACCCGTGGGCCGCGTCGATCGGGCCCAGCGCGTCCGTGAGGCTGAACGTCTCCCCCGGGCGGACCAGCGTGCCGTTGATCGCGGCGGCACCGGCGGCGATGTTCTGCGTGCGGCGCGGCTCGCTGGTCAGCGGCGTGGAGAACTCCGAGACCACCTGCGCGACGCCGAGCGCCTCCAGCGCGGCCGTGGACTGCGCGGGGTCCGACTGCACGAGCTCGACCGTCGCGGTGCGCGCGTCGCCGCTCGCCGCCGTGGCGACCGCCTGGGCGAGGGTCGCGGGGTCGAGCGTCGTCCCGGGCGTGCCCGGGACGATCACCGGGCTGCCGCTGGACAGGTCGAACGTGGCGTCGGAGGAGGTCGTGAGCAGGTTCGTCGTGCGCGCGAGCACCGCCTCGACCAGCACGGCGCCGTCCATCTGCAGCACCAGGTCCGAGTCCTGCGGCACGAACGACGACACGGCGGTCAGCACGTCGGCCGGGAGCTCGACCGCCTGACCGCCCACGGTCAGCTGCACGGGTGCGGCGGCGACCCGGGCCGCGACCTCCTGCAGCGCGGTGTCGGTCTCCTCCTGCGTGATGTCGGGCTCGACCGCCTCGGTCGTCAGCTCGAGCGGACGCGCGGCGGTCAGCCAGTCGTCCGCGAGCGTCTCCCGCGCGGCGTCGGCGTCCAGCGCCCAGCCGTCGACGGCCTCAACCGCGTGCGGCTCCCCGTCGGCGAACACGATCGACCCGTCGACGGGGGCGAGCGCGAGCGTGCCGGTGAGGTTCTCCACGGCGGCGTCGAGGGCGTCCTCGTCGACGTGGGTCACGGGCGCCTCGCTGCCGCCGCCGACCAGGTGCTGCCAGAGCCGCTGGGGCCGCAGGTCCACCCCGGTGAGCCCGTCGACCGTCGCCGGCACGTCCAGCGTCAGGCCCGCGGCGGCCGGGTCGACGGACCCCGTCATCTCCTCCGCCGCGACCGGCACCGGCTCGGTGGCGAGGTCGCCCAGCCCGTCGGTGAGCGCCTGCTCGGCGCGGTCGCCGGTCATCCCGCCGACCTCGACGCCCGCGACGGTCGTCCCGCGCGGCACCCGGTCGGCGAGCGCGTACGCGGCGCCGACGTACGCGCCTCCGAGCACGACGACCACGCCCGCGACGACGAGCACGGTCCGCAGCCGGCGACGGCGCGGGCGGTCGGGCTCGAACTCGTCGAGCGGGGACCACGAGTCCCCCGGGCCGTCCCCGTCGACGACGGGCTCGGTGCCCTCCGCGCTGCCCTTGGCCATCCAGGTTCCCCCTCGCGAGACGCGGCGCGCAGGTCACCACGCCGCGAGCGATTCTACGGGGGCGGCTCGTCCCGCCGCCGCGCCACCGCCCCGTTTGCCCCGGTCCGGCAGGTCACGACTTCACAACGGCCGGGCCGCCGCCGCGTGGACCGGGTCAGCGCAGCCCGCGCACCCGGCGCCGCAGGTGCACGAGGCTCCCCGCCTCGGCGTCCCCCTCGCGGGACTCCAGCACCTGCCCGACGACGAGGTCGTGGTCCCCGGCCGCGACGATCTGCGCCGTCCGGCACTCGAACCACGCGGCCGCACCGGTCACCCAAGCGGCGCCCGAGCGCGGCGCCGGCTCGTGCGGGACGCGCCCGAGCTGCCCGATCGCCGGGCGCCCCGGCGACGCCAGCCAGTCGGCGACGGGCGCCTGGTCGTCCGCGAGCACGCTCACCGCCCAGGTGTCGACGTCGTCGAGCGCCTCCCGCAGCCGGGCGTCCTGGTGCACGCAGAACAGCAGCATCGGCGGCTCGAGGGACACGGACGTCACCGCGCTGGCGGTCATCGCGTGGTCGAGCCCGCGCCAGCGCACCGCGACGACGGCCACGCCCGCGGGGAGCCGGCTGATCGCGCTGCGGTAGGCGTCCGTCGCGGCCTGGCCGGTGACGGCGCCGTCCCCGAACAGCGGGTCGACCCGGGTCACGGCGCCGCCGGGGTCACCGGGGTCGCCGAGGGCCTAGTCGTGCGGCGCCGCAGCGGGACGTCCGCGAACCACGCCCGCGGCGCGAGGGCGACGCCCAGGCCGACCGCCAGCGCGCCGAGGGTCCACACCCAGCCGAGCGGGCCGTCGGCCGGCACCAGCACGTCCCCGCCGGGGCCGCGCCCGGACAGCACCTGCACGGACACGAACAGCCCGACGAGCAGGGCGAGCGACCCGCGCCAGTCCGACGCCGCGCGGACCGAGACCGCCGCGGCGAGGACGAGCAGCAGGCACACGACCACGCCCCACGGCCGCTCCGAGCGGTGCATCACGGTGCCGACGGCGCCGACGAGCGCGCCCAGCGGCAGGGCGCCCAGCAGGCGGAGGACGAGGCGGAGGGTCAGGCGCGGCACGGGCGTCAGGCTACGTCCGGCGCGGGGCGGGCGTCACGCGGGTGCGTGTCGCCGGCGGGCGTCGCGCGGTGCGTGTCGCCGGCGGGCGCCACGTGCGGGCGTCACGTGCGGCGTCACGCGCGGGCGTCACGCGCGGGCGTCACCCGGGCTCCGGGCGGCAGCGGCAGGTCCGCGCGCGGCGCGTGGCCCGGCGCCCACCGGTAGCACTCCTCGGGCAGGACGGGCGCGAGCACGAGGTTCGACAGGGCCAGGCACGCGACGGCCCCGGGGAGGTCGAGCGGACGGACGGCCTGCACCTGGGTCGCGTGCGCGCGCAGGGCCGCGAGCACGCGGTCGCGGACGGGGCGCACGTCGACCACCAGATCGACCGGGCCCGGCACCGCCACGGACGGCAGCGGGCCGGCCGGGTCGGGGAGCGCGAGCGGGGACTCCCGGGTCGCGCGACGGTCGTCGGCGTGGGCGGCGAGCACGGCGGCCACGCCCGGGTCCTGCGCCAGGGCGGCGTACCCCGCGCGCAGGGCGCCGGCCGGCGCGACGGCCCACGCGACGCCGGGCGCCCAGGTCGCGCCACGCCCCCACGCCGGGTCCGCCGCGAGCTCCACGGCGCGCGTCGTCACCTCGTGCGCCCGGACGTGGTCGGGGTGGCCGTAGCCGCCGCCGGGCTCGTACGTGACGACGAGGTCGGGCCGGCGGTCACGGATCAGCCCGGCCAGCCGCCCGGCGGCCTCGTCGAGCGGCACCGCGACGAACGCCCCGGGCGGCACGTCCCCCGCGACCCCGGCCCGCCCGACCCCCAGCCAGGCCATCCCGGAGTCCTCGTACCGCGCCGAGAGGAGCAGATGCGCCCTCGCGGGCCCCGGAGGAGCACCTGCTGCACTCGGCGGGCGAGGCGGCCGGGGCGGCGCGGCCGGGGCGCGGCCGGGGGCAGGCGGGGGCGGGAGGGTGTCGAGGAAGCGGTGGGCCCGGACGCCCAGCGCGGCGACCGCCGCCCTGACCTCGCCCTCCCGGTGCCGGGCCAGCGCCGGCCCGTCGCCCTCCAGGCGCGCCAGCGCCGCGCCGATCACCTCGCCGCGCTCCCCGCGGGTGCAGGTCACGACGGTCACCGGCAGCCCGGCGGCGGCCCACGTCGCGAGCAGCGCGCCGGACGTCAGCGTCTCGTCGTCCGGGTGCGCGTGCACCGCGAGCACGCCCCCCGCGGGGGACGTGCTCGCGGTCAGGTGCATCGGAGAGGGGTCAGGAGCGCTTGCTCCGCGCGGTGGCGCGGGCGCGCTCCGTCTGGTCGAGGATCACCTTGCGGATGCGCACGACCTCGGGTGTCACCTCGACGCACTCGTCCTCGCGGGCGAACTCCAGCGACTCCTCGAGGGTCAGGTGCCGCGGCGGCACCAGGTTCTCGAAGTTGTCGGCCGTGGAGGAGCGCATGTTGGTGAGCTTCTTCTCCTTGGTGATGTTGACGTCCATGTCCTCGGCGCGGGAGTTCTCGCCGACGATCATGCCCTCGTAGACCTCCTGCGTCGGGTCGACGAAGAACGACCCGCGCTCCTGCAGGTTGATCATCGCGAACGGCGTCACGGACCCGGCGCGGTCGGCGACGAGCGAGCCGGCGACGCGGGTCTCGATCGGGCCGGCCCACGGCTCGTAGCCCTCGGCGATGGAGGACGCGATGCCGGTGCCGCGGGTGTCGGTGAGGAACCGGGTGCGGAAGCCGATGAGGCCGCGCGACGGGACCAGGAACTCCATGCGGACCCAGCCGGTGCCGTGGTTCGACATCGTCTCCATGCGGCCCTTGCGCTGCGCGAGCAGCTGGGTGACGGCGCCCAGGTACTCCTCGGGCACGTCGATCGTCATGCGCTCGACGGGCTCGTGCACCTTGCCGTCGATGGTCTTGGTGACCACCTGCGGCTTGCCGACGGTGAGCTCGAAGCCCTCGCGGCGCATCTGCTCGACGAGGATCGCCAGCGCCAGCTCGCCGCGGCCCTGGACCTCCCAGGCGTCCGGGCGGTCGGTCGGGACGACGCGGAGCGACACGTTGCCGATGAGCTCGGCGTCGAGGCGGTCCTTGACCTGCCGGGCGGTGACCTTGTGGTTCTTGCCGCCCTTGCCGGCCAGCGGGGACGTGTTGATGCCGATGGTCATCGAGATCGCCGGGTCGTCGACCGTGATGAGCGGCAGCGGCCGGGGGTCGTCGGGGTCGGTCAGCGTCTCGCCGATGGTGATGTCGGCGATGCCCGCCACGGCCACGATGTCGCCGGGGCCGGCCTTGTCGGTCGGGACGCGGTCGAGCGCCTTGGTCTCGAGCAGCTCGGTGATCCGGACGTTCTGCATGGTGCCGTCGGCGCGCGCCCAGGCGACGGTCTGGCCCTTGACCAGCTCGCCGTTGAAGATGCGGAGCAGCGCGAGGCGCCCGAGGAACGGCGACGCGTCGAGGTTGGTGACGTGCGCCTGCAGCGGCGCGCCCTCGGTGTAGGTCGGCGCCGGGATCTTCTCCAGGATCGTCGCGAACAGCGGCTCGAGGTTCTCGGAGTCCGGCAGGCCGCCGTCGGCCGGCTGGGTGAGCGACGCGCGGCCGGCCTTCGCCGCGGCGTACACGACGGGGACGTCGAGGATCGCGTCGAGGTCCAGGTCCTCGACCTCGTCGTGCAGGTCCGACGCCAGGCCCAGCAGCAGGTCGGTGGCCTCGGCGACGACCTCGGAGATCCGGGAGTCGGGGCGGTCGACCTTGTTCACCACGAGGATCACGGGGAGCTTCGCGGCCAGGGCCTTGCGGAGCACGAAGCGCGTCTGGGGCAGCGGGCCCTCGGACGCGTCGACGAGCAGCACGACGCCGTCGACCATCGACAGGCCGCGCTCGACCTCGCCGCCGAAGTCGGCGTGACCCGGGGTGTCGATCACGTTGATGGTGATCCCGCCCGGCTGGCCCGCCGCGGCGGCCGCGGGGCCGGCGTAGTGCACCGCGGTGTTCTTCGCGAGGATCGTGATGCCCTTCTCGCGCTCGAGGTCGCCGGAGTCCATGGCGCGCTCGTCGACGTGCGCGTGGGCGCCGAAGGCACCGGACTGGTGGAGCATGGCGTCGACGAGGGTGGTCTTGCCGTGGTCGACGTGGGCGACGATCGCGACGTTGCGCAGATCGCCGCGCACACGGGTGTCGGCGGGCACAGACATGTCAGGACTCATTCCGCGAGGGGTGGAGGGGGCGCGACGACGTCGAGCGCCGATCGATTCTACGCGCACGCACCGCCCGTGCACGAGGAGGCCTCGTGCACGGGCGGTGCGCAGGTGGTACGGGTGGCGCTCAGACGCCCGTCGGCGGCAGGTGCCGCACCTCGACGTCCTCGGCGTGCGGGGCGACCGCGCCGACCACCGACGCGGCCTCCTCGCGCTCGAGCTCGGCGCGCTGGGCCTCGAGCATCGCGTCGCGGGTCTCGCGGCGGCGGCGCTGTTCCTCGGGGTCCGGGACCGGCACGGCCGCGAGCAGCCGCTGCGTGTACGGGTGCTGCGGGGCGGTGACGACCTGGGCGGTGTCCCCCGCCTCGACGAGCTTGCCCTTGTGCATGACGGCGATCCGGTCGGACAGGATCTCGACGACCGCGAGGTCGTGGCTGATGAACAGGCACGCGAAGCCGTGCTCGCGCTGCAGCTCCTGGAACAGCTCCAGCACCGTGGCCTGCACCGAGACGTCGAGGGCCGACGTCGGCTCGTCCGCGACCAGCAGCTTCGGCTCCAGGGACAGCGCGCGGGCGATGCCGACGCGCTGGCGCTGGCCGCCGGACAGCTCGTGCGGGTAGCGATTGCGCATGGCGCGCGGCAGCTGCACCTGGTCGAGCAGCCGCTCGACCTCGCGGCTGAGGTCGGCGCCCTTGATGCCCTTGTGCAGCATGAGCGGCTCGGCGATGGACTCGCCGATCGGGAGCCGCGGGTTCAGGGACGAGCCCGGGTCCTGGAACACGATGCCGACCTGGCTGCGCAGCGGGCGCAGCGTCTTGGTGGTGGCGCCGACCATGTCGGTGCCCGCGATCGACAGCGACCCGCCCGTGACGGGCAGCAGGCCGACGATGGCGCGGCCGATCGTGGTCTTGCCGGAGCCGGACTCGCCCACCAGGCCGAGCACCTCGCCCTGCCGGATCGTGAAGCTGACCTCGTCCACCGCGCGGAACGCCGGGACCCGCCCGCGGCCCGGGTACTCCACGACCATGTCGCGGGCCTCGAGCACGGTGCTGGCCTGGGCGGTCGCGGGGATCGCCTGCGACAGCACGGCCTCCCCCTCGACGGGCGCGGTCGTGGTGACGCTGCGGCCGAGGTGCGGGACGGACGCGAGCAGCCGCTGCGTGTACGTGTGCTTCGGCGCCGCGAAGATCTCGGCCGACGTGCCGTGCTCGACGACCTCGCCGTCCTTCATCACCACGATGCTGTCGGCCATGTCCGCCACCACGCCCATGTCGTGGGTGATGAGGATGATGCCGGAGTTGATGCGGTGCCGCAGGTCCCGCATCAGCTTGAGGATCTCGGCCTGGACCGTGACGTCGAGCGCGGTGGTCGGCTCGTCGGCGATCAGCAGCTTGGGGTCGCACGCCAGGGACTGCGCGATCATCGCGCGCTGACGCTGACCGCCCGACAGCTGGTGCGGGTAGGAGTCGAAGCGGCGCTCGGGCTCGGGGATCTCCACGAGGCGCAGCAGCTCGATCGCGCGCTCCTTGGCGGCGACCGGGCCCATCTCGAAGTGCGTGCGGAGCGTCTCGACGATCTGGAAGCCGATCGTGTAGACGGGGTTCAGGGCCGTCATCGGCTCCTGGAAGATCACCGCGATCTCCTTGCCGCGGATGCGGCGGAGCTTGCCGGACGACATGCCGATGAGCTCGCGGTCGCCGATCTTCGCGCTGCCCCGGGCGCGGCCGTTGGGCGGCAGCAGGCCGAGCAGCGCCATCGAGGACTGGGTCTTGCCCGACCCGGACTCGCCGACGATGGCCAGGACCTCGCCGGGCCGCACGTCGTAGCTGACGCCCTTGGCCGCGGGGAACCAGGCGCCGTCGACGTAGAAGTCGACGCCGAGGTCGCGGACGCTCAGCACCGGCTGGGTGCTGGGGGCCGCTGCGGAGGCGTGGGAGGTGTCGATGGCCACGGTTCAGTGTCCTTCCTGCACCGGCTGCGTGCCGGTGCACCATGACGTCGCGGTCGTCGACCGGGCGTCTGGGAGCATGGGGCCATGGGTCCCACGCACGTGTTCTGCTCGACGTACGGCCGCGTTCTCACGGGCGCGAGCGCCGTGGTGGCCGTGATCGTCCTGGTCAGCATGGTGGTGAGCGACGGTGTCCGCTACGCCCTCGCCCACGGCGCCTGGGCGCTGCTGGGCGTGGTGCTGGTCGCCGCGCTGTTCTGGCTGCCGCGCGTCGTGGTGAGCGACGGCGGCGTGGAGGTCCGCAACGTGTGGCGCACGGTGCAGGTGCCGTGGCCCGCGTTCCGCGGCGTCGAGGCCGGCTACTCCCTGGAGGTCCGCACCACCGAGGGCCGCGTGAGCGCCTGGGCGGCTCCCCGCGCCAGCGGCACCGTGGCGCGGCTGCGTCGCGGCTCCGAGGCCGAGGGGCCGCGGTCCGCGCCGGCCGACGCCGTGCTGCGCCACCCGGGCACCGCGGACGGCGCGGCCCGCGCGGTCGCCGACCGCTACCAGCGGCTCCAGGCCGCCGGCCACCTGAGCGACGCGGAGCGCGCCGTCGAGGCGGGCGTCACGCCGCGCAGCACCTGGCACGGCCGCACGATCGCGGTCGTGGCCGTGCTGCTGGTGGCCGGCGTGCTGGGCAGCCTGGTCGGCTGACGCGCGCCGCGGGGCGGGGGCGGTCACTAGTCGATGCCCGTGCCGACGTTGCGGCCCTGGATCTGCATCGGCATCGCGGTCTCGCGGGCGCGGCCCTCCGCCTTCTCCATCTTGCGCTGGGACGGGATGCGCTTCTGCCGCGGGTCGAACGCGTCGCGCAGGCCGTCGCCGATGAAGTTGATGCTCAGCGCGATCGCCACGATGAACAGACCCGGCCACCAGAACAGCCACGGGCGGGTGGCGAACGCGCTCTGGTAGTCGCTGATCAGGCGGCCCAGGGAGACCTCGGGCGGCGTGATGCCGAACCCGATGTACGACAGGGCCGTCTCCAGCAGGATCGCCTGGCTCATCAGCAGCGTGGTGCTGACGATGATCACGCCGATCGCGTTGGGCAGGATGTGCTTGAAGATGATCCGCGAGCTGCTGGCGCCGGCCACGCGGGCCGCGTCGACGAACTCCCGCTCGCGCAGCGACAGGAACTCGCCGCGCACGAGCCGCGCCAGGCTCGTCCACAGGATGAGGCCCAGGGCCACCGCGAACACGAGGCCCGAGACACCGCCGGCGAGCTTGCCGACGACGGCGCCGATCACGAGCGACGGCACGGTGATGACCAGGTCGGTGGTCCGCATGAGGACCGTCTCGAGCCGGCCGCGGAAGAACCCGGCCAGCGAGCCGATCAGCACGCCGACGATGCAGGACACGACGCCGATGATCGCCATGACCATGAGCGACGTCTGGGTGCCGCGCATGACCTGGGCGAACATGTCGCGCCCGATCTCGTCCTGGCCGAGCGGGTGCTCGCCGAGCGCGAAGCCGGTGCCGCCGAGCCACGTCGGCATGCTGAGCGTCGGCGCGCCGCCGGGGTTGGTGATGTTGGCCGGGTCCGGGGCGCCGGTGTACTTCCACCAGCCGGGGACGGGCCCGAAGCCCACCGAGGTGAAGGCCAGGAGGACGACGGCTGCGAGGACGACCAGGCCGGCGATGGCGCCGCGGTGGCGGAAGAACCGCCGCCGGACGATCTGCCCCTGCGACAGACCGGCGACGTCCTGCAGCTCGATCGCGTTCTCGAGGTGCTCGGCGGGCCGCTCGTCGGGGCTCTGGGGAGTGGGTGCCTGGGTGCTCATGCGTCCAACCGGATCCGGGGGTCGACGACCGCGTAGATGATGTCCGCGACGATGCTCGCGATGATGGCCAGCGCCGCGGTGATGAAGAGGTAGGCCATCACGGGCTCGATCTCGGCGCCCTGCAGGGACCGCACGAAGAGCTGACCCATGCCGGGCCGCGCGAACACGGCCTCGGTGATGATCGCGCCGCCGATGAGGGTGATGACGTCGATCGGGACCACGGTGGCCAGCGGGATCAGCGTGTTGCGGAACCCGTGGCGGACCACGACGACCCGCTCCGGCAGGCCCTTGGCGCGCGCGGTGCGGATGTAGTCCTGGTTCATCACCTCGAGCATGCTCGAGCGCGAGTACCGGGTGTACGCCGCGAACGCGATGAGGATCAGCGTCAGCGTCGGCAGGATCAGGTGGGTGAACGAGTCGAGCACCTGCACCCAGTAGTTGCCGCCGAGGTTCGGGGTCCGGTCGCCGAAGGTCGGGATCGGCCGTCCGCGCAGCGCGGTGTAGTAGTCCGGCCAGTACCGCATGACCTGGTCCGCGAAGATCATCGCGCCCATGACGAGGGCCGTGATCGCACCGGCGCGCGCGGAGATGCCGCGGTCGGGGCCGCCGAACAGGATGCCGACGAACCAGCCGACGAGCACCGTGACGACGGCGAGGCCGGCGATCAGCAGGTGCGACTCGTCGATGCTGTCGAACAGGCCCTGCAGCGGGAAGTACAGGACGACGCCGATGACCACGACGGTCAGCGTGGTGAACAGCGCGCGGCGGTTCTGCAGGCCCGCGGACACGGCCGCGACGGCCAGCGCGGTGCCGGCGCCCAGGATGATCAGCAGGACCGGGCCGATCTGCGGCTCGTCCCACCAGCCCGACAGCTGCAGGTACGCCAGCAGCGCCCCGGTGGCCACGGTCGCGGTGAGGAAGGTCTGCACGCGCCGGCGCACCGAGCCGCCCACGGCGAGCATCCACAGCACGCCCGAGAGCACGGCCAGGCCGATGATCACGACCCACGACAGCGTGGGGTCGGCGAGGAAGTCGTTGAAGCCGATGGCGCCCCACTGCTTGAGCAGGACGGCGACCCAGAAGGAGGGCAGCGAGTACAGCAGGAACGACACGAAGATGATCAGGTAGTCGAAGCTGCTGTACTGCCGCAGCGCGCTCACGACACCGACGAAGACGCCGAGGATCAGCGCGAGGAACGTCGCGGCGGTGACGAGCTCGAGCGTCGAGCCGATGGCGTGGGAGATCAGCGTCGTGACCTCCTGGCCCGTCCGCCAGGCGATGCCCCAGTCACCGGTGAGGAAGTTGCCGATCCACTGGAAGAACCGGACGACCACGTTGGTCTCGAGGTTCAGCTGGTCGATCCGCGCCTCGATGAGCTGCGCCTTGTTGGGCGCCGTGCTCTCGCGGAGGTCGGCGAGGGGGTCGATCGCCGCGTTGACCAGGATGTACATCAAGAAGAGAGCCACGAACAACGTGGCCAGCCCCGCTAGGAAGCGGCGCCACAGGAATCTCAGCACGGAGACGGAACCTCGCTCACGGAAGGGTGCCGCGGACGGGAGGGGATCCTATCCCTTTCGTCCGCTCGTACCCCGCACGAGTCGCGGGGCACGAGGAAGGGCGCCGGGGCGGGGAGCCTCGGCGCCCTTCCTGAAGGTGATGATGTGCCCTGCGGCGGCCGGGACGCCAATCGCGTCCCGGCCGCCGTGGGCGTGCGGAGCCTCGGGTCAGCTCGCCGAAGCGGCGGAGCCGGGGGTCCACTTCCAGAACTGGGCGAACACCGTCGGGTTGATCGAGACCTTCGAGATGTTGTCGATCGTCTCCGGGTTCCAGGCGGTGACGCCGGGGAACTGGAAGATCGTCACGCCGAAGGCGTCGTCCACGAGGTGCTTCTCGATCTGGCCGAGGAGCTCGGTCTGCTCGTCGGGGTCCGTCGCCACCTGGAGCTGGTCGAACAGCGCGTCGACCTCGGTGTTCGAGTAGCCGTAGTAGTTGTTCGTCGCGCCGGTGCGGTAGTTCGCGTCCGACTCGGTCACGGCGGTGGACTCGGACTGCCAGCCGAAGAGCGCCGCGTCGTAGAAGCTCGTCGCGTTGCTCAGGTCGGTGCCCCAGTCGGTCTGGACCTGGTACGGCGTGACCGTGAAGCCGGCCTCGGCCGCGGAGGCCGCGATCAGCTGGTACTCGTTCTGCCGGCGGGTGTTCTCCGGGTCGAAGAGCAGGCGGACGTTGACCGCCGGGACGCCGGCCTCGGCGAGGAGCGCCTTGGCGCCCTCGATGTCGACCTCGCCGTACTGCTCGTCCTGGCCGCTGGCCTCGGACACGGCGTCGTAGTTCGGCGAGCCCGGGACGACGGTGTAGGAGCTCCGCACCTCGGCGTCCTCCTGCAGCGGCTTGATCAGGCTGTCGACGATGTCCTGGCGCGGGATCGTCTTGAGGAACGCCTGGCGGACCTTCTTGGCCTTCTCGGCGTCGCCGCCGTAGGCCGCGGGGTCGAACGGGCCGCCGTTGCCCTGCTGCAGGTCGACGTGCTCGTAGGTGCCCTCGGGGCTGGTCTCGACCTCGAGGCCCTCGATGTCCTGGAGGGCCGCGAGGACGTCCGCGGTCGACTGCGGGTTGATGAGGTCGACCTCACCGTTCTGCAGCGCCTGGACCTGACCCATCGGGTCACCGTTCCAGCGGACCGTGACGGTGCCGATGGAGGCGGTGTTCTCACCCTCGTAGGCCTCGTTGGCCTTGAGGGTCATGTACTGCTCCTCGACGAAGTCCGTCATGATGTACGCGCCGTTGGACAGGTACAGGCCCTCGTCGTCCGGCATCGAGGTGTAGTTGAAGTCGGTGCTCCACACCTTCGCGATCTTGGACAGCGCCGCGGAGTCGTTGTTGAGGATCGCGTCGGCCACGGCCGTCGCCGACTCCTCGCCCGCGGCGGTGCCGAGCGCGCGCTCACCGACGACGTGCGCCGGGAGCGTCGGGGCCGTCATGCAGGTCTCCCAGTCCGCGAACGGCTTGGAGTACGTGAAGGTGATGGTCGAGCCGTCGATCTCCGGCGTCTCGATCAGGGCGGCGCACGGGGCGGCGGCGTCGAAGGCGATGCCGGCGTCCAGGGCCTCCTGGTTCGTGACGTTGCCCTCCTCGTCGTACTCCGCCTCGACGGTGTTGTACGTGCCGCTCTGGGCGGCCCACTCGAGGAGGAAGTCCTCCGGGCTGACCTGCACGCCGTCGGACCACTTCGCGGTGTCCGCGAAGGTGTACTCGATGGTCAGCGGGTCGTCCGAGGTCTTCTCGTACGTGCCGAACGACTCGTCCTGGACCAGGTTCAGGTCGGAGTCGTAGTAGTTGAACGCCGACTTCGTCAGGTAGGTGATGACCGAGTTGGCCGTCGCGTTACCGGTGATGCTCTCCTGGTTGTAGGAGAAGAACGGCTGGTTCCAGGCGATGTTCACCGAGGACTCGGTGTTGATCCCGGAGTCGTTGCCGCCCTCGTCGTCGCCGCCGGAGCTCGAGCACGCGGTGAGCGCCAGGGCGCCGGCTGCCGCGATCGAGACCGCCGCTGCGGCCTTTCGTGTGATCCTCAATGTTCCTCCTGAGAAGGTGGCGCTCGGCGTCCGTACCCCCGACGCCGGCTCGGCCGGCACGGGGTGGTGGACGCACGGTCCCGCCATGGATGGAGCCACGGTAGTGAGCGATCCGGGTCACAATCGCCACGGAACGGGCACCGCGGGTGATCGTTACCGGATCGATACTGGGCGGTAGTGTCCAGCAGGCGAGACGGAACCTGCCGGAAACACGGACGAAACATGGCGGAGCAGGGGCGAGGCGCTATGGCACGCCGCGGCGGGGCCCCCACGCCACCGCCGAGGACCCCGCCAGGACGTGGTGTCAGACCGCGGCGCCCACGCGCACGGCCTCGACGTTGAGCACGTTGCCGTCCGGGTCGGCGAACCAGGCCGACCGCATCGCGCCGTCGCGCAGCACGCCGTCCTCCCAGGTGCCCGACGGCATGTCGAACGTCTGGAACTGCACGCCGCGCGAGCGCAGCCCGGCGACCTCGTCGTCGAACGCGGCGTCGTCCACCACGAACGACACCGCGGTGGCACGGTTCGTGCCGGCGTACGAGGACGGGTACACGAGCATCCCGCCCTGCTTGGTCGCGTACACGACGCCCATGACGTCGTCCTCCATGCCGGGCAGCTCCATCTGGTGGAACCCCAGCGTCTCCTCGTAGAACCGGCGGGCCCGGGCCAGGTCGCTCACGGCGAGGCAGGGCATCGCGGGGTGGTCGGAGAGCATCGTCGCCTCCTGTGCGGGTCGGTCGACGGTCGACCGGCCGGCACCCGCGAGCGTACGACCGGCCGTCGCAGGGCCGCTCAGCCGGTGGGCTCCGCGCCGGCCCGCTCCGCGCCGGCCCGGCCCCGCCGCCGGTACGCGCGCGCCTTCATCACGTCGCCGCACTCCCCCATCGAGCACCAGCGGCCGGACCGGTTGCGGGAGGCGTCGTGGTAGATCCACCGGCAGTCCGGGTTGGCGCACGCCTTGAGCCGGCCCCAGTCCCCCGAGCCCACCGCCTCGTGCAGGCTCGCGAGCACCCCGGCGACCAGCGCCGCGTCCGCCCCCGACCCCGGGGCCGGGGTGAGCCGGAGCCCGCCCTCCCGGGGGTCGACGACCAGCGGGTGCTCCGCCGCGACCGCCCCGAGCGGGGCGCCGTCACCCGTCACGAGGTAGTGGCGCAGCGCGTCGCGGGCCTCCACGAGCGCGGACGGGCCGTGCCCCCGCAGCCGGTCGACGCCGTGGAACCGGTCGTCGGTGTTGAGCAGCGCGCGCAGGCGCTCCGTCACCCCGGGCGCGACCCCGGGCTCCGCGCCGCGCGTGACCCAGGCGTCGAGCGGGTCGGCGGCCGGGTCGGCGCGCGGGCCGGCGGGCAGGTCGGCACGCACCGCGGTCTTGACGTCGGACATGGTCATGAGGATAGTCGTCACCACTGTTCAGCGTTAGCCGGTGACGCAGCCGACCGAGAGCGAGATCGACGATGACCGCCAGCACCGCCCGCAGCGCCAGGGACGTCCCGGGGTGCGACACCTCGGGGCTCCTGCACATCCACCAGCTGTTCCGCCGGGCCTTCTCCGACGCGCCGGCGCTCGTCCGTGGCGTCCCCGCCGGCGACACCGCCCGGATGCGCGTGGTGTCCGCGCACGTCCGGGAGGTCGCCGAGGGCCTGCACCACCACCACGAGGGCGAGGACCTGCTGCTGTGGGACACGCTCGAGCAGCGGGCGCCGGCGTGCGCGCTGCACGTGGGCCTCATGCGCAGCCAGCACGCGGGCGTCGCGGCGCTGCTCCGCGACCTCGACGGGGCACTGACCGCGTGGGAGGCGGACGCCGCGGCGCCGGCCCGCGACGCGGTGGCCGCGCGGCTCGACGACCTGCACCGCCTGCTGGACCTGCACCTCGGTCAGGAGGAGGACGCGATCATGCCCACCGCGTCGAGCGTGATGAGCCAGCGCGAGTGGGACCAGCTGCACGCGCACGGCATGGCCGCCATCCCGCGGAACCGGCTGTTCCTCCAGCTCGGCTGGCTGGTCGACGCGATGCCCGCGTCCGAGCGCAGCGGCTGGCTGCGGACCAACCTGCCCGCGCCCGTGCGGCTGCTCTGGCACACGGTCGGGCGGCGGCAGTTCGCCGCGCACCGGGCGCGGGTCTACGGGGCGTGAGGACGATCGCCGGTGCGCGCAGGGGGCGCACCGGCGCGGTCGTCACACGTTGAAGCGGAACTCCACCACGTCGCCGTCGACCATCACGTAGTCCTTGCCCTCGATCCGGGCCTTGCCCGCGGCGCGCGCGGCGGCGACGGACCCGGCCTCGACGAGGTCGTCGAAGCTGATGACCTCCGCCTTGATGAAGCCCTTCTGGAAGTCCGTGTGGATGACCCCGGCGGCCTGCGGGGCGGTCCAGCCCTGGTGGATCGTCCAGGCGCGGGACTCCTTCGGGCCGGCCGTCAGGTACGTCTGCAGGCCGAGCGTGTGGAACCCGACGCGGGCGAGCTGGTCGAGGCCCGACTCGGCCTGGCCGTTCTCCGCGAGCATCTCCTTGGCCTCGTCGGGCTCGAGCTCGACCAGGTCGGACTCGAACTTCGCGTCGAGGAAGATCGCGTCGGCCGGGGCGACGAACGCGCGCAGCTCGTCCTGCATCGCGGTGTCGGCCAGGCCGGCGTCGTCGGTGTTGAACACGTAGATGAACGGCTTGGCCGTCATGAGCTGCAGCGACGCGAGGTCGGCGAGGTCGATCCCGGCGGCCTTCGCGCCCTGGAACAGCGTCTGACCGGACTCGAGCACGGCCTGGGCGGCCTGCGCGGCGGCGAGCTCGGCGGGGTCCGACTTCTTGATCCGGACCTCCTTCTCGAGCCGCGGGACGACCTTCTCGAGGGTCTGCAGGTCGGCCAGCACCAGCTCGGTGTTGATCGTCTCGATGTCGTCCTTCGGCGAGACGCGGCCGTCGACGTGCACGACGTCCGGGTCGGCGAACGCGCGCGTGACCTGGCAGATCGCCTCGGCCTCGCGGATGTTCGCGAGGAACTTGTTGCCGAGCCCCTCGCCCTCGCTCGCGCCCTTGACGATGCCCGCGATGTCCACGAACGACACCGTCGCCGGGAGGATCTTCTCGCTGCCGAAGATCTCGGCCAGCGTGTCGAGCCGGGGGTCGGGCAGCGGCACGACACCCACGTTGGGCTCGATCGTCGCGAACGGGTAGTTCGCCGCGAGGACCTGCGCGCGGGTGAGGGCGTTGAAGAGCGTGGACTTGCCGACGTTGGGCAGGCCGACGATGCCGATGGTGAGTGCCACGGGGCACCATCCTAGGGGGGCGCCGCTCAGGCGAACGAGCGGATCGTCTGCAGCAGCTCCGGTGCCCGGCGGTCGTACACGCGGGCGCCGAGCCGCACCCCGACCACGACGGCGGCCGCGCCGACGCCCAGCCCGACGGCGAGCGTGAGGACGTCCAGCACCGCGTGGCCCGTGACCAGCGCCGCGATCCCGAGGCCGACGGTCGGCAGGCACAGCGCCAGCAGCACGAGCATGCCGACGCTCTGCGTGACCATCACCGCGAACGACGTGCCCTGCGGCGTCGAGAACGGGTTCTCGCCCGGCTTCGGGACCGGGTAGACCACGCGGGCGGAGTACACCGACGACGCCCCGACGCCCGCCCCGAGCACGCCCAGCGACATGCCGAGCACCGGCAGCGTCGCGTCCCACCGGTCCGCGACGCCCAGCACGAGGACGTCCGTCGCCAGCACGACCACGCCGCCCACGACCAGTCCCGCGACGGCCCGGCCGGCCCGGTCCACCCGGCCGTCGACGGGCGCGGCCACGTGCGTCCAGAACGCCGTGTCGTCGTAGGCGACGTCGGCGGACAGCGACCAGCCCATGACGAACGCGACCAGGACGCCGGCGCCGAGCACGACGTCTCCCCCGCGGCCGAGGAACCACAGCAGCAGCACCAGGACCGGCACCACGGCGACCGCCGCGGCGTACCGGGAGTCGCGCAGCCAGTACGTGAGGCAGCGGGCGACGACCGCGCCCGTCGGCGTGGCGGGCACCCGGTCGAAGAACCCGAGACCGTGCCCGCGCGCGACCCGGCCCCCGCCCTCGGGCCGCACCAGCGCGGCGGAGAGCGCCCGGTCCCAGACCGCGACGAGCACGGCCAGGGCGGCGAGGCAGATCGCGACCTTCCCGGCGGCGGCGAGCCAGGCGCCGTCCGCCACGTCCGCCGCCAGCGCCCACGGCGCGCCCACCGGCGTCCAGCCCGCCACGACGGCCACCCGCGGCAGCACGTCGGCGACCGCGGACAGCCCGGCGGTCACGCCCAGCAGGATCGGCCCGGCGAGCATCAGCGGGACGATGGCGAGCACCGCCGCGACCTCCCGGAACCGGCGCCCGGACACGAGGGGCGCGAGCAGGGTGGTGACGGCACGCGAGCCCACGACGCACAGCGCGACCCCCAGGACGGCACCCACCAGGGCCGCCACGGCGGCGGCGAGGTCCCACGTCCACGCGAGGGCCGAGCCCGCGCCGAGCAACGTGGTCGCCAGCCCCGGGACGCCGACCAGCCCCGCGAGGGCCAGGCCGGTGAGCATCGAGCGGCGGCGCATCGGGAACAGCCGGAACCGCTCCGGGTCCAGGGTGCTGTCCACGCCGAACGCCACCAGCGGCAGCAGCCACCACCCCGCGACCAGCAGCGTCCCGGCGAGCACCACCACGGTGCGGGACAGCTCCGGGTCGCGCTGGGCCCCCAGCAGCGCCAGTCCCGCCGTCGCCAGCGCCAGCAGGAACAGCACGTACGCCAGGCCGAGCAGCAGCCCGATCAGCTTCCACACGCTCCGGCGCAGGCCGTTGCGCAGCAGCGTCAGCTTCAGTCGGACGAGGTGCGCAGCCACGCGAGCGCCCCCTCCGTGCGGCGGCCACCCACGAGCTCGACGAACCGGTCCTCCAGCGTCGCGGCGCCCCGCACCTCGTCCACGGTGCCCTGCGCGAGCACGTGCCCGCCGGCGATCACCGCGACGTGGTCGCACATGCGCTGCACCAGGTCCATGACGTGGGAGGACACGACCACCGTGCCGCCGCTCGCCACGTAGGACGCGAGGATGTCGCGGATGTTGGCGGCCGAGACGGGGTCGACGGCCTCGAAGGGCTCGTCGAGGACCAGCACCCGCGGGGCGTGCACCAGCGCGCAGGCCAGGGCGATCTTCTTGGTCATGCCCGCCGAGTAGTCGACGACCAGGGTGTCGGCGTCCGCCGTGAGGTCGAAGGTCCGCAGCAGGTCGGCCGTCCGGTCGCGCACGGTGTCCCGGTCCAGCCCGCGCAGCAGCCCGGCGTACGTGACGAGCTGCGCGCCCGTGAGCCGGTCGAACAGCCGCACCCCGTCCGGCAGGACGCCCAGCACCGCCTTGACGTGCAGCGGGTCGGCCCACAGGTCCTGCCCGCGCACGAGGACGCGGCCGAAGTCGGGGCGCAGCAGCCCGGTCGCCATCGACAGCGTCGTCGTCTTCCCCGCGCCGTTGGGGCCGACCAGCCCGTAGAACGAGCCGGAGGGCACCTCCAGGTCGACGCCGGCGACCGCGATCTTCGTGCCGAACCGCTTCCAGAGGCCCTGGATCGACAGGGCGGGGGGCGGGCTGGACGGCGGGGCGGCGCCCCGCGGGCTGAGGGCCGTCGGGGAGCACCATCCACCCAGCATAGGGAGGGGCTGTCGGTGGCGGCTGGCATTCTGCGGGGCATGACGGATCTGGCGCTGGTGATCGCCCTCGCGGGGGCCCTGCTGGTCGGGGTGGTGGTCGGGGCGCTGCTCGCCTCCGGCCGGTCGGCGGCGCGGCTGCGGGCGGCCGAGGTGGACGCGGCACGCTGGCGCACCGCGGCGGAGCTCGGCGGCGCCGCGGGCGAGGACCACCAGGCCGACCGGTTCCGGGCGCTCGCCGCCGACGCCCTCGCGGCCAGCGGCGAGCAGTTCCTCGCGCTCGCGCACCAGAGCCTCGCCGCGCGGCACCAGGAGCAGTCCGGCGACCTCGCCCAGCGCGAGCAGGCCGTGCGCGCGATGGTCGACCCGCTGGCCCGCACCCTCGACGCCGTGCGGGCCGAGCTGCGCACCGCCGAGCAGGCCCGGGTGCAGGGGGACGCCGCGCTCGGGGAGCAGGTGCGGCAGATGCGCGAGGAGGCCGGCCGGCTGCGGGAGCAGACCGCGCAGCTCGTCACGTCGCTGCGGTCGTCGCAGGTCCGCGGCCGGTGGGGCGAGGTCCAGCTGCGCCGGGTCGTCGAGGCCGCCGGGATGCTGCCGCACGTCGACTTCGTCGAGCAGGACCAGGTGCGGACCGCCGACGGGCTGCTGCGCCCCGACATGGTCGTGCAGCTCGCGGGCGGCAAGCGCGTGGTCGTGGACGCCAAGGTCGCGTTCCTGGGCTTCCTGGAGGCCGCCGAGGCCACCGACCCCGCCGAGCGGGACCGCCGGATGGCCGCGCACGCCCGGCACCTGCGCGCCCACGTCGACCAGCTCGCCGCCAAGCGGTACTGGGACCAGTTCAGCCCAGCCCCGGAGTTCGTGGTCATGTTCGTCCCGGCGGAGGCGTTCCTGCACGCGGCGCTCGACGTGGACCCCGGCATCGTGGAGCGGGCGTTCGAGCAGAACGTCGTCATCGCGACCCCGATGACCCTGCTCGCGCTGCTGCGCACCGTGGCGTACGCCTGGCGGCAGGACGCCCTCGCGACCAACGCGCAGGCCGTGCTCGACCTGGGCAAGGAGCTGCACGGCCGGATCGCGACCCTCGGCGGGCACCTGTCCAAGGTCGGCCGGGCGATCGACCAGGCCGCGACCGCCTACAACCAGTCCGTCGCGTCCCTCGAGTCCCGGGTCCTGGTCTCGGCGCGGAAGTTCGCCGACCTGCACGTGGTGGACGGCGAGCTGCCGACCCCGCCGTCCGTCGAGCGCCGGCTCTCGGTCGTGACCGCTCCGGAGCTGGTGGCGTGGGAGGAGCAGCGGGTGGTGGGGCTGGACGGCGACGCGCCCGGGACGCGGACGGAGTCGCGCCGCTCGGACGCGCTCGGCGCGCTGGACGACGCCGTGCTCGGGGACGTGCGCCCGGAGGTCTGACCTACCGCGTTGCGCGCGGGCGGGGGTGGGGTCAGACCGGCCGGATCGCCAGGTCCCGGCGCTGCTCGCGGCGCGGACGGGGGTCCTCCGTGCCGGCGGCCTTGAGGTCGGCGCGCAGCTCGCGGGGCAGGGAGAACATCAGGTCCTCGGTGGCCGTCCGCACCTCCTCGACGTCCGCGAACCCGTGCGCGGCCAGCAGGTCCAGCACGTCCCGAACCAGGATCTCCGGCACCGACGCCCCGGAGGTCACGCCCACGGTCCGCGCGCCCGTCAGCCAGGCCGGGTCGACCTGCGCCGCGGTGTCCACCCGGTACGAGGCGCGCGCCCCGGACTCCAGCGCGACCTCGACCAGCCGCACCGAGTTCGACGAGTTCGCCGAGCCGACGGTGATGACCACGTCGCACTCCGGGGCGAGCTTCTTCACCGCCACCTGCCGGTTCTGCGTGGCGTAGCAGATGTCGTCGCTCGGGGGGTCCTGCAGCAGCGGGAACCGCTCGCGCAGCCGCCGGACCGTCTCCATCGTCTCGTCCACCGAGAGCGTGGTCTGCGAGATCCACACGACGCGGCTCTCGTCCCGGACGGTCACGGCGTCGACCGCCTCGGGGGACGCGACCACCTGGACGTGCGCGGGCGCCTCGCCCTGGGTGCCTTCCACCTCCTCGTGCCCGGGGTGCCCGATGAGCAGGATGTCGAGGTCGTCCGCGGCGAACCGCACGGCCTCGCGGTGGACCTTCGTCACCAGGGGGCAGGTCGCGTCGATGGTGCGCAGCGACCGGGCCTCGGCCGCGGCCCGCACCGCCGGGGACACCCCGTGCGCCGAGAACACCAGCCGGGCACCCTCCGGGACCTCGTCGGTCTCCTCCACGAACACCGCGCCGCGGGCCGCGAGCGTGTCGACGACGTGCCGGTTGTGCACGATCTCCTTGCGGACGTACACCGGTGCCCCGTAGTGCTCGAGGGCCTGCTCGACGGCGACGACCGCGCGGTCCACGCCGGCGCAGTACCCGCGGGGGGCGGCCAGCAGCACGCGCCCGCGGGAGGGCGCTGCGTCCGGCCGGCTGCCGGGGGCGACGGTCACGCGGTCAGTCTAGGTCGCGAGCGGTGTCGGCCCGGCGTGGCAGGGTGGGGGCCGTGCAGCAGTCCTCCCCCGACGTCCGGCGGCCCGAGGCGGCGCGTCCGGGCGGGCTCCCCGCGGACCTGCCCGCCCGCGCGATCGAGACCACGCCCGAGCGGCCGTGGCCCGTGCGCCTGCTGTCCGCGAAGATCGCCGACTACGTCTCCAAGATGTCGGCGCTGTGGGTCGAGGGCCAGGTCGTGCAGCTCAACCGGCGGCCCGGCGCGGGCGTCGCGTTCCTGACGCTCCGGGACGCCGACACCGACATGTCGCTTCCCGTCTCGATGCCGGCGCAGGTGCTCGCCGCCGCGGAGACGCCGCTCGCCGAGGGGGCGCACGTCGTCGTCCACGCCCGGCCGACGTTCTGGACCAAGCGCGGCACCCTGCAGCTCAACGCGGACGCCGTGCGCGCGGTCGGCGTCGGGGAGCTGCTCGCCCGCATCGAGCACCTCAAGCGGGTGCTCGCCGCCGAGGGCGTGTTCGACGCGGAACGCAAGGTGCCGCTGCCGTTCCTGCCGCGCGTCGTCGGGCTGGTGTGCGGCCGGGAGTCGAAGGCGGAGCACGACGTCGTCGTCAACGCCCGGGCGCGGTGGCCGCAGGTGGAGTTCGTCATCCGGGAGGTCGCCGTGCAGGGCGTGGGTGCCGTGCCGCAGGTCAGCCGGGCGATCGCCGACCTGGACGCCGACCCCCGCGTCGACGTCATCGTCGTGGCCCGCGGCGGCGGCTCCGTCGAGGACCTGCTGCCGTTCAGCAACGAGTCGCTCGTGCGCGCTGCCGCGGCGTGCCGCACCCCGCTGGTGTCCGCGATCGGGCACGAGACGGACACCCCGCTGCTCGACCTCGTCGCCGACTACCGCGCCTCGACGCCCACCGACGCCGCCAAGCGGATCGTCCCCGACGTCGCAGAGGAGCGCGCGCGCGTCACCCAGGCCCGTGACCGCATCCGCTCCGCCGTGACGCACCGGGTGGCCCGGGAGGCCGCGGGCCTGGAGCAGCTGCGCAGCCGCCCGGTGCTCGCCCGCCCCGCGACGATGGTCGAGGTGCGCGAGGCCGAGGTGCACCGCCTCCGGGACCACGCCCGCCGCAGCCTCGACCACGCGCTGTCCGGAGCGGTGACGTCCACGCGGGCGCTCGCCGCGCAGGTCCGCGCGCTGTCGCCCGCCGCCACGCTCGAGCGGGGCTACGCCGTGGTGCAGACCTCCGACGGGGCGGTGGTCCGGGACGCGACGAGCGTCGCCGCCAAGGACACGCTCCGCGTCCGCGTCGCACGCGGGGAGCTGATGGCGACGGTGCTGGCGATCGCCCCCGGCCGGCCGCGCCCCGCCACCGCCCCGGCAGGGACCGACGGAGACGCGAGCGCCCCCTGAGTCGCGCGGTGCCCCCCATGGCGCCCGCCCCACCACAGCAGCCCCATGGGCCTGCCACGCCACTCTCTCGGGAACCGTGACCACCGTGACCACCGCGTCCCCGCACCGACCCGAGGCACCCTCCCGGGAACCGTGACCACCGTGACCACCGAGGCTGCGGTGACCTCTGCGCGTGGGGTGGTCACCGCAGACGCCGTGGACGCAGTTCCGGCGAGCGGACCCTCCTGTCCGCGAGACACGGTGAACACGGCGAGCACGGTGAACACCGCGAACACGGCGAACACCGCGAACACCGCGAACACCGCGAACACGGTTCGCGGGGACGTGCCGCCGCCCGGCGTGGGACACCGTGACCACCAATCCCGCCGACCGCCGCACCGAGTCCCGCCGAGCCGCGCCGAGCACGGTGACCGCGCCCGGCGCGGCGGGCCCCCGAGCGTCAGGTGGACAGCACGTCCGTGGTCGTTGGTTAGATGGGTGCCGTGAGCGCCACCTCCCCCGCACCGGACGCCGTCGGCGTCGACGAGCTGTCGTACGAGCAGGCCAGGGACGAGCTCGTCGCCGTCGTCTCCCGCCTGGAGGCCGGGGGTGCGTCCCTGGAGGAGTCCCTGACGCTGTGGGAGCGGGGCGAGGCCCTCGCCGCCCGGTGCCAGCAGTGGCTCGACGGCGCCCGCGCCCGGCTCGACGCCGCCCGTGAGGCGGACGGCGACGGCCCCGCACGCCCGGGCACCGGCGAGGACGCCTCCTCCTGACCCCGGCGGCGCAGTCCCGCGCCACCCGCAGCACCGAACCGGCATCGCCGCCGGACGCGAAGGAGACCCATGACCGAGCAGACCGCCCCTGCCCCGCGCGCCCTCGTCGTCGGGGAGGCCCTCGTCGACGTCGTGCTGCGGCGCGGTGAGGAGCCCGCCGAGCACCCCGGGGGCAGCCCGGCCAACGTGGCGATCGGGCTCGGCCGGCTGGGGCGGCGCGTCGACCTGCTGACGTGGCTCGCCGACGACGCGTACGGCGACCTGGTGCGCGAGCACCTCGCAGCGTCCGACGTGCACGTGCTCACCGGTGACCGCGCGCCGGAGCGCAGCTCGGTCGCGCGCGCGCACCTGGACGAGGGGGGCGCCGCGACCTACGAGTTCGACCTGACGTGGGACCTGCCCGGGACCTGGGACGAGGGCGACGACGCCCCCGCCGTGGTGCACACCGGGTCGATCGCCACGGTGCTCACTCCCGGCGGGGAGGCGGTCGCCCGTCTGCTGGCCGAGCGCCGGTCGACGTCGACGCTGACGTACGACCCGAACCTGCGGCCGGCCCTGATGGGGGACGCCGACGCGACGCTCCCGGTCGTCGAGCGGCTCGTCGAGCTCGCTGACGTCGTGAAGGTCTCCGACGAGGACCTCGCCTGGCTGCACCCGGGGGTCGCCCCGGTCGAGATCGCCCGGGACTGGCTGAGCCGCGGCCCGGCGCTCGTGGTCGTGACGCTCGGCGGCGAGGGCGCGCTGGCCGTGACAGCGGCCGGGGACGAGATCGCCCTGACGGCACCGCCCGTCACGGTCGCGGACACCGTGGGCGCCGGGGACTCGTTCATGGCGGGGCTGATCGACGGGCTGTGGTCGGCCGGCCTGCTCGGCGCCGACGCCCGCGAGCGCCTGCACGCGATCGACCGGGCGACGATCGAGCGCGTGCTCGTCCGGTGCGCCGCCATCGCCGCGATCACGGTGTCCCGCGCGGGCGCGAACCCGCCGACGTCCGCGGAGCTCGGCGAGGCCTGACTCCGCCCGGCCCCGGCCGGGGTCAGGAGGCCTCGCGGTGCCGGCCCGCCGGGGTCGACGCACCCGCGCCGTCGCCGCGTGCGACCTCCCCGCGGCGGTCGCCGTCCCGGTCGGCGTCCCGCTGCGCCCGCTCCAGCGCCGCCCGTCGGTCCTCCTCCGTCTCGGCGTCGATGCGCTGGGCGGCCTCGTCGTCGTAGGTGAGGTTCTCGCCGGACTCGGGGTCGAACACCAGCAGCCGCCGCGGGTCGAACCACAGCGTCGCCCGGCTGCCGTCGCGGACGCGGCTCTCCGACCCGAGGGACACGACGACCTGCGTGCGCATGCCCTCGCCGTCCAGGTCCCGGTCGAGCTCCTCGAGCTTCTTCGCCACGTCGGCGTGCGTCTCGAACGGGATGTAGGCGTACAGCTCGGACCCCAGCCACTCGATGACGTCGACGTCGGCCTCGAACGTGACGCCGCCGTCCCGCTTGATGTCGTCGAGCGTCCGCGCGTCCTCGACGTGCTCGGGCCGCAGGCCCACGATGACGAGCTCGCGCTCGGCGATCCGGTCGCGGACCCGCTGAGGGATCGGCACCTCGGCGAACGGCAGCTTCAGGGTGTCGCCGCGGACCTCGCCGGGCATGAAGTTCATCGGCGGGGACCCGATGAACCCGGCGACGAACAGGTTGACCGGCTGCTCGTACAGCGCGCGGGGGCTCGCGACCTGCTGCGTCTCCCCCTTGCGGAGCACCACGACACGGTCGCCGAGCGTCATGGCCTCGGTCTGGTCGTGCGTGACGTACACGGTGGTGGTCCCCAGGCGGCGCTGCATGCGCGCGATCTCGGTCCGCATCTGCCCGCGCAGCTTCGCGTCGAGGTTGGACAGCGGCTCGTCGAACAGGAACGCGCGGGCGTCGCGGACGATCGCCCGGCCCATCGCGACGCGCTGGCGCTGACCGCCGGACAGGTTCGCCGGCTTGCGGTCCAGGTGGTCGCGGAGCTCCAGGGTGTCCGCGGCGAACTCCACGTGCTCGCGGATCTGCTCCTCGGTGAACGCGCCCTTCTGCAGCCGCAGCGGGAACGCGATGTTCTCGAACACGGTGAGGTGCGGGTAGAGCGCGTAGTTCTGGAACACCATCGCCAGGTGCCGGTCGCGCGGGGCCTTGTCGTTGACCACCTCGTCGCCGATCCGCAGCTCGCCGGAGGTGATGTCCTCCAGCCCGACGATCATCCGGAGCAGGGTGGACTTCCCGCAGCCCGACGGTCCCACGAGGATGACGAACTCCCCGTCCTTGATGTCGAGGCTGACGCCGTTGACGGCCGGGTAGCCGTCGCCGTACTCCTTGACGATGTCCGTCAGGGTGATGGATGCCATGAGGTTCCTCCTGTCTCGGGCCGGGTGGGGAGCGCGACGGCTCAGCCCTTGACGGCGCCCTGGGTCAGCCCGGACACGATCTGGCGCTGGAACAGCAGCACCAGGACGACCACGGGGATGGTGACGACGACCGCGGCGGCCGAGATGGCGCCGGTCGGGTCCTCGAACTGCGAGGCGCCGGAGAAGAACGCCAGCGCCGCGGGCACGGGCCGCGCCGCCTCCGTGGAGGTCAGCGAGATGCCGTACACGAAGTCGTTCCACGCGATGAAGAACGCGATCAGCGCGGTGGTGAACACGCCCGGCGCCGCCAGCGGGACGATCGCCTTGCGGAACGCCTGCCACGTGGTCGCGCCGTCGACCTGCGCGGCCTGCTCGAGCTCCCACGGGATCTGCCGGAAGAACGCCGTGAGCGTCCAGATCGAGATGGGCAGCGTGAGCGAGAGGTACGGGATGATCAGGCCGGGCCAGGTGTCGTACAGACCGATCGTCCGCCACAGGTTGAACAGCGGCGTGACGATCGAGATGACCGGGAAGATCGAGACGCCGAGCGCCGTGGTGAGGATGAGCTTGCGGCCGGGGAACTCCAGCCGGGCGATCGCGTACGCCGCGAGCGTGGACAGCACCACGGAGATCGCGGTGGCGATCAGCGAGATGCCGACGGAGTTGCGCAGCGACGACAGGAACAGCTCCTGCGCGGAGCCGTCCGGGGCGAGGATCTGCTCGTAGTTCTGCCACGTCCACGTCGTCGGCAGGAACTTCCCGGTGTTCAGGTCGCTCGGCAGCTTGAACGAGGTGGCCATGATCGACACCACCGGGAACAGCGCGTACAGCAGCACCGCGACGGTGATGGCGGCCCAGGCGGCCTTCTGCTTGCCCGACAGCGCGCCCATCAGCGGCCTCCCCTCGCGCCGGCCAGGTCGACCTTGAAGATCTTGATCGCGATGAAGCAGATGAGCATCACGCAGAGGAACAGCAGGACGGAGATCGCCGACCCCAGCCCGATCTCGAGCCGCCCGATGGACGTCCGGTACGCGAGCAGCGAGAGCACCGTCGTGTTGTTCGCGCCGTTCGTCATGATGAAGACGTTGTCGAAGATGCGGAACGCGTCCAGGGCCCGGAACAGGACGGCGACCATGATCGCGGCCTTCATGTTCGGCATGACGACGCGCTTCATCCGCTGCCACCAGGTGGCGCCGTCGACCTGCGCGGCCTCCTCCAGGTCGCCCGGGACCTGCGCCAGGCCGGCGAGCAGCAGCAGCGAGATGAACGGCGTGGTCTTCCAGACCTCGGACGCGATGATCACGAACAGGCTGGTGCCCATGTTGGCGAACCAGTTGAGGTCGGGGCTGATGCCCGGCACCCAGTCGAACCACTGGTTGACGTACCCCGAGTCGATGCTGAACGCGTAGAACCACGCGAACGCCGAGACGACCGTGATGATGCCGTAGGGCACGAGGATCGCGGTGCGCAGCAGGCCCCGGAGCCGCAGGATCGCCCGGTGCATGATCATCGCCAGCGCGAAGCCGAGCACGAGCTCGACGGCCACGGTGATGATCATGATCCCGGTGGTGACGCCCAGCGACTGCCAGAACACCGAGTCCGACAGGATCACCGCGTAGTTGCCGAGGCCGATGAACGCCCGGTCGTCCGGCGCGGTGAGCCGGTTCCGGAACAGCGACTCGTAGACGGCCTGCAGGATCGGGAACGCCGTGACGGCGAGCATCACCACGAACGCGGGTCCGGCGAGCAGCCAGCCCAGCCGGGCCTCGGCCTTCGCGCGGTCGCTGCGGCCGCCCTTCGCGCGGGCGGTGCCGGTGGGGCCGCGTCCGCCGGGTCCGCCGGAGCGGTCGGCGTCGCGCGGGCCGGTGCCGCGGGTGCCCTGCGCAGCCGGGCCGGCGGTGGCGCCGGTGATCTCGGTACTCATCTCGGGGCCCCCGCGGGATCGTGAGCGTGGCGAGCGATGTCGTGGGGTGAGGTCATAGCAGCCGCTCCCCTCGCAGGACCTCGACGATGAAGTTCGTGGACGTCTCGGGCGTCGTGTCGGGGTCCACCGACGACGGCGCGTGCCAGGTCTCCTGGAGGCCCTGCGACACCTCGTTGTAGTACGGCGTCTGCGGGCGGGGCGCCGCCTGCTCCAGGGACTGCCGGATGACGTCCGCCATCGGGAACGTCTCCTGCACCTCGTGGTCGTCGTACGCGACGGTGCTCGCCGGCGGGTTGCCGTCGGAGACGAAGTACGCCGCCTGGTTCTCGGGCCGCACGATGCACGCCGCCGCCTCGTACGCCTCGTCGACGTGGTTGCTGAACGCCCCGACGCCGAGGTTGATCCCGCCGTAGGGAGGCGCCGCGTCCTCGCCCTCGACGACCTGCGGGTAGACGGCCCAGCCGACGTCGTCCAGGAACTCCTGCTCGAGCGTCCCGTCCTCGACCGCGCCCTGCATGGCCGGCCAGACGAACGGCCAGTTGACCATGAACGACCCGCTGTCCCCCTGGAACTGCGACAGCGACGCGTTCTCGTCCTGCGTCGGCAGCCCGGGCCCGCCGAGCCGGTCGGCCCCGATCTCGCCGATGATCCGCGCGGCCTCCTTGCCGGCGTCGGACTCCAGCCCCAGCTCGACGTCCTCCGCACCGGCCTCCGGCGTCTCGACGACGTGGCCCCCGGCGGACTCGACCAGCGCGTTGATCCACACCGTGTACGCCTCGGCCTTGATGCCCTGGACCCCGAGCGTCAGGTCCTGGTCGCGCGCGGCGTCGATCACCTGGTCCCAGGTCACGGGCTGCGTCATGTCCAGCCCCGCCGCCTCGGCGACCGACTTCTTGAACCACAGCAGCTGGGTGTTCGCCCAGAACGGCACGGTGACCAGCTCGTCGCCCCACGAGGCGCCCTGAAGCGCGCCCTCGGCGACGTCCTGGCTGACCTCCTCGGCGATGTCGTCCGGCACGGGCGCGAGGAACCCCGCGTTCGCGAGCTCCGGGATGAACGGCGGGTCCAGGCTCATCAGGTCGATGGAGGAGTCCGACGCGGCGAGGCGCCGGGCGAGCTGCTCGCGCTGTGAGCTCGCCTCGCGCGGCAGGACCGAGACCTCGATCCGGTACGCGCCGTCCGCCTCCTCGGTGCACTGCTGCGCGAGCGCCGCCTGCCCGCCGGCGTCGGGGTTCGTGTACCAGGTGAGGACGGGGGTGTCGTCGGCCGGCGCGCACGCCCCGAGACCCGCCCCCAGGGCGAGCACCGTCGCCCCGGCGATCATCGTCGACCGTCTGCGCACCGCCACCGCTCCCTCCGTCGCGACGAGGCCGCGACCAGCGCCCCGACCTCGTCCTTCACGTTTCCCACACCCTTGGCTACACCGCTCCGGCGGGCTCTGCCACCGGAGCGGACGCGCGCGGGTCCTGCGTGGACGCGGTGGCGGAGCACCCCGGCGGCGGTGCGACGATGTGGCCATGGCACATCCCACGACCCCCGCCGAGGCATGGACCGCGCTCCGCGAGGGGAACGAGAGGTTCGTCAGCGGCGCCATGGAGCACCCGTCGCAGGGCTTCGAGCGGCGCGCCGAGGTGCAGGCCGAGCAGCACCCGTTCGCGGTGGTCTTCGGCTGCTCGGACAGCCGCGTCGCGGCGGAGATCGTCTTCGACCAGGGCCTCGGCGACGTGTTCGTGGTCCGGACGGCCGGGCACGTCCTGGACACCACCGTGATCGGCTCCATCGAGTACGGCGTCGAGATCCTCGGCGCGTCGCTGGTGGTCGTGCTGGGTCATGACTCCTGCGGCGCGGTGGCGGCGGCGACGGCCGCGCTGACCAAGGGCGAGCTGCCGCGGGGCTTCGTCCGCGCGGTGGTGGACCGGGTCATCCCGTCGATCGTGTCGCTCGCGCACGCCCCGGGCGCCGACGGCCGCACGCGGGACCTGTCGACGGTGGACCCGGCCGAGCTCGGCCACGAGCACGTGCGGCACACCGTCGACATGCTGCGCTCGTACTCGGTGACGCTCGCCGAGGCGATCGAGGAGGGCCGGTGCGCGGTCGTCGGCGTGGAGTACACGCTGGCCGACGGGCAGGCCCGCCTGACGAGCGCGGTCGGCGACGTCGGGGAGACCCCGGTCCGCGCCTGATGGCAGGATGCCGCGCATGAACCAGCACGCCGACGACGACGTCCAGTACCGGATCGAGCACGACACGATGGGCGAGGTCCGGGTCCCGGCCGACGCCCTGTACCGCGCCCAGACGCAGCGCGCGGTCGAGAACTTCCCGATCAGCGGGACGACCCTGGAGCGAGGCCACGTCGCCGCGCTGGCCCGGATCAAGAAGGCCGCCGCGCGCGCCAACGCCGAGCTGGGGATCCTGGACGGCGCGGTCGCGGACGCGATCGCCGCCGCCGCGGACGAGGTCGCCGAGGGCCGGCACGACGCCCACTTCCCGGTGGACGTCTACCAGACCGGGTCGGGCACCAGCTCGAACATGAACATGAACGAGGTGCTCGCGACGCTCGCGACGCGGGCCCTCGGGTCGGACGTGCACCCGAACGACCACGTCAACGCGTCGCAGTCCTCGAACGACGTGTTCCCGACCTCCGTGCACGTCGCGGCGACCGACGGCGCCGTGAACGACCTGGTGCCGGCGCTGGAGCACCTCGCGGCGTCGCTGGAGCGGCTGGCCGAGAAGCACGCCGGCGACGTGAAGTCCGGCCGCACGCACCTGATGGACGCCACGCCGGTGACGTTCGGCCAGGAGTTCGGCGGGTACGCCGCGGCCGTCCGCCGGGGCGTGGAGCGCGTGCAGGCGGCGCTCCCCCGGGTCGCGGAGGTCCCGCTGGGCGGGACCGCGGTCGGCACGGGCATCAACACCCCGGCAGGCTTCCCGCAGCGGGTGATCGCCCTGCTCGCGGAGGACAGCGGCCTGCCGCTGACCGAGGCGCGCGACCACTTCGAGGCCCAGGGCGCCCGGGACGGGCTGGTCGAGCTCTCCGGTGCGCTGCGGACGATCGCCGTCAGCCTCACGAAGATCTGCAACGACCTGCGCTGGATGGGCTCGGGCCCGAACACCGGCCTGGGCGAGATCCGGATCCCCGACCTGCAGCCGGGCTCCTCGATCATGCCCGGCAAGGTGAACCCGGTGATCCCGGAGGCCGTCCTCATGGTGGCCGCGCGGGTGGTCGGCAACGACGCGACGGTCGCGTGGGCGGGTGCGAGCGGGTCCTTCGAGCTGAACGTGCAGATCCCGGTGATGGGCCAGGCCGTGCTGGAGTCCGAGCGGCTGCTCGCCGCCGCGTGCCGGGTGCTCGCCGACCGCACGGTCGACGGCATCGAGGTCGACGTCGAGCGCGGGCGGGCGTACGCCGGCTCCTCGCCGTCGATCGTCACGCCGCTCAACCGCGTGATCGGCTACGAGGCCGCCGCGAAGATCGCCAAGCACGCGGTGGCCCAGGGCATCACGGTGCGAGAGGCCGTCGTCGCGCTCGGCTACGTGGAGCGCGGGGAGGTCACCGAGGCGCAGCTGGACGAGGCGCTGGACCTGCTGAGCATGACCCGCCCGAAGGCCTGACCGACTTCGGCCCGCTCCACCCCGGGTGGAAGGTTCGGACGGACACGCCGACGGCGAGTCCGTCCGAACCTTCCACTCAGCGCCACCCGCGCTCAGCGCGCGAGCGTGAACTCCTCCGCGCCGCGGGCGAGCTCCGCCGCGACGTCGCCCAGGTCGACGACGGCCTGCCGGACCTCCGCGGCGCCGTCGAACGCCTGGCCGGCGGCCTGCGCCACGTCCGCCGCGCTGCCCGCGATGTCGGTGGTGCTCTCGGCCGCGACGACCAGGTTCCGCTCGATCTCCGACGTCGTCGCGCTCTGCTCCTCGACCACCGCGGACACGGCGCCCTGCAGCTCGTCGACGGTGGTGACGGCGGTCGAGATCCGGCCGACGGAGGCCTGCACGTCGGCGGCGTCGCGGGTGACGGCCTCCAGGACCGGCGCGATGGTGCCGATCGCGCTGGACGTCTGCTGCGCGAGGTCCTTCACCTCGCCGGCGACCACCGCGAACCCGGCACCGGCGGAACCGGCGCGGGCGGCCTCGATGCTGGCGTTCAGCGCGAGCAGGTGGGTCTGGCCGGCGATGGTCGTCACCGTGTCGAGCACCGCGGCGATCTGCGACGTCGAGGCGGCGAGCCGGTCGGCGGCGGACGCGGCCTCGGCCGTGATGCCGACGGCCTGCGCGGCCTCGCCGGACGCCGCGGTGACGTCCTGCGCGACCGACTCGATGGACGCGCGCATCTCGGTCATCGCCGCGGTGACGGTCTGCACCTCGGTGCTCACCACGGACGCGGAGCCCGCGGCGCCCTCCGCGCGGGACACGGTGCGGCCGGCGGCCTCCTCGAGCGTGCCGGAGGACCCGTCGAGCCGGCCGGCGGTGCTGCGGACCGCCTCCGCGCCCCGCTGCATGCGGGTCAGCGCGGCGCGCATCGCGTCGATCGCCTCGCCCAGCGCCGACCCCATGACGCCGATCTCGTCGCGCCCCTCGCCCCGGACCTCGACGGAGAGGTCCCGGTCGGCCACGCGGCGCAGGGCGGTCGTGAGGCGCCCGACGCGGCCGACGACCCGGCCGGAGATCCACACGACGAGGGCCACGGCCAGGACGGCCACCACGAGCCCGACGACGAGCAGCGTCACCACCAGCGTCCCGGCGCCGGCCTCCAGCTCGGTGGACACGGCGCGCAGGTCCGCGTCGAAGCCCCACGCGGCGACCGTCCAGCCCCACGGCGCGTACCGGGCGAGCTGGACCGTGGCGGCGCCGGCGTCCCCGAGGTCGACCCGCTCGGCGGTCGTGTCGCCCGCGGGAAGCTCCGCGGCGGCCTCGACCAGGCGCGCGGCGTAGGCGTCACCGTCGGCGTCGACCGACCCCGCGGCGTCACCCGCGGCCGCCCCCGGGGGCGGCACGACCCAGCCGCCGTCCGCGTCCGCGACCGTCAGGTAGCCCTCCTGACCGACGGTGACCTCGGCGAGCGCGGCCCGCAGCGGCGCGTCGACCTCGCTCTGCGGGACGCCCACGAACAGGGCGCCCACCACCTGGTCCGCCACGACGAGCGGCGCGTACGCGGTGACGAACGGCTGCCCGACGACCTGCGCGGTGCCGTAGTACGCCTCGCCCGCCAGCAGCGACGCGACGACGGCGTTCGGGGTGCCGTCCGGGGCGGTGGCGCCGATGGCGGTGCCGATGACGCGGTTGCCGTCGGCGTTCGTGACGCTCGTGGCGACGCGGAGCATGTCGCCCCCCTCGTCGACGCGCTGGAACACGGTGACGGAGGCGCCGAGCAGCGTGCTGATCTCGTCGACGACGGGCACCACCGTCGCGGGGTCGGTGGTGCGGCCGAGCCAGGTGCCGCCGACCTGCAGCTGCGGGAGGTCGACCTCGCGCGTCGCGCCGGTCGTCTGGTCGGTGACGGTCCAGTGCTCCGGGGCGCCGAACGTGACGGGCCCGGCCTGCGCGAGCGTCTGCTGGGCGACGCGCAGGTCGGAGGCCATCCGGTCGGTCACCGTGGCGACCTGCGTGGTCACGAGGGTGACGGCCTGCTGCGTGGTCTGCACCATCGACGCGGTGGTGAGCCGGTCCACGTCGTCCCCGGCGTCCTCCGCCAGGCCCGAGACCTGCCAGCCGCCGACCGCGGTGAGCAGGGCGGCGGTCACGGCGACGGCGCCGGCACCGGTGGCGACGAGCTGGGCGCGCAGGCTGGTGCGCAGGCGGGGCAGGGGCCAGGGGAGCCCCGGGGCCGGGCGGCGCGGCGCCGGGCCCCCTCCGGGGCCGACCCTGATGCGGTGGCCATTCGCCGCGCCCCCCGCCCCCTTGAGCGGCTCGAAGCACCACCCCGCCCGGATTCACCCGGCCGGCGGACCCCCCGGCGCGCCCTCGACCCGCACGAGCACCCGGGACAGCAGCACCGCGAGCCGCTCCGACTCGGCGGTGGTCAGCCCGTCGAGCGCCGCGGACTCCCGGGCGAGGTGCTCGGGCATGAGCCGGTCGACGGTGGCGCGGCCCTCCTCGGTGAGCTCGAGCAGCACGCCGCGCCGGTCGCGGTGCGGGATGCCGCGGGCGACGAGCCCGGCGCGGACCAGGATCTCGGCGCGCTTCGTGATCGCCGCCCCGGACGCCGCGGTGATGGTGGACACCTCGCTCGCGCGCAGCGGGCGGCCTGCCCGGCGCAGCGCGCACAGCAGGTCGAACTCCCCCCGGGTGAGCCCGGCCGTCGCGAGCGCGGACTCCGACTGCTGGGCCAGCAGCGCCGCGATGCGGGTGATCCGGCCGGCCACCGCGATCGGCCGGACGTCGAGCTCCGGCGCCTCGCGCTCCCACTCCGCCCGGAGGCGGTCCACGCTGTCCACGGGCGCCACCCTAGTGGCGTGAAGTCGTTCACATCTGTTTCACGCGTGAACGTCTTTCGGTAGGATGCGACCGGTGCACCGACTGACCCTCCTCGCCGCCCTGCTCCATCCCGAGCAGCTGCGCGCCGCCCTCCGCCCGCACCGGGGCGGACCGAGCACCCGCGACGCCCTCGGCGGGGCGCTGCGCTGCGGGGCCAGCGTCGCGCTGGCGCTGCTGGTCGTCGCGGCCGCGGGCCGGCAGGACCTCGCCGGCTACGCGGCGATCGGCGCGCTCGCGTCGCTGTACGGGCGCTCCGCGGGCTACGCCTGGCGCGTCCGGCTGATGGCGCTCGTCGGCGCGGCGCTGACCGGGACCGTCGCCCTCATGTCCGCCCTCGCGGACGCGCCCGTCGTCCTCGTGCTGGCGGCCCTGACCGTCGTCGCGAGCGCGGCGACCGCCGGCGCCGCCGCCCTGCGCACCGGGCCACCCGCGGCGACCATCGTCGTGTTCGCCGCGGGAGCGGGCACCGCCGCCACGTCCGGAGCGGGGGACGTGGCCGCGCGGGCGGCGGCCGTCGCGACCGGGCTGCTGGTCGCGCTGCTGGTGTGCAACGCCGGCGCCGCGGCCGACCTGCTGCGCGGGCGGCCGGTCCCCCCGGCCCCGCGGGTCCGGGACGTCGTGCGTGCGGGCACGGCGGGCGGCGCGGCGCTCGGCCCGGCGATCACGGTCGCCGCCGCGGCCGCCGTCGCGTCGACGGTCGCGACCTGGGCCGGCTGGGGGCACCCGGCCTGGGCCGTCATGGGCGCCGCCGCCGTGCTGCAGGGCGCGCACGTGCGGCACATGGGCGTCCGGGCGCTGCAGCGCGCGGCCGGCACGGCGTGCGGTGCGCTCGTCGCGCTGCCGCTGCTGGGCGCGCACCTGGACTTCGTCGCGGTCGCGGTGCTCGTCGTCGTGCTGCAGACCGTCACCGAGCTCGTGGTCGCCCGGCACTACGGCGTCGCGATGCTGACCATCACGCCGATGGCGCTGCTCATGACCTCGATCGGCGCGCCGCTCGACCCCACGGCGCTCGCGCTCGATCGCGCGCTGGACACCGCGGTCGGCGCCGTCGTCGGCCTCGTGGTCGCGGTCGCGGCGGCCCGGCCGGAGCCCGCGGGACCGGCTGCCGCCCGGTCGGCGACTGACAGGACTGACGGACCCGACGCCCGCCAGCACCCCGCGTCTGCTCCATCCCACGACCCGACGGTTCTCGCCGCACGGCAGAACGGTCCTTGTTAGGGTCCAGGTCACCTGCCCCCCTGGAGGAACGCGTGAGCCGTCCGATGCCCCCCGACTACCCGCCGATCCTGTACATCCCGTGCGTGCGGGAGGTCGTGGACCCCGCGGACCTGGACGTGCGGATCCGGACGACGAAGGACGGGCGCACCGCGCTGCTCGTGTACTCCGCGCTGGACCGGCTCAAGACGTGCTGCGGCGAGGACCAGCCGTGGTTCGTGCTGCCGACCGCCCGGCTGCAGGTGCTCCACGACGCGGCTCCGTTCGACCTGGTGCTGCTGGACCTGATGGTGCCGGAGAACGAGCGCGAGAGCGCACTGCAGTGAGCACGCACGTCGACACGGCGGCTCTCGCCGGTGTCGCGGAGGCGCTGCGCTCCGCAGGCACCCGCTTGGACGGGGCGTTCGCGACGCCGCCGTCGGCCACGGACGCGGGAGTGGCCGCGGGCCTGCTCGCGAGTGTGCTGAGCACCATGGGTGAGGCTGCCTCGTACCTCACGTACGAGGCGCACCACATCGGCGACGTCGCAGACGCGTGCGTCGCGGACTACGACGCGACCGACGCGATCACCTCGGCCAACCTCGACGTGCTCGCGGGCAGCCTCGGATGAGCGAAGCGATGGAGACGCGGATCGAGGGCTCGCCGGCCAGTATCCGCGAGGTCGCGGCGTGGCTGCTCGACACCGTGAGCGCCGCGGGCGCGGACCTGGACGACGACGTGTATCAGCAGTACCGGCGCGTCCCCGAGATCTGGGACGGTGAAGGCGCGGAGGGCATGCGCGGGCGACTGTCGACCCTGGCCGGCGGTGGCAGCACCGTGTCGTCGGCGGCGTCCGCGACCGGGCGCGAGCTGGAGTCGCTCGCGTCGGCGCTCGAGCTGAGCCAGGCCGACATGGAGACGGTGCGAGAACGGGCCGCCTCTGGCGGGCTCCGCGTCGTCGGTACGGTCGTGCACGGTCCGGGCGATCCACCGCCTGACGTCGCGGCGCTGCCCGTCGACGCGACCGCCGCGCAGGCGCAGGCGTACCAGCAGGGTGTCGCGGCGATCCAGGCCTACGACGCGCTGGTCGCGGTGTGGCAGGAGATCACCGAGCTCGCGGCGTCCGCGCAGGAGCGCTGGGAAGCGGCTGTCGAGTCCGCGGCGGCGACCTGGTCGCAGAACCGCGGCAACGTGACGAGCGTGTTCACCGACCTGATGAGCAACGGCGTCTCCGCGGCGGCGCGGGGGGCGGTGGCGTTCAACGCCGCGCAGCTGCGGGCGTTCCACCTGGATTCCGCGGCTGCGTACGACGCGCACGTCCGCGCGGTCACGGGTCCGGACGGCCGGATCACCACCACGCGCGGGCACTTCTACGACCTGCTGGACACGGGTACGCAGCACGCCGACGATGCCGCGCGACTCGGTGGCCAGGTCCGCTCTCCGGAGGTCGCGGCGCGGCTGTCCCGCGGGCTGCTCGCCCTCGGGGTCGTCGCCACCGGGTACTCGATCTACGACGACATCCAGAACGGCGAGTCGCCCGCGCAGGCCGCCGTGTCCAACGGTGTCGGATTCGCCGCCTCCATCGGGGCGGGCGCGGCCATCGGCGCCGGTATCGGCAGCATCGTGCCGGTGGGCGGCACGATCGTGGGCGGCGTCGTCGGTGCCGCCGCGGGCACCGTGGTCGGGCTGATCACCTCCGGGGCGATCGACTCGATGTGGGAGAACGGCGTGGACAGCATCGGCGACGTCGGCAACGCGATCGCTGATGGCTGGGACGAGATGACGTCGACCTTCACCGACGCCGGCAGCATGATCGGGGACGCCGCGGGCGCCGTCGGCGGCGGGATCAAGGACGCGTGGGATGCGATCTTCTGACGAGCGGGCCCCCGGCGCGGGGCGCGCGCTGCACTGGTCCGTCGTGGTGCTCAACCTGGTCTTCGCGACCGCGCTCCTGGTCGTGACGGCTCTGATCGCGGTGCAGCCCGCCGACGAGCGGCCGTGGAGCGCGGGCGTCGCCGCCGCCGCGGCCGTGGCCGGCGTGGTCTGGCTGGTCGTCGGCATCAGCTTCCACCGCAACTACCTGCACGTGCCTCCGCCGGACGAGCGCAAGGTGACGCTGACGACCGTGGACGGCGAGCCGGCGGTCGTCATGGCGTGGCGTCGGACGTTCCAGCGCCAGCCGTTGCTTGTCGGGTGCGTCGTGGTGGCAGCGGGGCTCGCGCTCACCGCTGTGCTCGCCGCCGACGGCAACCCCGGCTGGTGGATCGCGTTGGTCTTCGTGGTGCCGGTGGCTCCGTTCCTCCCCGACCGGATCATCGAGGCGACCCGGCCCGTTCGACTGGTGCTCGCCCCGCGAGGCATCGGCGCGGCCGGCCCTGATGGCGACGCCTGGCTCGACTGGGACGACGTGCGTGGCATCGCGCGGGAGCGGGACAACCAGTGGTGGGTGATCCGCGTCGTCGGCGTCGACGACGCCGCGTCGTGGCGGTTCCGTCGCCGGCCGCGGATCCTGTGGGCACGCACCCCGCCGCGCCCGTGGATCGACGTGCCCGGCCCGGCGTTCACGGTGGAGCCCGAGCACGTGATCGAGGCCATCGCGCACTACCGGCGCACACCCGCGGCCCGGGCGGAGCTGGCGACCGAGACCGGCCGTCGTCGTGTGGCGGGACCGCCGAGCGCCTTCCGCTGACCCGCAGGGCGCAGTCGTTCCCCTCCTGCGCGTGGTGCCGCCGGGAGGGGAACGACGGCCGGCGTCAGAGGTCGATACCCTCCAGCATCTCCGTGACGAGCGCCGCGACGGGCGACCGCTCCGAGCGGGTCAGCGTGACGTGCGCGAACAGCGGGTGGCCCTTGAGCGCCTCGATCACGGCGGCGATGCCGTCGTGCCGACCGACCCGCAGGTTGTCCCGCTGGGCGACGTCGTGGGTCAGCACCACGCGTGAGCTCTGGCCGATCCGGGACAGCACGGTCAGCAGGACGTTCCGCTCCAGGGACTGCGCCTCGTCCACGATGACGAACGCGTCGTGCAGCGACCGCCCGCGGATGTGCGTGAGCGGCAGGACCTCCAGCAGGTCGCGGTCGATGATCTCCTCGACCACCTCGCGGCTGACCACCGCGCCGAGGGTGTCGAAGACCGCCTGCGCCCAGGGGTTCATCTTCTCGGACTCGCTGCCGGGCAGGTAGCCGAGCTCCTGGCCGCCGACGGCGTACAGCGGCCGGAACACCATCACCTTGCGGTGCTGCCGGCGCTCCAGGACGGCCTCGAGCCCCGCGCACAGCGCGAGCGCCGACTTCCCGGTGCCCGCCCGGCCCCCGAGCGAGACGATGCCGACCTGCTCGTCCAGCAGCAGGTCGATCGCGATCCGCTGCTCGGCGCTGCGGCCGTGCAGGCCGAACACGTCCTGGTCGCCCCGGACCACCTGGACGTGCTTGTCCGACGTCACGCGGCCGAGCGCCGACCCGCGCGGGCTGTGCATGACCAGGCCCGTGTGGCACGGCAGCTCCGGCGCGTCCGGGAGGTCGGCGAGCGCGATCGCGTCGTGCTCCCACAGGTCCGCCATCTCCTGCTCGGTCAGGTCGAGCGCGTCCATCCCGGTCCAGCCGGAGTCGACGGCGAGCTCGTGCCGGTACTCCTCGGCGCGCAGGCCGATCGCCGACGCCTTGATCCGCATCGGCAGGTCCTTGGAGACCACGGTGACGTCGTGCCCCTCGGCCGCCAGGTTCGCGGCGCAGGCGAGGATCCGGGTGTCGTTGTCACCGAGCCGGAACCCGGCGGGCAGCACGGCCGGGTCGGTGTGGTTGAGCTCGACCCGCAGCGTCCCGCCCTGGTCGCCGATCGGCAGCGGCGCGTCGAGCCCGCCGTGCTGGATGCGCAGGTCGTCGAGCAGGCGCAGCGCGGAGCGGGCGAAGAACCCCAGCTCGGCGTGGTGCCGCTTGCCCTCCAGCTCGGTGATCACCACGACGGGCAGCACCACGTCGTGCTCGGCGAACCGCAGGATCGCCTTGGGGTCCGACAGGAGGACGGAGGTGTCGAGGACGTGCGTCCGGCGCCCCTCCGGCTGGTCGGTCGAGGCGGTGGCGGATCCCAGCTTGCTGACCACGGCAGGCTCCCTCCGGCGCTGCGTCAGCGCCGACTCGGGCCCGGGGTGCCGAGCCACGACGGGCTCCTGCGGCACTCGGGATGGGGACGAGGGCGGCCGGCCCGGACGAAGGGCCACGACCGGCCCTCCCCCCGGAGCGCGTGCTCCATAGGGCTGGCCTCCCGGGGACGACTGGTGCCGTCCGTTGCGAGGGACGCTACGCCGCACGTCCGACACTCCCGCGCACGACCCGGGTGTGTCGCACGTCACGCAACATGATGTTCACCCGCCGGACCCGCGCCCGTCGCCGGGGGCGGCCGTCACTGCCCGCGGCGGCGCTCCCGGGCGGCGTAGTCGCGCACCGCGCGCAGGAAGTCCACGCGGCGGAAGTCCGGCCAGTACGCCTCGCAGAAGTAGTACTCGGAGTGCACCGACTGCCAGAGCATGAAGCCGCCGAGGCGCTGCTCGCCGGAGGTCCGGATGACCAGGTCGGGGTCCGGCTGGCCCTTGGTGTAGAGGTGGTCGGCGATGTGCTCGACGTCGAACGTCGCCGCGATGTCCTCCAGCGAGGCCCCGTCGGCCGCGCGCTCCGTCAGGTACGAGCGCACCGCGTCGGCGATCTCCCGCCGGCCGCCGTACCCGATCGCGACGTTGACGTGCAGCCCCTCGACGTCGGACGTGGCGGACTCGGCGTCGCGCAGGGCCTGCGCGGTGCGCTCGGGCAGCAGGTCGAGCGACCCCACCGCCTGGACCCGCCAGCGCCGGGTGGCCGCGAGCTCGCGCACCGCGTCCTCGATGATGCCGAGCAGGGCCTCGAGCTCCGCGGCCTCGCGGCCGAGGTTGTCGGTCGACAGCATCCACAGCGTCACGACCTCGACGCCGACCTCCTCGCTCCACAGCAGCAGGTCGGAGATCCGGTCCGCGCCGCGCCGGTGCCCGGTCGCGGTCGTCTCGCCCAGCTGGCGCGCCCAGCGCCGGTTGCCGTCCAGGATGACCCCGATGTGCCGCGGGACCCGGTCCCGGGGCAGCGACGCGGCGAGCCGCCGCTCGTACAACCCGTACAACGGGTGGGGCAGACGCACGGGACTCCTTCAGCGGGTGGCGGACGGCGGTGCTCACGCTACCGGCACGCCCGCCCGCGCCACGGTGCGCCGGGAGGGTGGTGAGGGGGAGGATTCGTGCAGGACCACGGGCGACGCCCCGACCTACGGCTCCGTAACCTACGCACTCGTAGGTTAGGATCCCAGGCGTCCGCCGCCCCCCGAGAGGAAGGCCCCGCAGTGAAGGTCGCCGAGACCGCCGAGCAGGTCGCCGACGCCGTCAAGCCGCGGCTGCGCGGCTGGATCCACGCGGGCATGTTCCCCGTCGCCACCGTCGCGTCGGTCGTCCTCGTGGCGCTCGCGCCCACCGCGCCGCTGACGATCGCCAGCGCCGTGTTCGGCGCCGCCGCGATGCTGCTGTTCGGCGTCAGCGCGGTGTACCACCGCGGCACCTGGTCCCCGCGGGTCGCCGGCGTCCTGCGCCGCCTGGACCACACGAACATCTTCCTGGTGATCGCCGGGACCTACACGCCGCTCGCGGTGGCCCTGCTGCCGGCCGCCACCGCCCGGACGCTGCTGATCATCGTGTGGTCGGGCGCCGTGGTCGGGATGCTCGCGCGGATCTTCTGGCTCGGCGCCCCGCGCTGGGTCTACGTGCCGGTGTACATCGCCCTGGGCTGGGTGGCCGTGTGGTTCCTGCCGGCCTTCGGGCGCGCGGACAACGGCGGGGCGGCGGTCGTGTGGCTCGTCGCCGTCGGGGGGCTCGCGTACACGCTGGGCGCGCTGGTGTACGGCCTGAAGCGCCCGAACCCGAGCCCGCGGTGGTTCGGGTTCCACGAGGTGTTCCACCTGCTGACGGTCGTCGGGTGGGGCTGCCACTACGCCGCGGCCGCGATCGCCGTCCTCGGCTGACCCCCGTCCCGCGCGGAGCGGGTCAGACCGCCGGGACCACCCGGTACCGGCGGTGGCGCAGCGACGGGTTCCGCTCCCGGACGCCGGCGAGCGCCTCGGGGTCGAGGTCGACCGTGCGCAGCTCCGGCTCCTCGCCGAGCTCCAGGCCCACGACGCCGTCCGGGCCGACGACCAGCGACCGCCCCGTGACGCCCGGGCCGGCCTGGCCGACCGCGACGACGACCGCGGTGTTCTCGATCGCCCGCGCCACGGCGAGGGTGCGCCAGTGCAGGTCCTTCAGCGGCCCCGCCGCCCACGCCGCCGGGACGACCAGCACGTCCGCGCCGGCGTCGACCGCCCGGCGCGCCGACTCGGGGAACCGCAGGTCGTAGCAGGTGAGCACCCCGAGGCGCACGCCCGCGACGTCGAGCGTCAGCGGCGCCGCGTCGGCCGGGCCGGCCTCGAGCCGGTCGGACTCGCGGTGCCCGAACGCGTCGTACAGGTGCACCTTGCGGTAGACGCCGGCCAGCTCGCCGTCCGCGGCGACCGCCACCACGGCGTTGACGGCCCGCCCGGGGTCGGCGCCGGGCAGCGTGGTCCCGGCCACCGCGGCGACCCCGTGCCGCGCCGCGGACTCCCGCAGCAGCGAGACGAACGGGCCGTCGAGGGGCTCCGCGTGCTCCACGCCGGTGCCCCGCGGGTCGAAGCCCGACGCGTACTCGGGCAGCACCAGCACGTCCGCCCGCGCCCGCGCGGCGGTGTCGAACGCGCGCCGGACCACCTCGCGGTTGGCGGCGTGGTCCTCGCTGACGCGCAGCTGCCCGACGGTCACGCGCACGGCGGGCCGCACGGGCGGGGCGGTGCCGCTCACGGACGGTCCCGCGGCGGCGTGCCGGACTCCCCCGGCCCGTCCGTGGGGGGCGTCGCGTCACCCGTCGCCGCACCCGGGCGCGGTGCGGACCCGTCCGGATCGTCCTCGAGCCGCCGGGCGTTGCGGTCGACCACCCGCAGGTGCCGCACCAGCGAGAACGCGAGCAGGATCACGGCGACCGCGACGCCGAACGTCACGAGGAAGCCCAGCAGGCCGGGCGAGGTCTGGTCGGCCGACGGCACCTCCACGGTGCTCGGCGACGGCGACGGCTCCGCCGCACCCGCGAGCCCCCCGACCGCCTGCAGCAGCGCGCCGTGCGCGACCGCCGCCCCCTGGCCGACGGCCTCCAGCGTCCCGGTCACGCGAGCACCTCCCGCACCCCGGCGAACAGGTCGTCCTCGGGGATCGTCGTCGGCACGCGGGACTCCGCGAGCTCGTACTCCTCGGTCGGCCACACCTCGAACTCCAGGTCCCGCGGCATGGCGAAGAAGAACCCCTCGGGGTCGATCTGCGTCGCGTGCGCCCGCAGGGCGGCGTCGCGGGCGTCGAAGTACCCGTCGACCGGGATCAGCGTCGTGACCTCGCGCTCCGGGATCTCGCGCGCGGCGCGGGACTCGACCCACTCGCCGAACGGGGACTCCAGCCCGCGCTCCGTCATCGCCTCGTGCGCCGCCCGGATCCGGGCCATCGAGAACCCGTGGTTGTAGTAGAGCTTGAGCGGCGTCCAGGGGTCGCCCGCGCCGCGGTACCGCTCCGGGTCGCCCGCCGCGTGGAACGCCTCGAAGGCGACGCGGTGGCACATGATGTGGTCCGGGTGCGGGTAGCCGCCGGTCGGGTCGTACGTCGTGATCACGTGCGGCCGGAACTGGCGCACGAGCTCCACCAGGGGCCGCGACGCCTCCTCCAGCGGCTGCAGCGCGAAGCAGCCGTCCGGCAGCGGCGGCAGCGGGTCGCCCTCGGGCAGCCCGGAGTCGACGAAGCCCAGCCAGTGCTGCCGGACCCCCAGGGCCGCGGCGGCCTGCGCCATCTCGGTGCGGCGCACGGCGCGCATCGCCTCGATGCCGCCCTCGACCGGCGGGTGGTGGGGGTTGAGGACGTCGCCGCGCTCGCCTCCGGTGCACGTGACGACGAGGACGTCCACGCCCTCGGCCGCGTAGCGGGCGGTCGTCGCCGCGCCCTTGCTCGACTCGTCGTCCGGATGCGCGTGCACGGCCATCAGGCGCAGCTGCTCGGTCACGGTGTCCTCGTGGTCCTTCCCTCGTCGCCCTGGTCACGCTCGTGCGCTCCCGCACCCGTGCGCTCGTCGCCGGTGGGGAGCCGACGGGAGACAATGATCCCTCAGCCCACCGACACCGCGCGCCACCGGCGCCGGCCGAGCACCTGGAGCACCGCGTGACCGCACCCTCGACCTCCACGGGACCCGGCCACCCCGGGCCGCCCGCCGGGCGGTACGGGCCCGCGACCACCCCCGGCCGGCGGCGGGCCGCGCGCGTCGGCCTGGTCGTGCTGGCGGTGCTCGGCGTCGCGGTCGCCGTCTGGATCGGCATCGGCCAGGCCCGCACCCCGGTGCGCTGGGAGGAGGTCGGCTTCCGCGTCGACGGTTCGACGCAGACCGAGATGACCTTCGACGTCACCAAGGACCCGGACGCCACCGTGACGTGCCGCGTGCAGGCGCTGTCCGACCGGTACGCCGAGGTGGGCGTGCAGGACGTCACCGTCGGCCCCGCCGGGACCGGCACCCAGCGCGTGACCACCACGATCCCCACCGCGGAGGAGGCCGTCTCGGCCGTCGTGGAGCACTGCGAGGTCGCCTGATCGGGCGACGGCGACGCCGCCGCGGCGCCGCGACGACACCGCGACGGCCCGCCGCCGGGCCGGCAGCACCCCGGCGTTGCTATGCTTGCCGATTCATACGCCGCCCCGGACCGACGTCGCCCGACGTCGCCGCAGGTCGACGCGACCGCGAGGGATACGGCGCAACCCGTTCACGCACTCGCGCCTCGCTGCACGCCTGACCGGGTCCGGACGAGAGTGGACGCGCCGGCGACGGCGTACGACAACACGCAGGGAAGGAGTGGACGTGACCGACACGACGCAGGCCGCCACCTGGCTGACGCAGGAGGCCTACGACCGGCTCAAGGCGGAGCTCGAGCACCTCGAGGGCCCGGGACGCGCCGAGGTCACCGAGCGCATCGCCGCCGCGCGTGACGAGGGCGACCTCAAGGAGAACGGCGGCTACCACGCGGCGCGCGAGGAGCAGGCGAAGCAGGAGGCCCGCATCCGCGAGCTGAAGGAGAAGCTCCGCAACGTGCAGATCGGCACGCCGCCGGACGACGGCGTCGTCGAGCCCGGCATGGTCGTGACCGCCGTGGTCGCGGGCGACGAGATGGTGTTCCTGCTCGGGTCCCGCGAGATCGCCGGCAGCGCCGACATCGAGGTCTTCTCCCCGACGTCGCCGCTCGGCGCCTCGATCAACGGCCGCAAGGTCGGCGACACGGTCGCCTACACCGCGCCGAACGGCCGCGAGATCCCGGTGGAGATCAAGGGCGCGACGCCGTTCACCGGCTGAGCCCGGCGCACCGCGCACGCGAGAGGGCCCCGTCCGCCACGGACGGGGCCCTCTCGCGTGCCCGGCCTCGCGCGCCGGACGGGCGGGCGCCGCTCAGACGGCGCACTCGCAGACGAGGTTGTACTCGACGACCTGGTCGCCCTCCTCGGGCCGGGCCCACGCCTCGGCCTCCGCGCGGGAGGCGAAGCGCCGCCCGGCCAGCCGCCCGTTCGCGAGCAGCACCCCGACCTCGATCATCGTGCGCGGGTCGAGCACGTCGACCCCGCCCGCTGCCGGCTCGGTGGTCGGCTGCTCGGTGGCCGTCAGCCCGGTCGTCGTCTGCGCCGTGGTCATGGTCGTCCTCCCGGTCCTCGGGCGGGCACGGTGGCCCGCACGTCCAGCACAACACCCGCGGGCCGCGGATGATGCCGGCCCGGTGCTGGTCGAGACGGCTCAGTGCTCCGCGAGCCGGAAGCCCTCGTCCCGCAGGTGCTGCAGCAGCCGGGCGCAGTGGTCCGGCCCCTTCGTCTCGACCTGGACCTCGATCTCGACCTCGTCGATCTCCAGGTCCACGCCGGTGCGCACGTGCGACACGTGCATGACGTTCCCGCCCGCGCCCGCGAGCTCGCGCAGCAGCCCGGCCAGGGCTCCCGGGGTGTCGTGCACCCGCACCCTCAGCTGCAGGTACCGCCCGGAGACGGCGAGCCCGTGCCGGACGACGCGCAGCAGCACCAGCGGGTCGATGTTCCCGCCGGAGAGCACGACGACGACCGGCCCCTCGAGCTCGCCCGGAGCGGCCATCACGGCGGCGACCCCCGCGGCGCCCGAGGGCTCCACCAGCAGCTTGGCGCGCTCGGCGACGAGCAGCAGGGCGCGTGACAGGTCCTCCTCCGACACGGTGCGCACCTCGCACCCGTGCTGCTGCAGGACGCCGAACGGCACGACGCCGGGGGTGCCGACCGCGATGCCGTCCGCCATCGTGTGCAGCTCCGGGGCGCGGACCGGCTGGCCCGCGACGAGCGACGCCGGGTAGGCGGCCGCACGCGCCGCCTGCACGCCGATGACCCGCACGTGCGGGGCGAGCTCCGCGACGACGGCCTGGATGCCGGCCGCCAGCCCGCCGCCGCCCAGCGGGACGACGATCGTGCGCACGTCCGGGACCTGCTCGAGGACCTCCAGGGCCAGGGTGCCCTGCCCGGCCACGATGTCCTCGTGGTCGAAGGGGTGGATCAGCACCCGCCCGGTGCGCTCCGCCTCGGCGCGGGCCGCGACCAGCGCCTCGTCGACGCTGGTCCCGTGCTGCCGCACCTCGGCGCCGTACTCGCGCGTCGCGGCGATCTTGGGCAGGGCCGCGTCGACCGGCATGTAGACGACGGCGTCGATGCCGAGCAGCTGCGCGGCGAGCGCGACGCCCTGGGCGTGGTTGCCCGCGCTCGCGGCGACGACCCCCAGCGCCTTCTCCTGCGCGGAGAGCCGGGCCATCCGCACGTACGCGCCGCGGATCTTGAAGGAGCCGGCGCGCTGCAGGTTCTCGCACTTGAGCAGCACCGGGGTGCCGGCGATCTGGGACAGCGCGCGGGAGGTCTCGACGGGGGTGCGCGTGGCCACCCCGTCGAGCAGTCGTGCGGCGGCGCGGGCGTCGTCGAGGTAGGTCACCTGCGTATCCTTCACCGCCGGGCGTCCGACCCGCCCGCACCCCGCCGCGAGAAGAGCCCGGGCGGCCGCAGCTCCACGTGGTCCTGCGTGCCGAGCTGCGGGAACTTGTCGTGTCCGTGCAGGTAGAGCACCACGGTGTTGAGGGTCGCGGCGATCGGCACCGCGAACAGGGCGCCGACGATGCCCGCGGCCATGGACCCCGCGGTGACGACCAGCAGGACGGCGACCGGGTGCAGCGACACCGCGTGCCCCATGAGCAGCGGCTGCAGCAGGTGCCCCTCGATCTGCTGCACCAGCAGCACCACGCCCAGCATGATGAGCGCGACGACCGGCCCCTGGGCGACGAGCGCCACCAGCACGGCGACGATCCCGGTGGCGATGGCCCCGACGATCGGGATGAACGAGCCGACGAACACGAGCGTCGCCAGCGGCACGGCGAGCGGCACCTGCAGGATCGCGGCGCCGAGCCCGATGCCGGTCGCGTCCACGAGCGCCACGAGGATCTGCGTCCGGGTGTAGCCGGACAGCGTGACGATGCCGCGCCGGCCGGCCTGGTGCACCCGCTCGCGCACGGACAGCGGCAGCAGCCCGACCAGCCACGTCCAGATGGTCCGGCCGTCGAGCAGGAAGAAGAACGTGCAGAACAGCGTGATCAGGGTGCCCGCGGCGACGTGGCCGACGGTGGTCGTGAGGGACAGCGCGCCGGAGACCAGCGAGTCCGCGTTCTGGCTGACCTGATCGCGGCCCTGCTCCACGAGCTGGTCCAGCTGGTCGGTGCTCAGCTGCAGCGGGCCGTCCGACAGCCAGGCCAGCGCCTCGTCGAAGCCCGCGGACGCCTGCTCCGACAGGTCGCCGAACCCGGCCGCGATCGACCGGCCGGCGAGCACCACCAGGCCCGTGACCACGGCGAGGAGCAGCAGCACGGAGGAGATCGCCGCGGCTCCGCGCGGGAACCGGGCCACCCGGCGCAGCCAGCTCGCGAACGGCATCAGCAGCACGGTGAGCAGCAGCGCGACGGCGACCGCCACGACGATGACCTTGAAGTAGCCGACGATCCACAGCGCGACGGCGGCCGCCGCCACGATGAGCAGGAAGCGCCAGGACCAGGCCGCCGCGGCCCGCATCGAGGGGGTCACGGACTGCTCGGCCGTCCAGCCCCGGGGGGTCGCGCCCGTCGTGAGGTCCCCCTCGTGCAGCACCGGCGGCGGGGCGGTGTCGGTGGCGGCCGGCCCTCCCGCCCGCGCCCGCGTCAGCGCGCGCCAGCCGCGGCCCGGCGTCGTCACGCCAGCGCCCGCGTGAGGTCGGCGATCAGGTCCGCCTCGTCCTCGATGCCGACGGACAGGCGCACCAGGTCGTCCGGGACCTCCAGGTCGGTGCCCACGACCGACCCGTGCGTCATCCGGGCGGGCAGCTCGATCAGCGACTCGACACCGCCGAGCGACTCCGCGAGCGTGAACACGCGCGTCCGGGCGCACACCTGCGCGGCGCGCTCGGCGCTCCCGGCACGGAACGACACCATGCCGCCGAACCCGGACATCTGGCGCGCGGCGACCTCGTGGTCGGGGTGCTGCTCCAGGCCCGGGTAGATGACGTCGCCGACGTCCTCGCGCTCGACGAGGAACCGCGCGACGGCCGCGGCGTTCGCGCTGTGCCGGTCCATCCGCACCGCGAGGGTCTTGAGCCCGCGCAGCGTGAGCCAGGAGTCGAACGGCCCGGCGACGGCGCCGGACGCGTTCTGGTGGAAGGCGACGGCGTCCGCGAGCGCCGAGGTGCCCGTCGGCCCCTCCAGCCCGACGGGGAGCTGCGCGCCGTCGGCGACGACCAGCGCCCCGCCGACCACGTCCGAGTGCCCGCCGATGTACTTGGTGGTGGAGTGCACGACCACGTCCGCGCCGAGCGCGATCGGCTGCTGCAGGTACGGCGTCGCGAACGTGTTGTCGACGACGAGCACCGCCCCGGCCGCCCGGGCGTGCGCCGACAGCGCGGCGATGTCGGAGACGCCGAGCAGCGGGTTCGTGGGCGTCTCCACCCACACGAGCTTGGTCTGCCCCGGGCGGATCGCGGCGAGCACCGCGTCGGCGTCCGACAGGTTCACGGGCGTGTGCTCGACGCCCCAGGGCCCGAACACGCGCGCGATGAGGCGGTACGTGCCGCCGTACGCGTCGTTCGGGACGACCACGTGGTCGCCCGGGCGCAGCACGGCCCGCAGCAGGGTGTCCTCCGCCGCCAGGCCGGACGCGAAGGCGAACCCCGCGCCGCCGCCCTCGGCCGCGCGCAGCGCCTCCTCGAGCGCCGACCGCGTCGGGTTGCCCGAGCGGGAGTACTCGTAGCCGCTGCGCAGGCCGCCGACGCCGTCCTGCTTGTACGTCGACACCTGGTAGATCGGGGTGACGACGGCGCCGGTCTCCCGGTCGGGCTCCTGGCCGGCGTGGATGGCGCGGGTCGCGAACCCGGCGTCCGACCAGTCGTCGAGGTCGACGTGCTCGCCGAGGTCGCCGGAGGCGGGAAGGGTCGGGGTGCTGTCCTGGTCGTCGCTCACCTGCTCAGGCTAGGCGCTGGCGCCCACGGGAACACGCGGGCACGCAGGGCGGTTGAGTGCGTCGGACCCGAGGAAGGGAGTCACCATGAGCTGGCTGTTCGGTTCGGCCCTCGCATCGACGATGGTCACCCCGGAGCGCGCGCTGAAGGGCCGCGACGGCTACGGCTACACCGTCCCGACGACGCACACCGTGCTCGGGACGCCGCTGCAGGGCCCCTGGCCCGAGGGCACCGCGACGATCACGCTGGGTCTGGGCTGCTTCTGGGGCGCGGAGCGCGTCTTCTGGCAGCTGCCGGGCGTCGTCGCCACGTCCGTCGGCTACCAGGGCGGGTACACGCCGTACCCGACGTACGAGGAGGTGTGCACCGGTCTGACCGGGCACGCCGAGGTCGTCCAGGTGGCCTACGACCCCACCGTGGTCTCCGACGCCGACGTCCTGCGGACGTTCTTCGAGTCGCACGACCCGACGCAGGGGTTCCGCCAGGGCAACGACCGGGGCACGCAGTACCGGTCGACCGTCTACCCCACGACGCCGGAGCAGGAGCTCGCCGCGCGCGAGGTGCTGGCGGCGTACCAGGAGCGGCTGACCCGCGCCGGGTACGGGGAGATCACCACCGAGGTGCGCCCCGCCGCCGAGGCCGGGACGTACTACTACGCCGAGGACTACCACCAGCAGTACCTCGACAAGAACCCGAACGGGTACTGCGGCCTCGGCGGGACCGGCGTGTCCTGCCCGCGGCCCCTGGACGCCTGAGCGGGCGCTGCCCGCTGGACGCCTGAGCGTCCGACCTGCTGGAGCTCCACCCGAGGGGCGTCGCGCGACCACCGCGCGGCGCCCCTCGGCGCGTGGCGGGGCCGGTCAGGCGTCGCGGACCGGCTGGCACACGTCGGTCACCCACCGCTGCGGGTCGCGCTCCTGCGCGGGACCGACCCGGTAGACGTCGAACATCGGGCCGTCCATCGCGAGGCCGTGCCCGGCGATCCAGTCGCCGATGGCCGCCGTCACCGCCCCGACCTGCTCGTACCCGCCGGTGAACGTGGCGAGCGCGACGTCGCGCGCGGGGACCTCGACGCAGCACACGCCGTCGGTCCCGGTGAACGGGGCGGCGACCTGCAGCCAGATCTCCACGTCGGGGTCGCGCTCCTGGAACCCGTCGTCGTGGAACGTGGCCCCGGCCAGGGCCCCGGCGGCGGGCACGGCCCCGGCGGCCTGCATCGCGGCGGGCAGCCGCTGCCAGAGCAGGCCCTCGTCGGCGTAGGTGGGGACGACCTCGCGCAGCGCGGCGACGGTCATCGGGGGCAGGGTGGTACGGCGGACGTCGACGGACATGACGGACTCCTCCAGCGTGGTGATGAGGTGGTCGACCCGCTCGAGCCGCCGCCGGACGTCGTCCGCGTCGGCCAGCAGCCGGGACCGCTGCTCCTCCACCGCCCGCCGCACCGCCGCCGGGTCGTCGAGCAGCGGCAGCAGCCGCGCGATCTCGGCGACCGGGAAGCCGGCGTCGCGCAGGGCGACCACCCGCCCCGCGGCGAGCAGCTGGGCCGGGGAGTAGTAGCGGTACCCGGAGGCGGCGTCCACCGACGACGGCCGGAGCACCCCGCGCTCGTCGTAGTGACGGAGCATCCGCACGCTGATCCGCGCCAGCCGGGAGAACTCCCCGATGGTGAAGGTGCGTGCCTCGGACCGGGTCATGTCCATGACCTCACACCCTGACACGGTGGCAGGCTCAAGCCCGGGACTCCCGGCCCTGCCGCGGGCTCCTGCGCGCGCGTACGGTGCGGCGGGTGAGCCGATCCGACGAGCACCGCACCGCCCTGGCCGCGCTCCCGGACGGCGACGTCCCGGCCTACCTCACCGCCCGGTCCGGGCTGCCCGGCCCGCGGGCGAACCTGGAGCTGGTGCAGGCGTTCGCCGACGTGGCGCCCGCTCCCCTGGTGCTCCGGCTCGCCGCCGACGACGACGCGTACCTGCGGTGCTGCGGGACGGTCGGCGCCGGGCGGCTGCTGGCCTCCGCGCCGGACACCGGGCTGCTGACCCTGCTGCACGGGCTGGCGGCGGACGCGTCCTGGCGGGTGCGCGAGGCGGTGGCCATGGCCCTGCAGCGGGTCGGCGACGCGGAGCCGGCGGCGCTGCGCGCGATCGTCGACGGCTGGGCGCGCGACCCGCACCCGCTGGTGCGCCGGGCGGCGGTCGCCGCGATCTGCGAGCCGCGCCTGCTGCGGGACCCCGTCACCGCCGCGGCGGCCGTCGACGCGTGCCGGACCACCACCGCGTCGATCGAGGCGCTGCCCGCCGGCGACCGGCGGGACCCCGACGTCCGGACGCTGCGCCAGGCGCTCGGGTACTGCTGGAGCGTCGCGGTGGCGGGCGACCCGGCCGCCGGGCTGCCGGCGTTCGCGGAGCTCGCGGGGTCGGGCGACCCTGACACCGCCTGGATCGTCCGGGAGAACCGGAAGAAGACCCGCCTCGCCCGCCTGCTCGGCTGACGCCCGCGCGCCCACCGCGCAGGCGCGCACGCGGCGAGCGCGCAGCCGCCCGGATGCGCGCCCGCCGCGGCGCGTGCGCGCCGGACCCTCAGACGGCGGTGGCGAACGCCGCCAGGCCGAGCTGCACCGCGTGGTCGAAGAGCTGCTCGCGCTCGGCGGAGGAGAGCTCCGCGGCCTGGAACGTGAAGTCCGAGATCGACATGATCGCCAGGGCCTTGGCGCGCTCGCGGTCCGCCACCGCGTACAGGCCGGCGGCCTCCATCTCGACCGCGAGCGTGCCGTGGTCGACCAGCGCCTGCATGACCTGCGGCCGGTCGGCGTAGAACGCGTCCGAGGTGAGCACCGCGCCGGCGTGCACCCCCGCGCCCTCGGTCTCCCGCCCGGCGGCGACGGCCGCGGCGGCCAGCCCGAAGTCGGGGGCGTGCGAGTAGTGCACGCCGGGGACGCGCCGCTCGCTCAGGCCCGAGTCGGTGTGCGCGGCGGTCGCGATGACGACGTCCCCGAGCTGCAGGTGCCGCGCCATGCCGCCGGCCGTGCCGATCCGGATGATGCGCTGCACGCCGTAGAACCGGAACAGCTCGGTGGCGTAGATCGCGATCGAGGGCACGCCCATGCCCGACGCCATCACCGACACGGGACGGCCCTGCCAGGTGCCGGTGTAGCCGAGGACGCCGCGGACCTCGGTGACCAGCCGCGCGTCCTCGAGCACCGTCTCGGCGATGCGGGTCGCGCGGCGCGGGTCGCCGGGCATGAGGACGTCGGGCGCGAAGTCGCCGGGCTCGGCGGAGATGTGCGGGGTGGGCATGCGGGGCTCCGGTGGGGTTGGGCCGGGCGGCGGGGACGGGCGGCGGAGGGGCGCGGCCCGCACGACCACGCCGCCGCCCGGCCCTCGTCGGGCGCGGGCGGCGGTCGTGGTCGTGCGGGTCGTGCGCTGGCGGCTGGGCGTCAGTGGGTGCCGACGATGTCGACGACGAACACCAGGGTGTCGCCGCCGCGGATGCCGGCCTGCGGGACGCCGCGGTCGCCGTAGCCGAGGTGCGACGGGATCGAGAGCAGGACGCGGGAGCCGACGGGCTGGCCGACGAGGCCCTCGTCCCAGCCGCCGATGACGGCGCCGACGCCGATCGGGAAGCTGATCGACGAGCCGCGGTCGTACGAGTTGTCGAACACGGCGCCGTTCCAGCTCTGGCCGAGGTAGTGCACCTCGAGGTCGTCGCCGGCCTCGACGAGGGGGCCGTCGCCGGGCGACAGCACCAGCACCTCGAGCTCCGCGGGGGCGTCGCCCTCGGGGAACGTCAGGGTCGGCTTCTCACCGAACGATCCGGTGGCCTCGGGCAGCGTGGCGGGCATGACGTCTCCTTGGTACGGGGGTCGGACGGCTCCATCCTGCCCGCTGGCCCGCCCGCGCCGCGAATGGGCGTCCGGGCTGGGTTAGCGTCGTCCCGGCGGGCGAGGGGCGCCCGCCGGGACGGGAGCACCGATGTCGCTGACCACCTGGGCCGGGAACCTCGCCTACTCCGCCGCGCGCCTGCACGAGCCGCGCACCGTCGCGGAGGTCCAGGAGGTGGTCGCCTCCGCCGCGCACGTGCGCGCGCTGGGCACCCGGCACTGCTTCAACGACCTCGCCGACACCCCGCACGACCTCGTGCGCCTCGACGCCCTGGACCCCGGCGTCGCGCTCGACGAGGAGGCGCGCACGGTCACCGTGTCCGCCGGCACGCGGTACGGGACGCTCGCGCGGGCGATCCACCCGCGGGGCTGGGCGCTGCACAACCTGGCGTCGCTGCCGCACATCTCCGTGGCCGGGGCGGTCGCGACCGCGACGCACGGCTCGGGCGACCGGTCGCAGAACCTCGCTGCGGCCGTCGCCGCGCTCGACCTCGTGACCGCCGACGGGTCGCTGCGGCACCTGCGCCGCGGGGACGCCGACTTCCCCGGGGCGGTGGTGGGCCTGGGCGCGCTGGGCGTCGTCGTGCGGGTGACGCTCGACGTGGAGCCGGCGTACGACGTGGCGCAGGAGGTGCACACCGACCTGCCGTGGGACGCCGTGCTCGAGCACCTGGACGACGTCACGGGCTCCGCGGACTCCGTCAGCCTGTTCACGGACTGGGCCGGCCCCGCTGTCCGGCAGGTCTGGCGCAAGACCCGCCTCGCGCCCGGCGCGACGTACGAGCCGCGCGCGGAGCTGTTCGGCGCGCGGCGGGCGACCGGGCCGCTGCACCCCCTGCCGGGGATCGACCCCGTCAACTGCACCGAGCAGCTCGGCCGGCCCGGCCCGTGGCACGAGCGGCTGCCGCACTTCCGGCTCGAGTTCACGCCGAGCAACGGCGACGAGCTCCAGTCCGAGTACCTCCTGCCCCGGGAGCACGCCGTCGAGGCGATCCAGCAGCTGCGCGCGCTGGCGCCCGTCGTCGCCCCGCTGCTGCAGGTCTCCGAGATCCGCACCGTCGCCGCCGACGACCTCTGGCTCAGCAGCGCGTACGACGGCGACCGGGTCGGGCTGCACTTCACCTGGCATCCGCGGCAGGCCGAGGTCGAGGCCGTGCTCCCCCGGATCGAGGCGGCGCTGGCCCCGCTCGGCGCGCGACCGCACTGGGGCAAGCTCTTCGCCTCGGTCGCCGGGCCCGACGGCGACCCCCGGGCGCTGTACCCGCGGCTCGACGACTTCCGGGCGCTGGTGGGCCGGCTCGACCCGGAGGGGAAGTTCCGGAACCCGTTCGTGGAGCGGCACGTCCTGGGCGGCTGAGCCGCCCCGCGGGCGGCTACCGCGCGAGGAACGCCAGCAGGTCGTGCCGCGTCAGCACGCCGATCGGCTGGCCGTCGTCGACGACCATCAGCGCGTCGTGCTTCTGCAGCGACTCCCGCGCGGAGTCCACCGTCTCCCCCGAGCCGATCAGCGGCAGCGCGGCGGACATGTGCCGGTCGACGCGGTCCGACAGCGCGGCGGCGCCGGAGAACACCGCGTCGAGCAGCTCGCGCTCCGACACCGCGCCGGCGACCTCGCCGATCTTGACGGGCGGCTCCGCGCCGACGACGGGCATCTGCGAGACGCCGTACTCCTGGAGGATCTCGATCGCGTCCCGGACGGTCTCGTTCGGGTGCGTGTGCACGAGCGCGGGCAGGCTGCCGTCCTTGGTCCGCAGCACGTCGGACACCGTCGCGCCCTGACCGGCGTCGAGGAACCCGTAGGACCGCATCCACCGGTCGTTGAAGATCTTGGACAGGTAGCCGCGCCCGCCGTCCGGGAGCAGCACGACGATCACCGCGCGCGCCGCCGCCTCCGGGTCGTCGTCCTGGAGACGGCGCGCCAGGCGCAGCGCGCCCTCGACCGCCATGCCGCACGAGCCGCCGACCAGCAGGGCCTCCTCGCGGGCCAGCCGCCGGGTCATCGCGAACGAGTCGGCGTCCGACACGGCGATGATCTCGTCCGGCACGGCCGGGTCGTACGCCGGCGGCCAGAAGTCCTCGCCGACGCCCTCGACCAGGTACGGCCGCCCGTCGCCGCCCGAGTAGACCGACCCGAGCGGGTCGATGCCGACGACCCGCACCCGGCCGCCGTCGGCCTCGGCGCGCTCCGCGGACACGTCGCGCAGGTACCGGCCGGTACCGGTGATCGTGCCGCCGGTCCCGACGCCGGTGACGAAGTGCGTGACCCGCCCGTCCGTGTCCGCCCAGATCTCCGGGCCGGTCGACGCGTAGTGGCTCGCGGGGCCGTTCACGTTGGCGTACTGGTTCGGCTTCCAGGCGCCCTCGATCTCGGTGACCAGCCGGTCCGAGACGGAGTAGTAGGAGTCCGGGTGCTCCGGCGGGACGGCGGTCGGGGTGACGACCACCTCGGCGCCGTACGCCCGCAGCACGTCGCGCTTGTCCTCCGAGACCTTGTCCGGGCAGACGAACACGCAGCGGTACCCCTTGCGCTGGGCGACCAGGGCCAGGCCGACGCCGGTGTTGCCGCTGGTCGGCTCGACGATGGTCCCGCCCGGGCGCAGCTCGCCGGAGGCCTCTGCCGCCTCGATCATCTTCAGCGCGATGCGGTCCTTCGCGGACCCGCCGGGGTTGAGGTACTCGACCTTCGCGAGGACGGTCGCGGCGAGGCCCTCGGTGACGGCGTTGAGCCGCACCAGCGGGGTGCCGCCGACGAGCTCGGAGATGTGCTGCGCGTACTTCACGGGTCGGTCTCCCAGGGAGGGTCAGGGTGGTGCGGGCACGAGAAGGCCCCGCCTCCCAGCCTAGGGCCGGGGTGCGGGGCCGTCGTCGCGGTGCAGGTGGGGTCAGTCGCGGCCCTGCAGGATCGCGAGGATCCGCAGGATCTCCAGGTACAGCCAGACCAGCGTGACGATCAGGCCGAAGGCCGCCGACCAGGCGAACTTCGCCGGGACGCCCTGCTCGACGCCTCGCTTGATGGAGTCGAAGTCCATGATCAGGCTCGCGGCTGCCAGGCCGACCGCGACGAGGCCGACGACCACGCCGAGCCAGCCGCTGCGCAGCGGGCCGTACTCGCCGCCCGCGCCGAAGACCATCATGACGACGTTGACCAGCGAGTACGCCAGGTAGCCGACCATCGCGATGAGCAGCCAGCGCGTGAACTTCGGGGTCACCCGCACGCGCCCGGACCGGAACAGGAAGAGCGCCGCACCGAACGTGGCGAACGTCGCGACGACCGCCTGCAGGACGATCGGCTGCGTCTCCTTGCCGTCGAACGTCAGGTTCTGGAACGCCAGGCTGATCCCGCCGAGGAACACGCCCTGGGCGACGGTGTACAGCGTGATGAGCGCGGGGCTGGGGTTCCGCTTGAACGCGTTGACCAGCCCGAGCACGAGGCCCACGATCGCGCCGAGGGGCCACAGCCCGGGCGCGAAGTTCCACGTCGCCGCGGCGACGACGACGAGCAGCGCGAGCAGCCCGCCCGTCTTGACGATGACGTCGTCGTAGGTCAGGCGCCCGGTGTCCCGGGTGGTCGCGGTCGGGGCGCCGTACATCTGCTCCAGCGTCGACGCCTCGACCACGGGGCCGGTGGCGCCGCCGAGCGTGCCCGTCGCCCCGCCCTGCTGCTGGCGGGCGCCCCGGTTGCCGCGGGCGCGCGGGTCGCCGAAGACGGCGCTGTTGTTGAACACCGGGTTGCTCATGGGTCCTCCAGGTCGGTTCGAGGTGCGAGCCGGCAGTGGTTCATCCGGGTTCAACGCGCGCACCGTCCCGGTAGTTCCCGCCGGCCCCGAGGTCATCCGTGAGGTGGACGCCGTCCTCCCTGATGGCGAGGCCGGGGGTCATCAGGTTCGGCCTTGCGGTTGTTCCGCGCCGCGAGCGCCGTCCGTAGGTTCGTCCTGTACCTGAGGACCCACCTGTGAGGGAACCATGATCGAGGCACGAGGACTGACCAAGAGGTACGGCAAGAAGACGGCGGTGGCCGGCATCGACTTCGCCGTGCAGCCGGGGAAGGTGACCGGCTTCCTCGGCCCGAACGGTGCCGGCAAGTCCACGACGATGCGCATGATCGTCGGCCTGGACCGGCCGACGTCCGGGACCGTCACGGTGAACGGGCGCCCGTACGCGGAGCACCGGTCCCCGCTGACCGAGGTCGGCGCGCTGCTGGACGCCAAGGCGGTCCACTCGGGCCGCTCCGCGACGAACCACCTCCGGGCGGTCGCCGCCACGCACGGCATCGGCCGCAAGCGGGTCGACGAGGTCATCGAGATGACCGGCCTGCAGGCCGTGGCCGGCAAGCGCGTCGGCGGGTTCTCCCTCGGCATGGGCCAGCGGCTGGGCATCGCCGCCGCCCTGCTCGGCGACCCCCGCACGCTGATCCTCGACGAGCCGGTGAACGGCCTCGACCCCGAGGGCGTGCTCTGGGTGCGCAACCTCGTCAAGCACCTCGCGTCGGAGGGCCGGACGGTCTTCCTGTCCTCGCACCTGATGAGCGAGATGGCGGTGACCGCCGACCACATCCTGGTCATCGGGCGCGGCCGGATCATCGCCGACGCCCCGGTCTCCGACATCGTCGCCCGCGCGTCCGGCAGCACCGTCAAGGTCCGCAGCCCGCACGCCGCCCAGCTGGTCGAGCTGCTCCGCGGCCCGGAGGTCACGGTCACGTCGGTCGAGGCCGGCCTGCTCGAGGTCACCGGCAGCACCGCCGCGCAGATCGGCGAGCTCGCCGCCCGCAGCAGCCTCGTCCTGCACGAACTGACCCCGGTGTCCGCCTCGCTGGAGGCCGCCTACATGTCGCTGACCGCCGACGACGTCGAGTACCACTCCGCCCCCACCGGCGCGGACCCCGCCCTCGCCGCGGCCGTCGCCGCGCAGACCCCCCAGGAGGCCCGGCGATGAGCGCCACCGCCACCGTCCCCGCCACCCGCGCCGCCGCCCGGCCCTCGTCGGACGTCCGCGTCACCTTCGGCCGCCTCGTGAAGTCCGAGTGGATCAAGCTCTGGACCGTGCGCTCCACCTGGTGGGTGCTGCCCATCACCGTGGTCGCGCAGGCCGGGATCGCGTGGATGATCGCCTACTTCGGCGTCCAGGAGATGGACGACGCCGGGGTCGGCTACGTGGTCACCGCGGCCGACATCGTCGGCGGCATCCAGTTCGCCCAGCTCGCGATCTGCGTGCTCGCCGTCCTCACCATCACCGGCGAGTACTCGACCGGCATGATCCGCAGCACGCTCACCGCGGCACCCACCCGGCTGCCGGCGCTGCTCTCCAAGGGCCTGGTCGTCGTGCTCGTCGCCTTCGTGACCGGCATCGTCGGCACCCTGGTGAGCTGGGCGGTCAGCTACCCGGTCCTCGGGGAGGCGCACCGCGTCGACCTGGGCGACGCCGTGAACCAGCGGATCCTGCTCGGCGCGCCGCTGTACCTCGCGGCGATCGCCCTGCTGGCCTACGGCATCGGCGCGATGCTGCGCCACTCGGCGGGCGCGCTCGCCACCGTGCTCGGCCTGCTGCTCGTGGTCGAGGGCGTGTTCGCCTCGATCCCGTGGGTCGTCTTCGAGAAGATCAGCCCCTACCTGCCGATGTCCGCGGGCTCGCAGCTGGTGCAGACCTCCGGCCCGGACGCGGTGCTCACGCCGTGGCAGGGCTACGGCGTGCTCGTCCTGTGGGGCGTGGCCGCGCTGGCCGGCGCCGCGGTGCTGATCCGCCGCCGGGACGCCTGAGCCGTCGGCGTCCGCACCGGGTCTGGCACAGTGACCCCGTCCCCGCCCGGGGGCGGGGTCGCCGTGCACCCGGGGACTCGACGCCGCAGCCGACCGCACCGACCGCACCGACCGCACCGGAGGGCCCCCTGAGCACCGACCCGGGCCACCCGTCGATGGCCTTCACCGAGCTGGACGCGCGCCGCCTGGGCCGCGTCCGGCGGTACTTCGCCCGGCACCCGGGCGCCTCGGACGTCCTGGTCTGCGTCTTCTTCGCGCTCGGGTCGCTCGACCTGGTCAGCACCGCGCTGGGCGGGGTGCTCGGGATCGACCCCGACCCGTCCGCCCGGGGGGTGGCCGGGACCCTCGTGCTCGCGGCGCTCGGCACCGTGGCGCTGGCCTTCCGGCGGCGCTCGCCCGTCCAGGTGGCCGCGCTCCTGGCGCTCCTGGGCGCCGGCGCGGTCCTGCTGTCCGGCCACCTCGGGCCGTTCGCGCTGGGCTTCGCGTTCGCGCTCTACGTGGTCGCGGCGACGCTCCCCCAGCGCGTCGGCTGGCTCGTGCTCGGCGGCGCGTCGCTCGTGGTGATCGCGGCGCTGCTGGCCTGGGGCGAGGACGCGTCGGGCCGCGGCGGCATAGTCACGGTCACCACGCCCGACGGGGCGGTGGTGCAGCGCGCCGACGGCCAGGACGCCGCCGCCGCGTCGGACGTGCCGAGCTTCCTGCTGCTCGGCCTGGTCGGCATGGCGGTCGGCGCCAACGTGCGGGGGCGGCGCCTGCACACCCGCGGCCTCGTCGAGCGGCACCAGCAGCTGATGGACGCGAGCGAGCAGCAGGCGAAGCTCGCCGCGGCCGCCGAGCAGACCCGGATCGCGCGGGAGATGCACGACGTCGTGGCCCACGGGCTGACCGTGATGATCGCCCTGTCGGACGGCGCCCGGGCCGCGGTGCGCCGCTCCCCGGACGACGCCGAGACCGCCCTGGACCTGCTGTCCGAGACGGGGCGCTCCGCGCTCGCCGACATGCGCCGGATGCTCGGCGTGCTGCGCGGGGCGGACGTCCCGCTGGAGCCCCAGCCCGGCACCCAGGACCTGGAGTCGCTGGTGCAGCAGTTCCGCGCGGCCGGCCTGACCGTCCACCTCACCACCACGGGGCCGCCGCTGCCGTCCGACGCCGGGCTGTCCCTCACCGTCTACCGGGTGGTGCAGGAGTCGCTCACGAACGCGCTCCGGCACGCGGGTCCGGGCAGCCGGGTCGACGTCCTGGTCCGGCACGGCGACCACCGCGTCGGCATCGAGGTGGTCGACGACGGCGGCGGGGCGGCTCCCGTCGGTGACGGCGACGGGGGTCGGCTGTCCCGGCTGGGCGACCGGCTGAGCGACCGGCGCTCGGACCTGCTCGACGCCCGGACCGACGCCGAGCCCGCGTCGGCCCTGCCCGCCGCGCCGGTCCCCGCGCGCACGGGCCGCGGCCTGGTCGGCATGCGGGAACGCGCGGCGGTCTACCGTGGCACCGTGTCCGCGGGCCCGTACCGCGCCGGCTGGCGCGTGCACGTGGAGCTGCGGACCGACGACACCGGCGCCGGCGCTACGGCGGTCGTCCCCGGGACGCCGCCCGCCCGCCCCCCCACCCCCCAGGGGCACGCGGGACCCCGACCCCGCCGGCGGGCGAGCGGGCCCGACCCGTCCGGGTGCTGCTGGGGGACGACCAGCCGCTGCTGCGGATGGGCTTTCGCCTGGTGCTGGAGGACGAGGAGGACATCACCGTCGTCGGCGAGGCCGGCGACGGCGCGGACGCGATGCGCCAGGTCACCGCGCTGGCCCCGGACGTCGTCCTGATGGACGTGCGGATGCCCGGCGTGAACGGCATCGAGGCCACCGAGCGGATCGTCGCGTCCGGGTCCCCGTCGCGGGTGCTGATCCTCACGACGTTCGACCTCGACGAGTACGCCTTCGCGGCGCTGCGCGCGGGCGCCAGCGGGTTCCTGCTGAAGGACGCCCGGCCCGCGGAGCTGACCGCCGCGATCCGCGCGGTCGCGACGGGGGACGCGGTGGTGTCCCCGCGCGTGACCCGCCGGATGCTCGAGCTGTTCGCGGAGGAGCTGCCCTCCGCGGGCGCCGCGCCCGCGCCCCGGACCGACGCCCGGCTGGACGACCTCACGCACCGCGAGCGCGAGGTCCTGCTCGCCGTGGCCGAGGGCCTGTCGAACGCCGAGGTCGCCGAGCGGCTGTTCCTGTCCGAGGCGACGGTGAAGACCCACGTCGGGCGGATCCTCGCGAAGCTCGGGGTGCGGGACCGGGTGCAGGCCGTGGTCCTGGCGTACGAGTCCGGGATCGTCGGGCGCTGACGCCCGCGCGGCGGCCCGGCGCGCTGACGCCCGCGCGGCCGTCACACCTCGCCGACCGCCTCCTCCGGCGTCCCCTCGGCGGACCGGGCCGCGCGGTCCAGCTGCCGCCACGTGAGGCGCTCGCCGACGGCGGTCGCCATGCCCTGCCCCTTCCACGCGAAGGCGAGCACGCCGAGCAGCAGCACGCCGGCGCCGACCCAGTAGGGCGCGGTGGCGCTCACGGGGTGCAGCAGGCCGGCGATGACGGGGGCCGGGGCCGCGAAGCCCCAGCGGACCAGGTTGAACGCCGCGGTGGTGGTGCGGCGGTCGGCGCCGCCGATGCCGAGCGCGAGGTCGGTGAGGTTCGCGTTCGCGATGCCCATGCACACGCCGGCGAGGACGAGCACGACGACCGCCTCGGCCGTGCCGGCGCTGGTGGCGAGCAGCACGAGCGCGACCAGCAGCCCGGCGATCGCGACGCCCACGGTCGCGACGGCGCCGATGCGGTGCGCGAGCCGGTGGCCGACCAGGAGGATGCCGACGGCGAGCCCGATGCCCCAGGCCGTGAACACCAGCCCGAGCGGGATCACGTCGAGCCCCAGGAACACGGGCGTGTAGCCCAGGACGACGAAGAACACGAAGTTGTAGGCGGCGGTGACGACGCACAGCGTGCGGAACGCGGGCCGGCGGTACGGCGCCAGCACGTCACGGAGCCGCAGCGCGCTCGGCGGGTCCTCCGGGTCGCGGAGCCGGGTGATCGACATGCCGAGCGCGACCAGCATGAGGACGCCGCAGGCGGCGAACGGCACGCGCCACGAGATCTGCCCGAGCAGCCCGCCGATCAGCGGCCCGACCGCGAAGCCGAGCCCGACGCAGGTCTCGAAGAGCTCGACGACCCACTCCCGGTCGGTCGCCAGGGCGACGAGCAGCACCATGGCGGTCGCGAAGAACATGGCGTTGCCGAGGCCCCAGAGCCCGCGGAGCACGGCGAGCTGGGCGATGGTCCCGGACAGCGCGGCGAGCACCGCCGCGGCGGCGACCACCGTGACGCCGGTCGCGAGCACGGCGCGGTAGCCGAACCGGCCGGTGGCGATGACGGCGGGGATCATCCCGACCGCCATGACGATCAGGTACGCGGTGAACAGCAGCTCGATCTGCCAGGTGGAGGCGCCGATCTCCGCGCCGATCACCGGCAGGATCGGGTCGACCACGGCGATGCCGGCGATCGCGAAGAACGCGGTGAGCGCGGTGGCGTAGATGGCGGTCTTGTTCGGTTCGGGGTGCCGACTGGGCATGCGGGGTCCTCAGGAAGACGTCGTCGGGTTTACCTGCATCATACAGGTAGATTCCTCCGGAGCGTGGCAGACTGCGCGGACCGACCGATCGACGGAGAGACGATGGACCAGCCGGACGACGCCCTGCGCACCATCGAGGCGCAGGTAGCCATGCTGCTGCGCCTCTCGGAGCGGACCCGCCGCTCCGTGACGCGCCGCCCCGGGGACCTGGAGCGGTCCGCGTACCTGGTGCTCGGCGTGCTGGCCGCCGACGGCCCCGCGAGCGTGAACGCGATCGCCGACGCGCTGCGCCTGGACCCCTCGACCGTCACCCGGCAGGTGCTCGCGATGGAGCAGGCCGGGCACGTCGTGCGCACCGCCGACCCCTCCGACGGCCGCGTCACGCTGGTCGAGCCGACCCCGGGCGGCCTCGCCGCGCTGGCCGAGACCCGGGAGGTGCGCGCGCGGATGTACGGCGCCATCCTCGACGGGTGGCCGGCCGAGGACCGCGCGGAGCTCGCGCGGCTGCTCACGCGCCTCAACCTGGACGTCGACACCTGGGGCCGCGCGAACGCCCGCCGGTGAGACACCCCCGCGGGTCCGCGTGACGACCCGCGCCGGCAGCACCTACGCTCGTCCCGGCGCACCGGCCACCGCCCCCGGACCGCGCGCCCGGGCCGCCCGCCCGCGCGCCGCCCCGTCCGGCACCCCGCAACGACCGGAAGGTGCTCCCCGCGTGACCTCTCCCGACCCCGCCGTGCCCCGCCGCCCGCGGGCACCCGCCCTGCGCGCGACCGTCCAGCGCACGGAGCACCTGACGCCGGCCATGGTGCGGCTGACCCTCGGCGGCCCGGGCATCGCCGGCTTCGCGCCGTCCCCGCACGCCGACTCCTACGTGAAGCTGGTGCTGCTGCCCGGCGTCGGGCGCTCCGCCTCCGGCGCCGACGTGCTCGCGACGTGGACCACGCCCGAGGGGCAGGTGGACCTCGAGGCCGCGCGCGCCGCGCTGCCGCCGGAGCACCAGCCGCGGATGCGCACGTACACCGTGCGCGCCTACGACGACATGGACCTGACCCTGACCGTCGACGTCGTCGTGCACGGCGCCGCGGGCGTGGCGGGACCCTGGGCGGCGGCCGCGGCGCCCGGGGACGAGATCGTGGTCGTGGGCCCCGGCGGCGGCTACACCCCGGACCTCGCGGCCGACCACCACCTGCTCGCGGGCGACGCGTCGGCGCTGCCCGCCATCGCGGTGTCCCTGGAGCGGCTCGGCGACGCGGCGTCCGGCGTCGCGGTGATCGAGGTCGCCGACCGGTCCGAGGAGGTCGCGCTGCACGTGCCCGACGGCATCGCGCTGCGCTGGGTGCACGCCGACGGGGCACCTCCCGGCGCGCGGCTCGTCGAGGCCGTGCGCGCGCTGCCCTGGCCGGACGGGCGCGTGCACGCGTTCGTGCACGGCGAGGCCGGGTCCGTGCGGGAGCTGCGGCGGTACCTGCGCGTCGAGCGCGGGATGGCCAAGGAGGACCTGTCGATCTCCGGCTACTGGCGGCTCGGCGCGGACGACGAGGGCTGGCGCGCGGGCAAGCGGGACTGGCTGCGGGGCATCGAGGACGCGGAGGCGGCCGCCGGGCTGGACTGAGGCTCCGCGCCGCGGCCGGTCAGGTCGCCGTCCAGCGCACGAGCCCCGTCAGGGCGCCAGGTGCCACGGGCGGTCGGGGTCCGTCGGCCGGGTGTCCGCCGCGACCTCGACCGCGTAGGTCGCGGGCGGCGGGCCGTCCGGGACCGGGCCCAGGTACCGGTGGCCGGTCATCCGGCACCACGCGGGCAGGTCGATGGGGGCGACCGGGTCCGACGTCGTCAGGTGCACGACGGTCCCCGGGTCCAGCTCGCGGGCGCGGGCGCGGAGCAGGACGAGCAGCCGGGCGCAGCCCAGGTCTCCCCCGTCGACGTGCACGATCACCCGGGGACCGTACCGCGTCAGCGCTGGTGCTCCTGGTGCTCGGCGTCCTGCTCCTCCCGGTACTCGAACTCCGCCGGGTCGACCCCCCGCTCGATCAGCAGCCGGTCGATCTTCGCCTCGATCCGCTCGTCGCCCTCCTTGGACTGCGACGACCCCCAGAAGTAGAAGAGCGCCAGCCCGGCCGCCTGCCAGACCAGCTGCAGGAACTCCGACTGCCAGTTCTCGAACGTGGACGACAGGAACGCCGGGAAGAACTGGGACCACTCGAACGCCTGCCCGTGCTCCGCCGCGTCGTTGCGCTGCTCGATCAGCTGGAACAGGAACTGCCCCGCCCACGAGAACAGGAACAGGGCTCCGGTGACGATGCCGAACGAGTAGGCGGTGAAGAACTTCGGGCGGTTCGGCTTCTGACCAGCCACGGCGGCCTCCTTGCTCCGGCCGGGCCCACCCCGGGCCCGGTGACAGGGCGAGTGTCGCCCCGGTGGGCGGGCAGCGCCCGTCGAGCACCGCGTCCGGCACGATGGGGGCCCCGACTGGCGAAGGAGCACGACGTGCCGGCACCCCTGGACCCTGCCGCGGAGCAGGTGCGCGCCGAGCAGCGGCACCTCGACGCCGCGTACGCCCTGCTGGACCGGCAGCGCGACGAGGCGCGGGCGGACCTGACGGCCGTGCTGCGGCGGGGGGCGGACGGCGCGACGGACGTGCACGTGCGCGAGGCGACCGCGGCGGGGCTCACGCGCCGGCTCGCGCGGCTGGACGGCGCGGAGCACGCCCTGTGCTTCGGCCGCGTGGACCTGGCGGACGGGGAGGTGCGGCACGTGGGCCGGCTCGGCCTGCGGGCCGACGACCGCGACGAGCCGCTGCTGGTCGACTGGCGCGCGGACGCGGCCCGGCCCTTCTACGCCGCCACGCCCGTGCACCCCATGGGCGTGCGCCGCCGGCGCCACCTGGACGTGACCGGCCGCCGCGTCCGCCGCGTGAGCGACGAGGTGCTCGACGGCTCGGCGCACCGTCCGGGCGACGTGGTCGGCGACGACCCGCTGACGGAGGCGCTGGAGGCGACGCGCACCGGCCGGATGGGGCAGGCGGTCGCCACGCTGCAGGCGGAGCAGGACGCGGTGGTGCGCTCGGACGACCGCGGCGTCACGGTGGTGCAGGGCGGCCCCGGCACGGGCAAGACGGTGGTGGCGCTGCACCGCGCCGCGTACGTGCTGTACGCGTTCCCGCGCGCGGCCGAGGACGGCGTGCTGGTGCTCGGCCCCGACTCCGTGTTCCTGGACTACATCTCCCAGGTGCTGCCCTCGCTCGGGGAGAACGACGTCGTCCTCGCGACGGCCGACGACCTCACGGGCCGGAGCGCCACGGCCGCCGAGCCGCTCGCGACGGCGCGGCTCAAGGGCACCGCCGTCCTCGCGGACGCGGTCGCGGCGCTCGTCCGCCGGCACCAGGCACCGGGGACGCCCCGGTTCGCCGTGCGGGTCGGCGGCGAGGAGGTCGTCCTCGACGCCCGCACCGTCGCGGAGGGCCGTGCGCGGGCGGCCGGCAGCGGGCTGCCGCACAACGCGGCCCGCGAGGTCCTGCACGAGCACCTGGTGGACGCGCTCACCGACGCCCTGGAGCGCCGGGCGGTCGACGACCTCGCCCGCATCGACGCGGAGGTCTCGGCCGCGACCGGCATGGACCTGGACCGGGCCGCCGCCGCGGACCTGCGCTCCCTGGGCTACGACGACGGCCCGGCGCACGACCTGTCCGCGGAGTTCGACGCGGACGCGGTCCGCGAGGAGCTGGCCGGCGACCCGCTCGTCGACGGCGCCGTCACCGCCCTGTGGCCGCGGCTCCGCCCGGAGGACCTGGTCCGCCGGCTGCTGTCCGACGCGGCGCTGCTCGCGGCGTGCGCGCCGCGGCTCACGGCGGACGACCGGGCCCTGCTGCTGCGTCCGGCGGACGCCCCGTGGACCCGGGCGGACCTGCCGCTGCTGGACGAGGCGGAGGCGCTGCTCGACGGGCCGCCGGAGCGGGTGTTCGGGCACGTGGTGGTGGACGAGGCGCAGGAGCTGACCCACCTGCAGTGGCGGATGGTCGTGCGGCGGTGCCCGTCGCGGTCCATGACGGTGGTGGGCGACTTCGCGCAGGCCGGTCCCCTCACCACCGCGCGCACGTGGGCGGAGGCGCTCGGTGCCCACGTCTCCGCGCGGCTGGCGGTCACGACGCTCACCGTGTCGTACCGGACGACGCAGGAGATCCTCGCGAGCACCCGGGAGCTCCTGGCCCGGATCGCCCCCGACCAGACGCCGAGCCGGTCCGTCCGGCACGGCGAGCAGCCCCGGCGGCTCACGACGACCCGCGACGCCCTGCTCGCGACGGTCACCGGCGAGCTCCGGGCGCAGGCGGCGGCGCACCCGGACGAGCTGCGCGCCGTCATCAGCACCGAGGAGGTCCTGGCGGTGCTCGCCGACGCCGTGGCGCCGTGGGCGCGCCTGGTCCCCGCGTCCCGGGCGCGGGGGCTGGAGTTCGACACCGTGCTGGTCGTCGACCCCGACGGCATCGCGGCGGACCGCCCGGGCGGCGACCGGGACGTCTACGTCGCCGTCACGCGGCCGACCCGGCGGCTGTGCACGGTGGAGGTCACCCAGGGCTGACGGCCCGGCGGCCGGTCAGGCGGCGCCGGCCGAGGCCATGCCCGACGGCGCCCGGCCGCCCGTCGTCCCCGCGGGCCCGGGCGCGTCGCCGTCGCGCTGCGGGAGGACCCCGCCGGCGCTCCGTCCCCGCGACGGGGCGACCCCGGCGATCAGCCCGGCGGCGACCTCGCGGGCGTCGCGGTCGGTCGCGGCGGCGCGGAGGTAGGCGAGCGCCTCGGAGGCGTCGCAGTGCCGCTGCGCCATGACGACCCCCACGGCGCGGTCGATCAGCGGCTGGGTCCGGCTGCACGCGAGCAGGTCGTCCATGGTCTGCGCGAGGGCGATCACCTCGTCCCGCGCGGCCACGACGGAGGCGATGCCCTCGGCGATCCCGGCGGCGCGCGCCGCGAGCTCGGCCCACGCGCCGGGGCGGCGGCCGTACAGCGACAGGTAGACCGTGACGTCGCGGTGGGTGCCCGCGACGACGGCGGCGGACCGGAAGCCCTGGACGGCGCAGGCGTGGGTCCAGACGGGCCACCGGCGCTCGTCGGCGAGGTCGTCCAGCAGCACGGGCGCGCCGGTCTCCCGGGCGGCGTACCGCGGGCCCTGCCGGTGCCGGTCCTGCGCGCCGTCGCACCGGGCGGCCGCGACGGACGCGGCGGCCAGCCAGCGGTCCAGGCCCCGGACGGTCGCGGTGGCGCAGGCCTGCGCCTCGACGCCGAGGGTGCGGCCGGCGTGGGTGGTGAGGGTGTGGATGAGTGCGTCGAGCGAGGCGTCGGCGTCCAGCCGGATCGTCTCGTCGGGTCCCTGCACGCGCATCGGAGCTCCCGAGCGTCGTCCTGCGCGCTGCGCTGCGCTGCACAGGCCGTCATGATGACGCCTCCCGCGGATCCCCGCCACCCGAGCGGGTCCGCACCTACCTACCGAGCGGTAGGTAGACTGCCTCCGGGTCCGACGACGGGCCCGCCGGAACCGCGCCCGCGCGCCCCGGCGATCGCGCGACGAAGGGTGAGCCCCGTGGACGAGCTCCTGTTCGGTGCGGCGTACTACGACGAGTACATGCCGACCGACCGCATCGAGACGGACGTGCAGATGATGAAGGCGGCGCACATCACCGTCGTGCGCATCGCCGAGTCGACCTGGAGCACCCTGGAGCCGCAGCCCGGGGTCTTCGACTTCACGCACGTCGACCGGGCCCTCGACGCGTTCGAGGCGGCCGGCATCCACGTGATCGTCGGCACCCCCACCTACGCCGTCCCCGCCTGGCTCGTGGCGTCGTACCCCGACGTGCTGGCCACCACCCACGCCGGCGAGGGCCGCTACGGCGCGCGCCAGATCATGGACATCCTCCACCCCGCGTACCGGTTCCACGCGGAGCGCGTCATCCGCCGGCTGATGGAGCGCACCGCGCACCGCCCGGGCGTCATCGGGTTCCAGGTCGACAACGAGACCAAGTACTACGACGCCGCCTCCCGCGACGTGCAGCGCGCCTTCGTGAAGCACCTGCGCGCCGTGTTCGACGACGACCTGGCCGCGATGAACCGCGCGTTCGGCCTCGACTACTGGTCGAACCGGGTCGACGCCTGGGAGGACTTCCCCGATGTCCGGGGCACGGTCAACGGCTCGCTGGGCGCCGAGTTCGACAAGTTCCGGCGGGGCCTGGTCGAGGAGTTCCTCGCCTGGCAGGCCGGCATCGTGCGCGAGTACGCCCGCGCGGACCAGTTCGTCACGCAGAACTTCGACTTCGACTGGTCGCCGGGCTGGTCCTACGGCCTGCAGCCGTCGGTCGACCACTTCCGCGCGGCGCGGGCCGTGGACGTCGCGGGCGTCGACATCTACCACCCCACCCAGTCCCGCCTGACGGGCAAGGAGATCGCGTTCGGCGGCGACATGACCCGCTCGATCAAGGGCGGCGCGAACTACCTGGTGCTCGAGACGCAGGCGCAGGGACAGCTCGCGGGGCTGCCCTACCCCGGCCAGCTGCGGCTCCAGGCGTACAGCCACCTGGCCAGCGGCGCGGACGGCGTCATGTACTGGCACTGGCACTCGATCCACCACTCCTTCGAGACGTACTGGAAGGGCCTGCTCAGCCACGACCTGCAGAGCAACCCCACGTACGAGGAGGCCGGCGTCTTCGGCGCCGAGGCCGCGCGCGCCGGGCAGTCGCTGCTCCACCTGCGCAAGCAGAACCGCGTGGCGGTGATGGTCAGCAACGAGGCCCTGACGGCCCTGCGGTGGTTCACGGTCGAGACGGGCTTCGTCGACGGGGTGTTCGGCTCGTCGATCGGCTACAACGACGTGCTGCGCTGGGTCTACGACGCGCTCTTCGACCTGAACGTCGAGGTGGACTTCGTGTCGGCCGAGGACACCGACCTGGGGCGGTACGACCTGCTCGTCGTCCCGGCGCTGTACGCGGCTCCGCAGGCGACGCTCGACCGGCTGGACGAGTTCGTCCGCGCCGGCGGTCACCTGGTCACCACCTTCCGCACCGCGGTCGCCGACGAGTACGTGAAGGTCTGGCACGACACCGCCCCGCACGGCCTGACCGAGGTCACCGGGCTGACATACAACCAGTTCACGATCCCCGACGGCGTGGGCCTCACGCTGCTCGGCGACCTCGCGGACGCCCCCGGAGCCGCCGCGGGCGCGGAGGCCGGCGCCCTGACGTTCATGGAGCTCCTGACGCCGCAGGGCGCCGAGGTGCTCGCGTCCTACGCCCACCCCGCCTGGGGCGGGTACGCCGCGGTCACGCGGCACCGCGCGGGCGCCGGCTCGGCGGTGCACCTCGGCACGATGACGTCCCCCGCCCTGCTGCGCGCGGTGCTGGGGCTGGCGGTGCGGGACGCAGGGGTCGCCGACTGGGCCCAGGACCTCGCCGGCACGGTCACCGTGCGTCGGGGCACCAACGGCCGCGGCCGGGCGCTCACCTACCTGCTGAACTACTCCGCCGAGCCGGTCACCCTCGCGGCGCCGGTCGGCGGCCGCTCCGTCCTGGACGACCGGGACGTCGCCGCCGGCGCCGCGCTGACCATCGGCCCGTGGGACCTGGTCGTGCTGGAGGGCTGAGCCCGGAGGTTAGGGTCGGGGCGTGGTGACGACGCAGGACGGCGGGCCGGCGGTGCGTCGGCGGGTGCGGCTGACCCCCGACGAGCGGGTCGCCCAGATCCTCGAGGCGGCCACCCGCCTGGTCGCCGAGCACGGGTACTACGGGTTCTCGCTGCAGGACGTGGCGCGGGAGGTCGGCCTGACCCAGGCCGGCCTCCTGCACCACGTCGGCAGCAAGGAGGGCCTGCTCGAGCTGCTGGTCTCGCAGCGGTACGACCGCCGGGGCACCCCCGACGACTACGTCGCGAGCGGCGACGCGTCCGCGACGCACCCCGACGGCCCGTCGCTGCCCGGCTACTTCCGGTACCTGGTGGCGTTCAACGCGGAGCGGCCGCAGCTCATGAAGCTGTACGTGGTGCTCGGCACCGAGGCCGCCTCCCCCACGCACCCCGCGCACGACTACTTCGCGGACCGGCCGGAGCAGGTCTGGCAGCTCTACCGGCAGACGGCGTGGCGGCTCCCGGCGGAGGTCGGGCCGTTCGACGGCCTGCGCGACCTGGTCGAGATGTCCATCGAGGCGATGGACGGCGTGCAGGTGCGGTCGTTCCGCCGGCCGGCCGTGGACCTGCGCCAGGAGTGGGCCCGCTTCGAGCGCGTGCTGTTCCCGTCCCCGGTGTGGGACGGGTACCGCTGACCGGCGGGGCGGAGCCCGCTCGGACGGCGGCCCCGCGTGCCGGCCGCAGGGGCCCGTCGTAGCGTGGACCGCGCGGCGTCCAGCCCGCGGCGCCGCCCGTCAGCCCGACCGGAGGGGGCACCGTGGCGCACGCCGAGATCGACGACGAGCTGTGGCAGGAGTTCCACGACGTCGTCAACATGACGTCCCGCGAGCTGCGGGACTGGCTCATGACCCGCGACGCCGGCGAGGACACCGAGCCGCTGCCGGACCAGGCCGGGCCGGACCGGTCGCAGGCGGTGCTGGAGATCCTCGCCAAGCGCCGCACCGACCTGACGCCGGACGACGCCCGGACGATGCAGTCGGTCGTGGACACGGTCCGGGCGCTGCGCGGCGAGGAGCCGGAGCCCACGGCCGGTGACGCGCGCTGGCGGCACCGCCTGATGTCCGTGGGGCACGACCCGCTCAAGCCCTGAGCCAGGGCCGCCCCCGCTCGGCCAGCGGCAGGAGCCGGGCGGCGGCGACAGCACCGTCGCCACGACTCGTCTCGCGCTGACGACGACGGGGCCGCGCCGGACGGCGCGACCCCGTGGTCGAGAGCGGTCCGGGTCGGGTCAGTGCATCGCGACGCGCTCGCCGGGCACCGTCGCGGGCCGGCGGACCAGCAGGGACGCGGCGACGGCGACGAGCGACACGACGCCGCCCCACATGAACGCGCCCTGCACGCCGTCGGCCGTCGCGGCGACCGGGTCGGCGCCCTCGCCGAGGCGGGCGGCGATCGTGGTGGACAGCACCGTGATGAAGAGGGCGGTGCCGGCGGCGCCCGCGAGCTGCTGCACGGTGTTGATGATCGCGCTGCCGTGCCCGTACAGCTCCTTGCGCAGCGACCCGAGCGCCGAGGTGAACAGCGGCGTGATCATGAACGCCAGGCCCACGCTGAGCAGCGTGTGCACGGCGACCACCAGGCCCGCCGGCGTGCCCGGGCCGAACGTCGACAGCAGCCACAGCGCGGCGCTGAGCGCGACGGCGCCCGGCGTCACCAGCGGCCGCGGCCCGAAGCGGTCGAACAGCCGCCCGACCAGCGGGGACAGCGCGCCCATGACCACGCCGCCGGGCAGCAGGAGCAGCCCCGTCTGCAGGGTCCCGCGCCCCAGCACGTCCTGCAGGAAGATCGGCAGCACGATCAGCGCGCCGAACATCGCCATGAAGCTGATGACCAGCACCACGGTGGACACCGTGTACGACCGGTCCGCGAACACCCGCAGGTCCAGCAGAGCACCGGTGGTCCGCTGCAGCCGGAGCTGCCGCTGCGTGAACGCGGCGAGCGCGAGCAGCCCGACGACGATCGGGATCCACGGCGCGACCGGGGTGTGGCCGCCCGCCGACTCGCCGATGCTGGACAGCCCGTAGATCAGCGCGCCGAAGCCGACGGCGGACATCGCGAGCGACAGCACGTCGAGCCGGGCGTCGCGCGGCGTCGTGACGTCCCGGACCTTCCAGACGCCGAGGCCCAGGGCCACGAGGGCGAACGGGAGCATCACCAGGAAGATCCACCGCCAGCTGAGCTGCGACAGCACCAGGCCGGAGATCGTCGGACCGACCGCGGGCGCCACCGAGATGACGATCGAGATGGTGCCCATCGTGCGACCGCGGATGGCCGGCGGCACGAGCGTGAGCACGGTCGTCATGAGCAGCGGGATCATCACCGCGGTGCCGCTCGCCTGCACGACGCGGCCGACGAGCAGCACGCCGAAGCCCGGGGCGAGGGCCGCGATGGTCGTGCCCGCGGTGAACAGCGACATCGCGGCGACGAAGATCTGCCGGGTCCGGAACCGGTCCATCACCCAGCCGGTCGCCGGGATGACCACGGCCATCGTCAGCATGAAGCCCGTGGTCAGCCACTGCCCGGTCGCGGCGGAGACGCCGAGCTCGGCCATCAGCACCGGCAGGGCGACGCCCATCGCGGTCTCGTTGAGGATGACCACGAAGCCGGCGACCAGCAGCAGGCCGATGACCGTGCGGTCGCGCGGGTCGAGCCGGTCCACGGCCGGGGCGCTCACGGCGCTCTCAGCCGTCGGGGAGCTCGACGCGGGGTCGCGGCGGGGGTCGTGCTCGCGCTCGCGCAGCGCGGTGTCGTCGTGCGCAGTCATGCAGGGGTCTCCCTCACGGGGTCGGTCGGCCGGCGTGCGCGCTCGGGCGGTGCCCGTGGGGGAGGCGCGCTCCGGGCCAACCACGGCGGCGACCTGGTTCATTCCCGGACGCGGCGCCGCTCGGTGCCGGACGCCCGGCGGCCGTCAGCGGGGGTGCGCGTCCGCCAGCCGCTGCAGCACCGCGCGGGCGACCTCCGGCAGGTCCGACTCCCCCTGGCGCGTCGCGGTCTGCAGGATGCGCAGCGCCTCGGCGGCGTCGCAGCCCGACGTCGCCATGACCGCCCCGACCGCGCGGTCGATCGCGGCCTGCGCCTCCAGGGCCGTCTCGAGCGCGGCGCGGCGCCGGTCGAGCTCCTCCGTGCGCAGGCACAGGTCCACCACAGCGCCGATCATCTGCGCGTACACGTCGCAGCGGACCACCGTGTCGCGGTCCCAGGGGTCCAGCCGCTCGCTGTACACGTTCAGCGCGGCGCGCGCGGGCCACGCGAGGTGCGCGGGGAACGCGGCGGCCGACCGGAAGCCCGTCGCGAGCGCGGTGCTCCGCCACGACGGCCAGCGCGTCTCCGCCCGGAGGTCCGGCACGAGCACGGCTTGCAGGGACTCCATCGCGTCGACGCACGGACCCACGTGCTCCGCCGCCTCGACCTCGTCGCAGTGCGCGGCCCGCGGGTCGCTGCTCGCGGCCTGCCGCACCTCGCCGGCGTCGACCACCATGATGCTGCACGCCAGGTCGAACCCGAGGTGGTGTCCCGCCCGCTCCACGAACAGGCCCAGGTGCTCCGCGAGGGACTCGAGCCCCTCGTCCGCCTGCGTCCCGTCGAGGCCCGTCACGTCCGTCCTCCTGCCCCTGCGCGGCCGTGGAGCCTCAGGTTCGCACCGGCTCCGAGGTGCCGCAAGACCTCGCGCGTACCCGCGCCCCCGCGAGCCCGGGCGGATAAGGTCGGGGCAGGACCGGGACGTGAGCAGCGAGGTGGAGACGATGGTGGATCGCCCCACGCTGCTCGCCACCCTCACCTCGACGGCCGCCGGGATCCGGGGCGGCGGCTCGCTGGTGGCGCGCCTGTGCGAGGCCGCCCGCGTGGTCACCGACGCCGACGGCGCGTCCCTGGCGCTCACCGCGGAGGCGCGCAACTTCGCCACCCGCTCGGTGCTCTGCGCCACGGACGACGTGGCCGCCCGCATCGAGCAGATCCACGACGTGGTGGGCCGCGGGCCGTCCGCCGACGTCGCGCGCGACGACGCCGCGCTCACGACGTCCCTGACCGACCGCGGGAGCCCGTGGCCCGAGTTCGCCGAGATGGTCACCCGCCAGACCCCCGCCGTCTCGCTCACCGCCGTCCCGCTGCACGCCGGCCCCGGCGTGCTCGGCGTGCTCACCCTCTACCGGTCCCGCCCCGGCGCGCTGACCGGCACCCTGGACGACCTCGCGTTCGTCGCGGACGTCATCGCGGTCGCGGTGCTCGACGGCACCGCTCCCGGCACCCCGCCGCCCGGCGCCTCCTGGGACGAGCGGTCCGCGATCCACCAGGCGGTCGGCATGGTGATGGCGCAGCTCGCCGTCCCCGCCGACGACGCGCTCGCGCTGCTGCGCGCGCACGCCTTCGCCCTCGACCTCACCCTGCCCGTGGTGGCCAACCAGGTCCTCGACCGCGAGCTGCACTTCCAGCCCGAGGAGGAGCCATGACGGCCCACCGCACGACCCGCCGCACCACCCCCCCCCCCGACGCGCACCCACCGGAGGGCACCATGAGCCGTCCCACCGCCATGGCGGCGCTCACCGCCACCCTGGCCACGCTCGCCGCGGAGCAGGACGCGGTCAGCGTGCTCAACAACCTCGTCCGCGCGTGCGCCGACACGCTGCAGGCGGACGTCGGCGTGCTCGTCGCCGAGGACTTCGCGGAGCCGACCGTCGACCGGTTCGACCTCCTCGCGGCGTCGTCGCACACCGCCGGCTCGCTCGAGCTCTACCAGGCGCAGATCGACGAGGGCGCCTGCAAGGACTCCATGCTGGAGGACGACGACCTGTCCGTCGTGGGTGACGCGGCGCTCGTCGCCCGGTGGCCCCGGTTCGGCCCCTCCGTGCTGCGGTCGGACCGCCACGCCGTGCACGCCCTGCCGATGCGCTGGCGGGGCCGGCCGTTCGGTGCCCTGAACATCTTCCTCGACTCCGCGCACCCCCTGACCGCGGACGAACGTACCGCCGCCCGCGCGTTCGCCGACCTCGCCGCCATCACCACGGTGCACGCCGGCGACCGGATCGACATGGAGGCGGTCGCGCGAGCGGTCCGCACGACCGCGGAGCAGCGCGCCCTCGTGGAGCAGGCCAAGGGCGTCGTGCGCTACCTGCGCGGCGTCGACGCGGGCGACGCGTTCGTGATCCTGGAGCGCCGGGCGTACGCGACGTCCGGCGCGATCACCGCGGTCGCGCAGGAGGTCCTCGACGCGGCGGAGCGCGGCGACCGGCCCGCCTGGCTGACGGGTGACTGACCGGGACTGACCGGGGTCGGCCGCGACCGACCGACCGACGTCAGGCGCAGGCGGCCGGGCCGCGCCGGCCCCGGGCGCCGGTCGCGCCCGCGGTCACCCACGCGCCGACCTGTGCCACGTCGGCGCCGGTGCGGGCCGCCACCGCCCGCAGCAGCTCCTCCGCCGCGCCCGCGCCGAGCCCCCGAGCCTCCATCAGCACCCCGACGGCGTGCAGCTCCCGGGCGTGCGCGCCGAACCGCGGCGCCCAGGTCCGCGCGTCGAGGTCGGCCAGGGCCAGGTGTCCCCGCACGTCCGCGGCGATGGCCTCGGCGAGCACGCCGGCGGTCGCCAGGTCCTCACCCTGCCAGTCCCGCAGGCCCACCGCGTAGAACGCGACGGCGATCTCGGCGCGGTCCCCGAGCGACACCGGCACCACCACGAACGACGCGAAGTGCTCCGCGCGCAGCCGGCCCCGCCACGACGGCCAGCGCGCCTCCGCCAGCAGGTCGGGCAGCACGACCGTGCGCATCCCCCGCATCGCGAGCGCGCTCGGGCCGTCGAGCCCGGCGGCGTCCTCGTCGTCGCACCGGGCGACGCGGGCGCTGCTGCTCGCGGCCCGGACCGTCGCGCCGAGGTGGCGGAACGTGATGCTCGCGTGCGCGCCCGCCCCCATCCCGGCGGCGGCGCCGTCGGCATGACGCTGGAGGTACGTCGTGGTCGTCATGCGTGCCGCTCCCTCTGGGCGGCACGAGGCCGCCACCCCCACCGTCGCACGCGGGGTCGCGGGTGGCAACGGCCGTCGGTCCCGCCCGCGGCCGGGCCGGGCGGCGCCGGCGGGACCGCCGTGCGGGTGCCCCCGGCGGGGTTCGAACCCGCACTGGGCCGGGTTTAAGCCGGCTGCCTCTGCCGGTTGGGCTACGGGGGCCGCGCTCATCCTGCCACCCGCGCGGGGGCGCGCCGGTGCCGGGACGCGACGACGCCCGCCCACCTCCGCGAGGTGGACGGGCGTCGTGGTGCGGCCGGGTGCCTGCGGCGTCAGGCCTTGGTCTTCGCCGACGCGCTGTCGGCGGCGGAGGTGTCGTCGGCGGTGCCGGCACCGCTGGGCTTGACCTCGGAGCTCGGCACCGGAGAGTGGTCCTCCGCCGTGGCCGGGGCCGCGGCGGGCGCCTCGACGCGCGGCTTCGGCGGCACGGACGCGGCGCGGAACTCCGCGCGCGGGTCGTGGATCGAACCGAGCGCGACGGTCTCCCGGCGCCACAGCAGGCTGGAGGTCCAGCCCGCCATGATCGCGACCTTGCGGTTCAGGGTCGGCATCGCCATGACGTGGTACGACCGGTGCAGGACCCACGCGAAGACGCCGCGGACCTTGATCTTGCCGAGGAACTGCGCGACGCCCTTGTACATGCCGAGCGACGCGACGGCGCCGATGTTCTTGTGCTTGTACGGCGTCGGCTCGGCGCTGCGGAGCACCCGCGCCAGGTTGTCCGCCAGGTGCGCGCCCTCGCGGATCGCGTGCTGGGCGTTCGGCGGGCAGAACGAGCCCGGGTTGTACAGGTCCGGCACCGCGGCGCAGTCACCGGCGGCGTAGGCGTCAGGCACGACGTTGCCCTCGGCGTCCGCCACCTGGAGCGTCGGCAGCGTGATGACGCGGCCCATCTTGTCCAGCGGCAGGTCGGAGTTCTGCAGCACCGGGTTGGCCTTGACGCCTGCGGTCCAGACGATCGTCTCGGAGTCGAACTCGGTCTTGTCGGACAGCACGACGTGGCCGTCGACGCACGAGTTGAGGAACGTCGACAGGAAGACCTCGATCTTCCGCTTGCGCAGCTGCTCGAGCGTGTACCCGCCGAGCTCCTCGGAGACCTCCGGGAGGATGCGGCGCGAGCCCTCGACCAGCACGAACCGCAGGTCGTCCGCGCTCAGCGACGGGTACTGCTTGACCGCGTCGCGGGCCATGTCCTCGACCTCGGCGATCGCCTCGACACCGGCGAAGCCGCCGCCGACGAACGTGAAGGTCAGCATCCGGCGGCGCAGCTCCGGGTCCCAGGTGGACGACGCGCGGTCGATCCGGCCCAGGACGTGGTTGCGGACGGCGATGGCCTCCTCGACGTTCTTGAAGCCGATGGCCTGCTCCGCGAGACCCGGGATGGGCAGCGTGCGGGCGACCGAGCCGAGACCGACGATCAGGTGGTCGTACGTGATCCAGTACGGCTCGCCCTCCTCGGGCGTGATCTGGACCCTGCGGTCCGCGTGCCGGATCTCGGAGACCTTGCCCTGCAGCGAGTCGACGCCCTTGAGCGCGCGGTGGTGCGGCGCGACGACGTAGCGGGCGTCGATCGAGCCGGCGGCCGCCTCGGGGAGGAACGGCGCGTAGGTCATGTAGGGGCGCGGGTCCACCACGACGATGGCGGCCTCGCGGTTGCCCAGGCGACGGCGCAGCCGGCGGGCGGCGTACAGCCCCACGGACCCGCCGCCGAGGATGACGATGCGCGGCACCTTGCGGGACTTGGTCCCGGACTGCGGCGCGGGGGTCGTGACGGTCGTCTCAGACATGGGTCCAACGGTACGTCCCATGACTTGTTGAAAGCGACCTGAGCGCACGTGATTCTGGGCACAAGGTCCCAGATCCGCGGTCAGGGAGCGGCGGTCGGCCCGGTCCCCGGCGTCTCGCCCCCTCCCGATCCGGGACCTTCGTCGGGGCTCGCACCCGTTCCGTCCGCCGCCGAGAGAACCAGCGCGGGCGCCTTCGCGAACGGGCGCGGCGGCGTCCGCGGCGCCTCGTCCAGCCGCGGGGCCGAGCCATCGCCCGCGAACGAGAACGACGACGTCGGCGCACCCTGCAGCGGGTACACGTTCCACCGCCTGCGGCCGTCCTCGTCCTGCGACGGCACGAACGTCCACGGCTCGTCGACGCCCGGCAACGACCAGGACCCGTAGCCCTCGTCGGCGGTCGCGCGCACCGGTCGACCGCGGTCGTCGTAGACCTGGACCTCCGACAGCGGGTTCCCGTCGGCGTCGTAGACGAACAGGTTGCTCACCTGCATGCCGTCGACCCACACCCCGTCGTCAGGCTGGATCGTCGCGCCGGGGATCTCCACGTACCGCACGTCGCTCGCGGCCGGGGCGTAGAAGCGGGACTCGTACGTGAAGACCGCCACCGGGACCAGCAGCACCAGGGCACCGGCCGTCGCTGCGCGCGACAGCCACGGGAGCTGCGCCGCACCCCACCGGCCGCGGCCCCACTGCACCGACACGGCGACGAGGAGGAGCAGCAGCGTCCAGTGCAGCGCGCGGCCGGGGACGCCGTCCCGTTCCGGACGCACGCGCATGAGGAGAACGCTCGACTCCGAGGCGACCCACATGAGCGCCTGGTAGGCGATCCACCCGCGCGCCGCCCACCAGAACGGGCGCAGGTCGCGGGCCGCACCGGCGACCGGGGCCGCCCACGGCTGCCGGCGCACGACCGCCGCGGTCCGTCGCCACCCGGCGGCGACGCTGCCGCCCGCGCGGCTCCACCGGTCCGGCCACGGCCGGGCGCCCGTCGTGCCCTCGTCCGGCAGCCCGGCCGCCGCGCGGAGCTCCTGCGCGTAGCCGTGCGGGTCGCCGAACCGCGACGTCAGGTCGACGGCCGACCCCTCGACGGCCCCGGCCGGCCCGTCCGACAGCGCGTCGGTGAGGTCCGCCTCCAGGCCGTCCGTCAGGTCGTCGACCTGGTCCGGGGGGAGGTCGGCGAGGTGCCGGCGGACGTCGGCGGCGTACCGGCCGACGGCCACGCGCACCGCCTCGTCCTGCGTCGGTGCGGTCCCGTTCACGCTGCCTCCCCCTCGAGCAGGCGCGCCATCGTCCCCGCGAACGCGCGCCAGTCCGTGCGCTGGGCGGCGAGCATGGCCCGGCCCTGCGCGTTGATCCCGTAGTACTTGCGGTGCGGGCCCTCGTCGCTGGGCACCACGTAGGACGTCAGCGCGCCCTGGGAGTACAGGCGGCGGAGCGTCCCGTAGACGGAGGCGTCCCCGACCTCGGTGAGGCCGGCGGCACGGAGGCGGCGGACCACGTCGTAGCCGTAGCCGTCCTCCTCGGCGACGACGGCGAGCACGGCGACGTCGAGCACCCCCTTGAGCAGCTGGGTCGTGTCCATCGGGCCTCCGCGTCGCCGACGGCCGCACCGCGGCCGCTCCTGGTCCGGTGGCGCGACGGGCCCCCTGCTTCCGTCGCGCCACCGGCTGCCTGGCGCGGGAGCCGACCCTCCTCGGCTCCCGCAGCACACACGGTAGTACAGAATGCGCGGTACCGGGCGAAACTCGATACCGCGTGTTCACGGAAGTGGCGCGGGCGCGCCGCGCCGCCGCGACGGGCAAGCGCAGGACGTCGCGGTCAGGGCCCGGCGGGTCGGTGCGCGGCCCGGCGCGTGGGTCAGGCCGTGGGTCAGGCGGTGTGAGCCGCGACGCGCTCGGCGACGCTCCAGGCGATGCCGTCGAGGATGTCGTGCTCCGAGGTCACCACGTCGGTCAGCGCGCCGCCCGCGGCCTCGACCTCGGCGCGGACGCGCTGCACGACGGCCCGCCACACCAGGGCGCCGGCGCCGATGACGTCGACCCGGCCGGGGTGCATGAACCCGAGCGCCGCGCGGGACGCCCGGTCCCGCGCGAGCAGGTCGTCGCACGCCGCCACGACCTCCTCGACGGTCAGCACCGAGCCGTCGATCGCCGCGGAGTCGTAAGCGGGCAGCCGCAGGGCGTGCGCGGTCACGGTGGTCACCGAGCCCGCGAGGCCGACCAGGGTGGCGGTGCGCCCGAACGGGACGTGCTGCGCCGCGACGTCGAGCGCTGCCCGGACGTCGGCCTCGGCTGCCGCGATCTCCGCGGCGGTCGGCGGGTCGGACTGCAGGTGCCGCTCGGTGATCCGCACGCACCCGACGTCCATCGAGTACGCGGCCTCCGGCGTCTGCTCGCCCAGGACGACCTCGGTCGAGCCGCCGCCCAGGTCGACCACGAGGAACGGCCCCGGGTGCCGGCCGCCCAGCACGCCCGTGGCGCCGCGGAAGGACAGCGCGGCCTCCTCGACCCCGCCGACGACCTCGGGCTCGACGCCCAGCGCCTCGCGGACCCCGGCCACGAACTCGTCGCGGTTCTCGGCGTCCCGCGACGCGCTGGTGGCGACGAACCGCACGGCCTCGACGCCGCGCTCCTCGCAGACCTGCGCGTAGCGGCGGGCGGCGTCCAGGGTCCGGGCCATCGCCTCGGGGGCGATCCGGCCGGTGCGGTCGACGCCCTGCCCGAGCCGGACGACCTCCATCCGGCGGTCGAGGTCCGTCAGGGTCCCGGCGGTCACGTCGACGTCGGCCACCAGGAGCCGGATCGAGTTGGTCCCGCAGTCGATGGCAGCCACACGCGTCACGCGGACCATCCTCCCATCCCGGCCACGCGCCGCGCGCCGAGCCGGGCCCGCGTCAGCAGGTGCAGCGGTCCGGGCGCCACACCTCGCGCAGCCGGAGCAGCACCTCGTCGCCGACCGGGTTCACGCCCGGCCCGGCGGCCAGCGCGTGCCCGACCACGACGTGCAGGCACTTCACACGGGTCGGCATCCCGCCGGCCGAGATGCCGGCGATCTCCGGCACGTCGCCGAGCTCGGCGCGGTCCGCGAGGTAGGCCTCGTGCGCCCGCTGGTAGGCCGTCGCGAGCTCCGGCTCGGCCTGCACGCGCGCGGTGAGCTCCTTCATCAGGCCGCCCGCCTCCAGCGTGCTCACCGCACCGACGGCCGGCGGGCACGTGAGGTAGTACGTCGTCGGGAACGGCGTCCCGTCGTCCAGCCGCGGCGCCGTGCGGACCACGAGCGGCCGGCCGCACACGCACCGCGCCGCGACCCCCACCACGCCCCGCGCCGGCCGCCCGAGCTGCTCGCGCAGGACCTCCCGGTCGGCGTCGGTCACCTCGGGGGCGTCGCGCCGCGCGCGCGGGACGTCGGCGGTGCCGGAGCCGTCGGTGCCGTCGGCCGGCACCGGCCCATTGTCCCCCGACGTCGCCGGGTCCTCGGACCCCGCCGCCACCCCGGTGCCGGCGACGCCCGCGACCTGCACGGAGTCCCACACCTGGGCGTACCAGGGTCGCGTCGGGTCCTCGGTGTCGACGGCGGCCGGCCCCGGGAGCGTCTCCTCGGCGACCGGGGCCTCCGGGACGACCTCCGGGTCGGCGACGCGGAGCGCCCGCTCCCCCGGCATCACGAACGCCAGCCGCTCGCGGGCCTGCGCCTCCACGTACGCGGGGTCGGACCAGCGGTCGAGCTCGGCCTGCAAATCCTCGTTGTCCTGCTCCGCCCGGGCGACCTCAGCGCGCAGCTGCTCGAGCTCGACCTGCTGGTCGAGGTACTGGCGCAGCGTCGGGAACACCAGGACGAAGGCGATGGACAGCACCAGCAGCATCACGAGCGCGCGGACGGTGAACAGCCGCGGGACGCGCTGCTGCACGGTCTCCGCGCGGCCGGTGCGGCGGTCGGGGCCGCGCCCGCCGGGACCGCCACCCGGACCGCCGCCGGGCCGGGAGCTGCTGGGGCGGGAGGCCGGGCGGGGCGCGGACGACGGCGTGGAGCGGGCGCGCGAGGCGGCCGGGCGCGGGGACGCGGGCCGGGGGACGGTCTGCTGCGGGCCGGGGTGCTGCGGGCCGCCGGGGTGCGCGTCGCCGGGGTGGCGGGGCGCTGCGCGGGGCCGGGGTGGCGGGGCGCTGCGCGGGGCCGGGGTCCGCGGTGCGGGCGCGCGCACCCCCGCGGGGCCCCGCACGCCGGGCGGCGCGGGTGTGCGCGGGCTCGCGGGTGCGCGTCGGCCGTCGTCCTCGGGCGCGGCGCCGGAGCGGGGCGCGGCGGGGCGGCGGGCAGCGGGCATGGCTCGATTGTGCCCCGCGGGAGGCGTCCCGCCCGGCAGGACGCCCGGCCGTGTCCGGCGCGGACACACGATCCGCACATGCCCGTTCCGGTCCCGAGCGCCGGTCAGGAGCGCCCGGTGAGGAGCGCCCGGTGAGGGGCCCGAGCCGGCGGGCCGCACCGCCCCGACCCCGGACGCGCCGGAGGCCGGCGACCCCGCGGGGTCACCGGCCTCCGGTCGAGCCTGGGCTCAGGCCTTCCAGCGCGGGAAGGCGCTCGCGCCGGCGTAACGGCCGGCGTCGTCCAGCTCCTCCTCGATGCGGAGCAGCTGGTTGTACTTGTTGATCCGCTCGCCACGGGCCGGCGCACCGGTCTTGATCTGGCCGGCGTTGGTCGCGACGGACAGGTCGGCGATCGTGACGTCCTCGGTCTCGCCGGAGCGGTGCGAGGTCATCGTGGTGAAGCCGTTGCGCTGCGCGAGCGTCACGGCGTCCAGCGTCTCGGTCAGCGTGCCGATCTGGTTCAGCTTGACCAGCAGGGAGTTCGCGGCCTTGAGCTCGATGCCCTTGGCCAGGCGCTCCGGGTTGGTGACGAACAGGTCGTCGCCGACGATCTGCACCTTGTCGCCGACCGTGGAGACGAGCTCGGACCAGGAGCCCCACTCGTCCTCGGACAGCGGGTCCTCGATGGAGACCAGCGGGTAGTCCGCGACGAGCTGCTGGTAGAACGCCAGCATCTCGGCCGGGGTCTTCGCGGCGCCCTCGAACTGGTAGGCGCCGTCCTTGAAGAACTCGGTCGCGGCGACGTCGAGCGCGAGACCGACGTCCTTGCCGGGCACGAAGCCGGCCTTCTCGATCGCGACGAGGATCAGGTCCAGCGCGGCGCGGTTCGACTCGAGGTTCGGCGCGAAGCCGCCCTCGTCGCCGAGGCCGGTCGACAGGCCCTTGCTCTTCAGCACGGACTTCAGGGAGTGGTAGACCTCGGCGCCGGTGCGCAGGGCCTCGCGGAAGGTCGGGGCGCCGATGGGGGCGACCATGAACTCCTGGATGTCCACGTTCGAGTCCGCGTGCGAGCCACCGTTGAGGATGTTCATCATCGGGACCGGCAGGACGTGGGCGTTCGGGCCGCCGACGTAGCGGAACAGCGGCAGGTCGGCCGAGTCGGCCGCGGCCTTCGCCACGGCGAGCGAGACGCCGAGGATGGCGTTCGCGCCGAGCTTGCCCTTGTTCGGGGTGCCGTCGAGCTCGATCAGGGCCTGGTCGACCAGGCGCTGCTCGGTGGCCTCGAAGCCGATGAGCTCGGGGGCGATCTCGTCGATGACGGCGTTGACCGCGTCCTCCACGCCCTTGCCCAGGTAGCGGCTCTTGTCGCCGTCACGGCGCTCGACGGCCTCGAAGGCGCCGGTCGAGGCACCCGAGGGCACGCCGGCCCGGGCGATCGTGCCGTCGTCGAGAGCGACCTCGACCTCGACAGTGGGGTTGCCGCGCGAATCAAGGATCTCGCGGGCGCCGACGGCCTCGATGCTGGCCATGCGTGCTCCTTCGACAGTACGGGTGGGGTATGCGACCTCAGCCTAGTGCCGTCCGTCGCCGACGTCGGTGGGACCTTTGGCGAGCGGACGGTGAACCGCGCGTGGACGCGGGTCAGAGGGCCTGCACGATGCGCTCGACCTGGTCCTTCGCGTCGCCGAACAGCATCGCCGTGTTCTCGCGGAAGAACAGGGGGTTCTGCACGCCGGCGTAGCCGGTGGCCATCGAGCGCTTGAACACGACCACCTGCTTGGCGTGCCACACCTCGAGGACCGGCATGCCCGCGATCGGCGAGCCCGGGTCCTCCAGCGCGGCGGGGTTCACGGTGTCGTTCGCGCCGATCACCAGCACGACGTCGGTGCCGGCCAGGTCGTCGTTGATCTCGTCCATCTCCAGGACGATGTCGTACGGCACCTTCGCCTCGGCGAGCAGCACGTTCATGTGCCCGGGCAGCCGGCCCGCGACGGGGTGCACGCCGAACTTCACGTCCACGCCGGCGGCGCGCAGCCGCTGCACGAGGTCCGCGACCGGGTACTGCGCCTTGGCGACCGCCATGCCGTACCCGGGGGTGATGACCACGCTGCCGGCGTTCTTCAGCATCTCCGCGACCTCCGCGGCCTGCACCTCGCGGTGCTCGCCGAGGTCGGCGGCCGCCGTGCTCACGGTGCCGCCCTCCGCGCCGAACCCGCCGAGGATCACGCTGACGAACGACCGGTTCATGGCCCGGCACATGATGTAGGACAGGATCGCACCGGAGGAGCCGACGAGGGCGCCGGTGACGATCAGCAGGTTGTTGCTCAGCATGAAGCCCGCAGCCGCCGCGGCCCACCCGGAGTACGAGTTGAGCATCGACACGACGACGGGCATGTCGCCGCCGCCGATCGCCGCGACCAGGTGCCAGCCCAGCGCGAGCGCGACGACGGTCATGAGGACCAGGGGCACGAGCGACGGGCTCGCGAGGAACCAGGCGAGCAGGCCGCCCGACACCGCGAGGGCGCCGAGGTTCAGCCAGTTGCGCCCCGGCAGCGTCAGCGGCGCCGACCGCATCCGCGCGGACAGCTTGAGGTAGGCCACGATCGAGCCCGTGAACGTCACGGCGCCGATGAGCACGCCCAGGTAGACCTCGACCAGGTGCACCGCGTCCGCGTGCGTCTCGGTCAGGTAGGAGTTGAAGCCGACCAGGACGGCCGCGATGCCGACGAACGAGTGCAGCATCGCGATCATCTCGGGCATCTGCGTCATCTCGACGCTGCGCGCCCGCCACGTGCCGACACCGACGCCGATGACCAGCACGAGCGCGATGAGGAGCAGGGTGACGAGCGGGTCCCGCTCGGACCGGTCGAGGCTGAGCACCACCGTCGCGGCCAGGGCCAGGCCCATGCCGACCATGCCGAGGGCGTTCCCGCGGCGCGCGGTCTCCTGCTTGGACAGCCCCGCGAGGCTCAGGACGAACAGGACGGCGGCGACGAGGTAGACGCCCTGCACTGCGGAGGTGAGCATCTCAGGCCTCCTCCTTCCGGAACATCCCGATCATGCGGTAGGCCACGAGGAAGCCACCGAAGATGTTGATGGAGGCGACCGCGGCCGCCGCGAACGCCAGGGCGGAGACCACCCAGTCGTCGCTGCCGATCTGGAGCAGCGCGCCGACCAGGATGATCCCCGAGATCGCGTTGGTCTGGGCCATCAGCGGCGTGTGCAGCGAGTGGCTGACGTTCGAGATCACGTAGTAGCCGACGAACACCGCGAGCACGAAGACCGTGAAGTGCCCGAGGAACGCGGCCGGGGAGAACGTGATGGCCAGGGCCAGCAGCACGGCGCCGAGCGCGAGCCCGACCAGCTGCCGACGCCCCCGGCGCCGGGCGTCCTCGCGGGCGCGCCGCGCCTGCTCGGCGGGATCGACCGGCGCGACGGCCGGCGTGGCGTCCGCGGCGGGTGCGGCCGAGACCTGCACGGGCGGCGGCGGCCACAGCACCTCGCCGGCGCGCGTGACGGTCATGCCGCGCTGCACGACGTCGTCGAGGTCGAGGACGAGCGCGCCGTCCTTGCCCGGCGTCAATAGCTTGAGCAGGTTCACCACGTTGGTGCCGAACAGCTGCGACGTGTGCCGCGCCATGCGGCTGGTCAGGTCGGTGTAGCCGAGGATCGTCACGCCGTTCGGGGTGACCACCTTCTCGCCCGGCACGGTCAGCTCGCAGTTCCCGCCGCCCGACGCGGCCAGGTCGACGATCACGCTGCCCGGGCGCATCGCCGCGACCATCTCGGCGCTGATGGTGCGGGGCGCGGTGCCGCGGACCAGCGCGGTGGTGATGACGATGTCGGCCTTGGCGGTCTCCGCGGCGTACATCTGGGCGGTGAGCCGCTCCTGCTCGGCGGTGAGCGCGCTGGCGTAGCCGTCGGCGCTGACCTCCTGCTGGGCGGCCTGCGCCTGCACGAACGACGCGCCCATCGACTCGATCTGCTCGCCGACCTCCGGGCGGACGTCGTACGCGCGGACCTGGGCGCCGAGGCTCCCGGCCGCGCCGATCGCCGCGAGACCCGCGACGCCCGCGCCGATGACGAACACCGTGGCGGGCGGGGTCTTGCCGGCGGCCGTGACCTGACCGGTGAACATGCCGCCGAACTCCTCGGCGGCCTCGATGACCGCGCGGTAGCCGGCGACGTTGGACATCGTGCTCAGCACGTCGAGGGCCTGCGCGCGCGAGATGCGCGGGACGGCGTCGAGCGCGAGCGCGGACACCTCCCGGGCGGCCAGCGCCTCGACGAGCTCGGGGTGCGCGGCGGGCGCGAGCATCGAGATCACGGTGGCGCCGGGCGTCAGCGCGGCGACCTCGCCGCCGGACGGCGCGTTCACCGCCGTGACGACGTCGCTCGCCCAGACCTCGGCGGCGTCCGCGAGGGCCGCGCCGGCGTCGGTGTAGGCCGCGTCCGGGAAGCTCGCCGCCGCTCCGGCGCCGCGCTCCACGACGACCTCGTAGCCCAGCTTCGCGAGCTGCGCGACCGTCGCCGGTGTCGCCGCGACCAGGCGCTCGCCCGGCCGGCTCTCCTTCGGGACGCCGATCCTCATCGACCCTCCTCCTCTCGGTGCGCGCGCCTGGCCCGCAGGTACGCGCACGACGGGCCGTGCGGGGGCGCGACCGCGACCATCCTGCCCGGGTCCGGCGGTCCGCGTGCGGGACCTCCGGCCCGGGACGGCTGCGCGAGCACGCCCCGGGGTCGGCGGTGCAGGTCAGGAGCCCGCGGCGCGCTCCCCCGCCCGCAGCCGGTCCTCCCACGCCGCGGTGGCGCGACGCAGCTCGCCCTCGGCGTCCAGGCCTGCGCGCTGGGCGTCGAGCACCAGCGCCAGCAGCCGGTCGCCCACACCGCCGGTCGGCTCCGGCGCCCGGGGCTCCAGCCCCGCGCGCGCCGCCCGGGATGCGACCTTCTGCGCCCGGGCGAGCGCCCCCATCGCCAGCGGCACGCCGTCGAGCACCGACTCGCGCTGCTTCTCCTCGCGCTTGATCCGGTCCCACTGCCGGTTCACGCCGTCCGCGTCCGCCACCTCCGCGTCCCCGAAGACGTGGGGGTGCCGGCGGACCAGCTTCTCCACGAGCCCGTCCGCGACGTCGTCGATGCCGAACGGCGACTCCGGGTCCTCCTGGGCGATCCGCGCGTGGAACACCACCTGCAGCAGCAGGTCGCCGAGCTCCTCGCGCAGGTGATCGCGGTCGCCGCGCTCGACGGCGTCCGCGACCTCGTACGCCTCCTCCAGCACGTACGGGACGAGGGACGCGTGCGTCTGCTCCGCGTCCCACGGGCAGCCGCCGGGCGAGCGGAGGCGGTCCATGACGGCGACGAGGCGGCGCAGCGCGTCGGGGTCGGGCCCGCCCTCGCCGGCCGTCCGGGCGTCCGTCACGCGGCGGGCCGGGTCACCGGGGGCCGCGGCACGGCGCTCCGGGTCACGGGGCGGGGACGGCGGCGTCGTCGTCGGTCGCGGGGACGAGCCACGCGTACGTCGTCGTGCCGATCGTCCCGTTCTCCCCCGCGGTGCCGTACCGGGGGCTGACCGTGAAGTCGAGCGCGCCGAGGTCCGCCTGGAGGTCGGTCAGCGCCTGCTCGGCGTCGTCGGAGTCCTGGAGGCCCTGGATCTCCATCACGTACCGCATCACGGTGACCGACGCGTCCGAGAACTCGCGGCCGGCCTGCCCGCCGGCGGCGACCACCTGGGCGTCGAGGGCGTCCTCGGCCTGCTCGGTCGACACCCCGACGCCGGCGTCCTCGGCGTGCCGCGCGATGACCGGCTCCTGGACCAGCACGCCGACGATCGCGGACTGGGTGACGCCCTGCAGGACGTCCGCGAGCTCGCGGGTCGCGGTGTCCACGTCCGAGGCACGGACCACCCGGTCCCCCACGACCGCGGCGGCGCCGGGCTGCCCGCCGCCGCACGCCGCCAGCGTCCCCGCCAGCGCCACGGCGCCGATCGTCGTCAGCACCCGTCGGTCCGTCTTCCGCGTCACCGCACGCTCACCTGGCCTTCTCCTGGTCCGCACCCTCGCCCGACCTCGACATCGTAGGGGTGCTCACCGTGCGGCCGTGCCCACCCCGGCCGCCGCCGACACGTCGCCGAGCACCACCGCGTCGATGAGCTCGCGCGCCCACGCGAGGACCGCCTCGCCGTGCAGCGGCTTGCCGCCGATCCGCGCGGTCGTGGGGAACGGCACGAGCACGGTGCGCAGCGCCGGCTTGAGCACGCTGCCCGGGTAGAGCCGCTTGAGCCGCAGCTGCGCGGACTCGGGCAGCTCGACCGGCGCGAACCGCACGAACTTGCCCTGCGCCGTGATGTCGGTGAGCCCGGCCGCGCGGGCGTGCAGCCGGAACCGGGCGACCGCGAACAGGTTCGTCACCGCCTCGGGGATCGCGCCGTACCGGTCGACCAGCTCCGCCGAGATCTCCGCCAGCGTCGCCTCGTCGGCCGCCGCCGCGAGCTTGCGGTACGCCTCCAGGCGCAGCCGCTCGTGCGCGATGTAGTCGTGCGGGATGTGCGCGTCGACCGGGAGCTCGACGGTGACGTCCGGCAGCTCCTCGGGCTGGTCGCCGCGGTAGGACGCGACGGCCTCGCCGACCATGCGGATGTACAGGTCGAACCCGACGCCCTCGATGTGCCCCGACTGCTCGCCGCCGAGCATGTTGCCCGCGCCGCGGATCTCCAGGTCCTTCATCGCGACGGCCATGCCCGCCCCGAGGTCGGTGTTGGCGGCGATCGTCGCGAGCCGGTCGTGCGCCGTCTCGGTCAGCGGCTTCTCCGGCGGGTACAGGAAGTACGCGTACGCCCGCTCCCGGCCGCGGCCCACGCGCCCGCGCAGCTGGTGCAGCTGCGAGAGGCCGAGCCGGTCCGCGCGCTCCAGGATCAGCGTGTTCGCGTTGGAGATGTCGAGGCCGGTCTCGACGATCGTGGTGCAGACCAGGACGTCGAACCTCTTCTCCCAGAAGTCGACGATCACCTGCTCCAGCTGGTGCTCGTTCATCTTGCCGTGGGCCACCGCGATCCGGGCCTCGGGCACGAGCTCGTTCAGCCGGGCCGCGGTGCGCTCGATCGACTCGACCTTGTTGTGCACGTAGAACACCTGGCCCTCGCGCAGCAGCTCGCGGCGGATGGCGGCGGAGATCTGCTTCTCCTCCCACGCGCCGACGAACGTCAGCACCGGGTGCCGCTCCTCCGGCGGGGTCGCCAGCGTCGACATCTCGCGGATGCCGGTGACCGCCATCTCGAGCGTGCGCGGGATCGGGGTCGCGGACATCGCCAGCACGTCGACGTTGGTCCGCAGGGCCTTCAGGGTCTCCTTGTGCTCGACGCCGAACCGCTGCTCCTCGTCGATGATCACCAGGCCGAGGTCCTTGAACCGGATCTCGCCCGTGATGAGGCGGTGCGTGCCGATGACGACGTCGACGCTGCCGTCCTTCAGCCCGTCGACCACCGCCTCCGACTCCGCCTTCGTGTTGAACCGGGACAGGGCCTTCACCACGACCGGGAAGCCCGCGTACCGCTCGGAGAACGTGTCGAGGTGCTGCTGCACGAGCAGCGTCGTCGGCACCAGGACCGCGACCTGCTTGCCGTCCTGCACGGCCTTGAACGCCGCGCGCACGGCGATCTCCGTCTTGCCGTAGCCGACGTCGCCGCAGACCAGCCGGTCCATCGGGATCGGCTTCTCCATGTCGCGCTTGACCTCGTCGATGGTCGCGAGCTGGTCGGGCGTCTCGACGTACGCGAACGCGTCCTCCAGCTCCCGCTGCCACGGGGTGTCCGGGCCGAACGCGTGGCCGGACGTCGCCATCCGGGCGCTGTAGAGACGGATGAGCTCGCCGGCGATCTCCTTGACCGCCTTGCGGGCGCGGCCCTTGGTCTTGGCCCAGTCGGAGCCGCCCATCTTGTTCAGGCTGGGGGCCTCGCCGCCGACGTACTTGGTGACCTGGTCGAGCTGGTCGGTCGGCACGAACAGCCGGTCGCCCGGCTGGCCCCGCTTGGACGACGCGTACTCGATCACCATGTACTCGCGGGTCGCGGCGGCGGCGCCCGTGCCGATGGTGCGGGACACCAGCTCGACGAACCGGCCGACGCCGTGCTGCTCGTGCACCACGAAGTCGCCGGGACGCAGCTGCAGCGGGTCGACGACGTTGCGCCGCCGGCTCGGCATCTTGCGCATGTCGCGGGTCGACGAGCCGGGCCGGCCGGTCAGGTCGGACTCCGAGAACACGGCGAGCTTGAGGCTCTCCGCGACGAAGCCCGGCCCGACCTGGGCCGGGGTCACCAGCACGACGCCGCCCTCGACGTCGTCCTCGATGGCGGCGACCAGGCGGGCGGGCACCTCGGCGGCGCGCAGCTGCTCCGTCATCCGCTGGGCGGGGCCGTGGCCCTCGGTGGCCAGGACCAGCCGCCACCCGTCCTGCTGCAGGCGCCGGACGTCGGACACGGCGCGCTCGACCTCGCCGCGGTACCGCTCGACGTCCCGGGCGGCGACCACGAGGGTCTCCACGCCCTCGCCGGCGCGCACGTCGTCGGCGTCCGGCGTCGCCTCGGAGGACGCGTCGGCGTCGAGGGTGAACGGGCTGAGCGTCCACCACCCGAGGCCGCGCACGGCCGCGAGCGCCCGGACCTCCGCGAACGAGGCGAACGACGCGGCGGACAAGTCGAGCGGGGTCGCGGCGCCCGCGGCGGCGGACGTCCACGCGGCCTGCAGGAACTCCTCCGTCGTCGCGATGAGGTCGTGCGCCCGGCGGCGCACGCGCTCCGGGTCGGCGAGCACGAGCAGCGCGTCGTCCGGCACCAGGTCCAGCACGGGGACCATGCGGTCGACGAGCACGGGTGCGAGGGACTCCATGCCCTCGACGGCGATGCCCTCCGCGAGCTTGTCCAGCATCTCCACCGCGCCGGGCAGCCGCTCGACCAGCGACGCGGCGCGCTCCCGGACGGCGTCGGTCAGCAGGATCTCCCGGCAGGGCGGCGCCCACAGGCCGTGGGTCGCGACCTCGAGGCTGCGCTGGTCGGCGACGGAGAACCAGCGGATCTCCTCGACGTCCTCGCCCCAGAACTCGATGCGCAGCGGGTGGTCCTCGGTGGGCGGGAAGACGTCGAGGATGCCGCCGCGGACGGCGAACTCCCCGCGGCGCTCCACCATGTCGACCCTGCTGTAGGCGGCGGCGACCAGGCGGTGCGCGACGTCCTCGAGGTCGGCGGAGTCGCGCACGTTCAGCGACACCGGCTCGAGCTCGCCGAGCCCCTCGACCACCGGCTGCAGCAGCGCGCGCACCGGCATGACCAGCACCCGGATCGGGCCGGCGTGACCGTGCTCGGCGGTGGGGTGCGCGAGGCGGCGGAACACGGCGAGGCGCCGGGCCACGGTGTCGCTGCGGGGCGAGAGCCGCTCGTGCGGGAGCGTCTCCCAGGCGGGCAGGACCGCGACGTCGTCGTCGGGCAGGTAGCAGCGCAGGGCGGCGGCGAGCTCGTCCGCGTCGCGGCCGGTGGCGGTCACGACGACCAGCGGGCGGCCGGGGCGCTTCCCGCCGGGGGCGCCGTCGGCGGCGGACGGGGCTGCTCCCGGGGCGCCGGCGAGGGCGGCGAGCAGGGGCGGCCGGATCCCGGCGGGACCGACCACGTCGACCTCCCCGCGGGAGCGGACGAGGGACGCGGCGCGGGCGACGGCGGGGTCGGCGAGGAGGACGGGCAGCAGACCGGCGACGTTCATGGGTTCCTTCCGCCACGGGGGCGCACAGCACGGCAACCCCGGATCCGTCGGATCCGGGGTGGGAGCACCACTGTACGAGCGACCACCGACACACTCACCCGCACGGCCGCGCCCTTCTTGACAGGTTCTGCACCGTTTGTCCTAATTTGCGCAGATGGTTCGCCCCGGGGACTCCCCCGCGGCGCGGCCGTGACCAGGAGCGGCCGCCCGGCCGCTGCCGATCACCCCCGGGGGGCGACGTGACCGACACCGCGCACCGCGCCGCGTCGTCGCCCGCGTCCGCGCCCTCGGCGCCCCTGCTCCCGCCGGTGCCCTCGGGCCCGCAGCTGCCGGTCCTGTGGAGCCTCAACGGCCTGCGGGCCGCGGGCGCCGTGCTCGTGATGCTGTACCACGTGAACTCCTGGAACCTCCAGGTCATCCGGGGGTCCAGCGCCGGCTACACCGGGGTCGGGCTGTTCTTCGTGCTGTCAGGCTTCGTGCTCACCTGGACGGCGCGGCCGGGCACGACGATCGGCACGTTCTACGCGCGCCGGCTCGCGCGCATCTACCCGAACCACCTCGTCGCGTTCGTGCTCGGCGTCGCCGTGACGGTGCTCGTCGCCGGGACCGCCCTCGACGTGCCGACCGTCCTCGCCGGGCTCTTCCTCGTCCAGGCGTGGTCGCCGGACGGCGAGGTCGTGTTCGCGGTGAACGGCGTCGCCTGGTCGCTGTCGTGCGAGATCGCGTTCTACCTGGTGTTCCCGCTGCTGCTCTGGGGCCTGCGCCGGATGCGCGCGGGCACCCGCGCCGTCGCGGCCGGCGTCGCGCTGGCCGTCCCGCCGGTCATCGGCCTGCTCTGGCCCGGCACCATCGCACTCCTGTTCCACCTGCCGCCGAGCCGGCTGCCGGAGTTCGTGCTCGGCATGGTGACCGCGATGGCGGTGCAGGAGGGGTGGCGGCCCCGGCTGCCCGCCCCCGTGCTGCTCGGCGCGCTCGCGGTCGGCATCCTCGGCGCCGCCCGGTTCGAGGTGCACCCGACGCTGCTGACCGCCGTGCTCGCCGCCGTGTTCGCGCCGCTGGCCGCCCGGTGCGCGTGGGGCGACATCTCCGGCGGGAACCGGTGGGCGCGGCACCCGGTCGTGATGCTCGGCGGGGCGCTGTCGTTCTCCTTCTACCTGCTGCACGAGCTCGTCATCAAGGTGCTCGTGGCGACCCCCGTGCGGGGACCCGTGACGATCCCGGTGGTGCTGGTCGTGGGCGCCGGGCTGGCGTTCCTGCTCTGGCGGGGCGTCGAGATCCCCGTGCGGGCCGGCATCCTCGCCGCGCTCCCCGAGACCGCGCCGCCGGTGGCGACGATCCGGCACCGGCCCGCCACCGGCAGGCCCCGGCACGGCCGGCCGCGGGCGGTCGCGTGGTCGTTCCCGGTGCCGACCCTGCGGGTGCCGACGCCGCCGGTGCCGACGCCGCCCGAGCCGCCCCGGACGGCCGCGGCGCCCGCCGCCGTCGCCCGCCCCGACGTCGCCGCCCCTGCTGCTGCTGTTCCTGCCGCTCCGGCTGTCGACGATGGGACGTCCGAGCGGACACGCCGTCGGCGTGTCGGCCCAGACGTTCCACCCGGGGCGGTTGCCGCGCCCGGGGGCACGGTGGCGCTGCCGCCCGGACGCCAGCTCACCGGTGCCGTTCCCGCCGGGGCACCGATGGCCGCGTCTGCCGCGATGGGGATGGTCACCGCGGTCGCGGTGCTCGGCTCCGGGGCGCACGTCGGCACGTCGCCGGCCCACCCGTCCTCCTGGCAACCCGTCCCCGCGCCGGCGCCCCGGCCGCGCACCGCCGCGAGCCGCCGACGTCCGGCGCCCGCCGCCCCGCCGGCCGGCCGCGCCTGACCGCAGACGGCACCGGACCACGGCCGCGGCGCCGAGTGGGCAGACGATGCCGCCTCGACGGCCCTGGAGGGGACGTCTACCGCCCTCTCGGCGACGGAGCGGGCGGGCAGGCGGAGCCGGACCGGAGCGGGGCGGGGCAGGCGGAGCCGGACCGGAGCGGGGCGGGCGGGCGCGGGGCAGGCGGGGCGGGTCAGGAGGCGGTGCCGTGGAGGGCGTCGGCGGTGGGGGTCGCGGCGCGGGCCTCGCCGCCGCGCGAGCGGCCCGCGGACCAGAACTGGTAGACCGACCCGCGGTGGTCCTCGTCGGCGCGGACCGGCGCCCCGTCCGGCACGGCCGCGAGGTCCTCGGGCAGCGCGGTGGGCGGCACGGAGTCGCGGGGAACGAGCGCGACCGGCACGGCGGCGCGCGGCGCACCCGCACCGCCCGCGACGTCTCCGGCCGCCGACTGCGGGCGCTGGCGGTAGGGGGTGCCGACCAGGCGCAGCATCTCCCGGTGGTAGGCGACGGCCGCGTGCGCCCGCAGCCGCTCCCCGGCCCGTCCGCGGCCGTGCCCCAGCGCCGCGAGCCGCAGCCACCGCCCGGCGAGCCGGACCAGGACCGACGGCCGGGCGGGTCGGACGTCACGCAGGTGCCGGTCCACGTAGGCGGCGGCACGGCCGTGCGCCCTCGCGCGGGCGATCAGCTCCCGGCGGGAGAGCGCGCGGGGGCCGAGGTGGCGCTCGACCGGGACGCCCGCGACCGGCTGCTCACGGAACCCCGCCCCGACGACGTCCCGGCGGAACACGACGTCACCGCCGTACGGGCGCGCGCCGGTGCCCAGGTCCTCGTCGAAGCCGACGGACTCGAGCACGGCCCGGCTGGCGCCCATGCTGACCCCGCTGAACGGCCCGCCGGCCACGGGCGGGTCGGGCACCACGTCGAGGTAGGCGGCCGCCAGGTCCGGTGACAGCCAGGAGCGGTCGAGCCGGTCCGCGAGCCGCACGGCACCGCCGACCAGGTCCGCGTGCCCCGCGCGCAGCGGCGCGGTCATCGCGACGACCCAGTCCGTGGGGACCCGCACCTCGGCGTCCGTGAACAGCAGGTACCGGCCGCGGACCGCGGCCACCCCGACGTTCCGGGCGCGACCCTCGCCGACGCCGGGCGCCGCCACGACGCGCACGCGCGGGTCCGCCGGGAGCGACGCGGCCGACAGCCGCGCGACGTCCCGGGCCACCAGCAGCACCTCGCCGTGCAGGCGCTCGCCCCGGAGCCGGACGGTGCCGCGACGGCCGCGGCCGGCGGCGTGGTCGAGCGCCGCCAGCAGGCTGCGGACCGAGGCCGCGAGCTCGTGCTCGGCACCGGACGCGACGACGACCACCGAGACGTCCGCGCGTGCGGCGGGGTCGGCCACGCTCACCTCCGGCTCGGTGGACCCCGGCGCCGGGCGAGACCGGGCGGGGAAGGTGGGCATACCCTCGCAAATCGGTCATGCCGGGGTCGAGCCGGGTCACCCGGGTGCCGCACGCAGCCGGGTGACCCGCCGCGCCACGAGGGGCGGCTCACCCGTGAGGGTGGCGGGGCCGGCGTACGACGGGCCGGTCAGCCGCAGCCCGCACCGACCTCCGACGGCCGGTCTGCCGCATGCGGCACCGGCCGCCGACGGGCCCGCCGGCCGCAGGCGCACCGACGCGCGACGGGCGCGGTCAGCCGCGGCCCGCACCGACCTCCGCCGGGTGCAGGGGCGCGGGGTCGGGCAGCCCACCGCGCGCGTAGCCGATCCCGAAGCCGGTGGCCCACGCCAGCCGGGCGACGTCGCCGGCGGCCGGGCCCCGCCCCCCGTCGCCCCCGCCCGGGAGGGCGCGCGGGGCGGTCGGCGCGGGCCAGGTGCGGCGGGTGGCGGGGGCGGCATCCGGCCGGACGGACCCGGCCGTCCCGAGCGACCCCGCCGGCCCGACCGCGTCCGCCGACGCCGCCGAGCGGTCGGACCCGGCCGCCCCGTCGGACCCCACGGGCCC
>NZ_CATKPC010000009.1:0-163821 GCF_949769265.1 Cellulomonas endometrii | reverse complement strand
GCAGCTGACCACGAACGAGCGCGTGCCCTCGGGGAACCCGGACCACTCCAGCGCGGGGGACAGGTCCTCGCCGTCGGCGGCGAACCGCGACGGCATCGGCTCGCCGTGCGCGACGTCGGCGCTCGCGCGGGCGGAGGCCCCGACGGACGGGCGGGGCGCCCAGGGCGCCGGGGCGACGGGGCGGGGGGTCGGGGGGCTGCGCCCGGGCGCGCGCGGGGCGCTCGGCTGGGCGCTCACCGCGGCGGTCGTCGGCGTGCTCGTGTGGTTCGGCTGGCCGAGCACGCTCGGCGGCTGCACGACGCTGACCATCGTGTCGGGCCACTCGATGGAGCCGGCCTACGTCACCGGCGACCTCGTCGTGTCCCGGTGCGGCGTCCCCGCGGCGGGCGACGTGGTCGTCTACACCCCGCCGGGCGTCCCCGACGGCCGGGTCATCCACCGGGTCGTCGACGGCTCCGCGGCCGACGGGTGGGTGATCCAGGGGGACAACAACGACTTCCTCGACCCGTGGCGCCCCCACCAGGAGGACGTCCTGGGCATCGCCCGGGTGCACGTGCCCGGGCTCGGCCGGGTCGCGGCCGTGCTGCTCGACCCCTGGGCCTGGCTGTCCCTGATCGTCGTGGCCGGCGGCGTGCTCCTCTGGCCGAGCCGCCCGGAGCCCGCGACGTGACCGCGCGCGCCCGGCTCGTCGCGCCCGCCGCCCTGGTCGCGGTGGTCCTCGCCCTCCTCGCCGCCCTGGCGCTCTCGCCGGCGAGCGCCGCCCGGCTCCCCGTCGCCGCGCGGCAGATCACCACCGCGGCCGCCGCGCCGTGCACCGCCGCCGCGCTGGGTGCCACGGCGGGCGGCACGTCGGCATCCGCGACGCAGGTCGTGCTGTCCGGCATCCCCGCCGGCTGCCGCGGGAAGGTCGCGACGCTGCGCCTGTTCGCCGCGGACGGCACGGCGCTCGCGGGCGCGGACACGTCCGTCACGCTCCCGGCGGCCGCGACCGCGACGGTGACCGTGCCCTCGTACGCGACGGCTCGCGTCGCGGGCGTCGCGGTCACCGTCGGGGGGTGGGCGGTGCCGGCCACCTGGACGCCGCGGACCCCGGCCGGTCCGGTGACCCCCGGCCCCGGGACGACGTTCGGCACCGTGACGTGGAGCCAGCTCGCGTCGTCCGGGACGCAGGCCTGCGTGAGCGTGCCGGTCTCGGGAGCGGCGAGCACCGTCTGGCGCGTCGACCTGCACCTGGACCAGCGGCCGTTCAACGGCGTCACGTCCGGCTCGGGGTTCCAGGTCCAGAGCCCGTGGTGGGGTCAGGTCCTGTCCGCCACCCCGTCCGGCGGCGTCGTCTCCGTGGGCGGGCGGCCCGGGTCCGAGACGCTGGCCGCGGGGGAGACGATCACCGTGACGGTCTGCCACTACGCGCTGCCCGCGCCGGTCCACGACCCCGCCCTGCCGTACACGCAGGTCTCGGCGGCACCCGACGGCAACGTGGGCTACGCCTGCTTCGCGACGACGGTGGGGGTCGCCGGGACGCCGCAGTTCTACGCCGGCTGGCGCGCCGACGTCGACGTCGCCCCGCTGGTGGCCTGGTTCGCCGCGCGCGGCCGGACGGTCGACCTCGCGGACCTCACCGTGCCCGGCAGCTACGCGCTCGAGGCCCGCGGCGGGACGGTCTACCGGGTGACGCCGACCGCCTGGGACACGTGGGGCGTCCGGGACGACACGACCCGCACGTTCGACGTCTGCCTGCACTCCTGACGCGCGCCACCGGGTGAGGCGCGTCCCCCGGACGGGTGGCGTGCCGCCCCGGGTGCTCAGCACCCGACGCGGACGGACGATGGGCCCGCCAGGTCGACGGATCGACCGGGCTGGTCCATGGAGGGGGCGCCGATGGCGCACGAGCACGTCCGTGCACGCCGCGCGGCAGGGGTGACCCTGGCGTGGCTCGGCTGCGCCGGGCTCGCGGTGTCCATGGCCCGCGCCCTCACGTGGGACGGCGGCGACACCGCGCCCGCCGGGGCCTGCGTGGTCAGCCGGATCAGCGTCGACTACGACGTCGACTACGTCGCCGCGCTCGGCGGCTACGGCGTCACGCGCGCGTCCCTGGCGGACGTGCCGGAGGGCTGCGCCGGCCGCGAGGTGGCGGTGACCCTGCACGGCCCGGACGACGAGGCGCTCGCGGAGGCCCGCACCCCCGTGACCGCACCCCGCACGTCGGTGACGCTGGACGGAGCCGGGGTGGCCGTCGAGGACCTCGCGGGGGTGTCGCTGGCCCTGGTGACCGACGAGCCGGTCACGGGCGCACCGGCGGCCGGCGACGACGCCGCGGGCCGCTGACCCGGATCAGACCTCGGTCAGCTGCGGCAGCTTCGCGACGCGCGCGTCACCGGAGGACCGCCCCCGCAGCCGCCGCGTCGCCCACGGGTACGCGTACATCCGCAGCCACCGGGCGTCCCGGCGGGCCTGCTCCGCGCGCGGGAGCCGGGGCTGCGGGGCGAGAGGCTCGTCCCACGCCGGGTCGTCCGGCTCCAGCCCGAGCGCGACCAGGGCGCCCTGCGCGACGCGCGCGTGCGCCTCGGTGGTGAGGTGGATGCGGTCGGGCGACCACATCCGGATGTCCTTGAGGTGCCGCATGCCCCACAGGTCCAGCACGTACGCGCCGTGCCGCCGCGCCATCGACCAGATGTGCGCGTTGTAGATCCCGACCCGCGCGCGGGTGGACTGCACGAGGGGCGACCCGGCGGAGTCGAAGCCCGTCGCCAGCAGCACGTCCGCGCCCGACGCCCGGACGCGCGCGACGGCCTGCTCGAGGCCGCGCGCGAGCCGGTCCGGGTCGGCGCCGGGCCGCAGGATGTCGTTGCCGCCCCCCACCAGGCTCACCAGGTCGGCGCCCATCGCGAGCGCCGTGGGCACCTGGTCGACGACGATCGGCCGGAGCAGGCGGCCGCGGATGGCCAGGTTCGCGTACCGCAGCGGCTCGGCGCCGGCCGCGCGGCGCCGCTCGGACAGCAGCCCGGCCAGGACGTCCGCCCAGCCCCGGACCGGTCCCTCGTCGCCCTCGGGCGTGTCCCAGAGCCCCTCGGTGAAGGAGTCGCCGACAGCGACGTACCGCTCCCAGCGGGGCGGCTGCGTCGTGGTCGGCCGGTCGTCCGTGCGTGCGGCCGTCGCCGCCCCCTCGTGCGTCGTCACCCTCGCAGTCTGCCCCCCGCCCCGGGCGCGTGTCAGGCCCGATTCCTCCGCGCCGGCGGCCTGCGGCACCCCCGCGTCAGGGCAGCGACCAGTCGACCGGGTCCGCGCCCTGCTCCGCGAGCAGGGCGTTCACGCGGGAGAACGGGCGCGAGCCGAAGAACCCGCGGCTCGCCGACAGCGGGCTCGGGTGCGGGCTCGCGACGACCGGCACGCCGCCGAGCGCGGGCGCGAGCGACTGGGCGTCCCGGCCCCACAGCACGGCGACGAGCGGGCCGCCGCGCTCGACCAGGGCGGCGATGGCGCGGTCGGTGACCGTCTCCCACCCCCTGCCGCGGTGCGAGGCCGGCTCGCCCGGCCGGACCGTCAGCACCCGGTTGAGCAGCATGACCCCGCGGTCGGCCCAGGGGGACAGGTCGCCGGTGCTCGGCTGCGGGACGCCGAGGTCGGCGCGGAGCTCGGTGAACACGTTGGCGAGCGACCGGGGCAGGGGGCGGACGTCGGGCTGCACGGAGAACGACAGCCCCATCGGGTGCCCGGGCGTGGGGTACGGGTCCTGGCCCACGACGAGCACCCGCACGTCGGCGAGGGGGCGGGTGAACGCCCGCAGCACGTCGGGTCCCGCCGGCAGGTACCCGCGGCCCGCCGCGACCTCCGCCCGGAGGAACTCGCCGGCGGCGTGCACCTGCGGCTCGACGGGAGCGAGGGCGGCGGCCCAGTCGGAGGCGACGAGCGAGGCGAGCGGGGCGGCGTCCACAGGCCCCGACGCTAGCGGGGTGGCACCGGCCCCGCGAGGAATGACAGCCGTGTGATTCCCGCCGTACGATGGCCGCTGACCCAGGGGCACCGGCACGGGAGGGCGGCACGGATGGACGCGACGGCGGAGCGCGGCGACGGCACGGTCGCCCGGCCGACGCTGGTGGCCGTCGACGGCGGCACCGCGGCGCCCGCCGGGAGCGACCCCTCCGGCCTGTCCGAGCGCGACCAGCAGGTGCTGGCCTTCGAGCGCCAGTGGTGGAAGTACGCCGGCGCCAAGGAGCAGGCCGTCCGCGAGCTGTTCGACATGTCGGCCACCCGGTACTACCAGGTGCTGAACGCGCTCATCGACTCGCCCGCCGCGCTCGCGCACGACCCGATGCTGGTCAAGCGGCTCCGGCGCATGCGCTCCACCCGCCAGCGCGCCCGCAGCGCCCGCCGCCTCGGCGCGGACGCCTGATCCCGGTGCGCGTGGCCGGTCCCACCAGCGCGAACCGTTAGCCTGTCCGCCGTGAGCAAGGGCAGCGACCGGTACCCGGAGGACGAGTTCGACGCCGCACCGGCGGAGGACGCGCCGATCGGCGTGCACCGCGCACCCCGGAGCTGGTGGAGCCGCTGGTGGCCGTTCGTCGCCGTCGTCGTCCTCGTCCCGGCGCTGACCGTCGTCTTCGTGCTGTGGGCCTCGTCCTGGGACGGCCGCATCCCCGGCTTCGGGACCTCCGAGACCCCCGTCGCCTCCGCGCCCGCGCAGCCCGAGACGGAGGCCCCCGCGGAGTCGACCACCCCGAGCGAGCCCGCCGTCGAGGAGCCGCCGGCCACCGAGGCCCCCGTCGAGGAGGTCCCGCCGCCCGCCCCCGACCTGGACGCGACCGTCCGCGTGCTCAACGCGTCGGGCATCACCGGCCTCGCGGCGGGCGCAGCGGAGGACCTGGAGGACGCCGGGTTCACCTCCGTCGAGACGGGCAACGGCAACGCCGGCGGCAGCACCGCCACGACGATCTTCTACGGCACGCCGGAGCTGTCCGCCACGGCGCAGCAGGTCGCGACGACCCTCGGCATCGCGAACGTGGTCGAGTCGGCCGAGGTGGCCGACGACGGCGTCGTCGTCCTCCTGCTGCGCGACTTCGACAGCTGACCTCTTCCGCAGGTCGCGGGCCCGCGGCTACGCTCGGCCGCGTCGCGGTGACCGCCTGCCGGCCCGCCGGGGGGACCACGGCCACCGACGGCGCCCGATCACGTCGTCACCAGGAGTTCCGCATGTCGCAGGGCACCGTCAAGTGGTTCAACGCCGAGAAGGGCTACGGGTTCATCACCCCGTCCGACGGCGGTCAGGACCTGTTCGTCCACTTCAGCGCCATCCAGTCGAGCGGCTACCGGAGCCTCGAGGAGGGCCAGTCCGTCGAGTTCGAGCTCGGGCAGGGCACCAAGGGCCCGCAGGCGGAGCAGGTCCGCCCGCTGTAGAGCCGACCGGCGGACGCGCCGGGGGCTCAGCCCTCCAGCGCGTCCGCCGCGAGCACCACGCACGCCGCCGTCCACGCCAGGGGGGCCACCGCCGCGGGTGACCCGTCGGCGAGCACCTTCTCGGGCAGCGCGCCCATGCCCGTCCGGTGGGCGTCCAGCCAGCCGAGCCGTGCCTGCGCCTCCGCGGTGAGGCCGTTCTCCGCCGCGACCAGGGCGTAGAGCGACGTCTGCGGCGTCCAGGAGATGCCGTCCTGCTTCCAGCCGGCGCCCGGCGCGAGGCCGCCGGCGGGCCGCGCCATCGCCGCCGCGGACGCCTGCCAGCCCTCGACGGCGCCGTCGAGGGCGGTCGGCTGGAACGGCGGCAGCACGAACGCGCTCGCCGCGTCGGCGACGCCGCCGTCCGCGTACCGGCCGTACGCCGTGTCGTCGCCGAACGCGCGCTCCACCGCGGTCCGCGTCCGGGCGGCGGCTCGCTGGACCGCGGCCGCCTCCTCGTCATCGCCGAGCAGCGCCAGCACGTCGTCCGCGGCCTCCAGCCCGGCGAGCACCGGCGCGACGGTGCCGAGCGTCAGCTCGTCCTCCGGGACCTCCCAGTAGTCCGGGGACGCCGCCGGCAGGCCGTCGCCCGCCACCAGGGACGTCGCGTGGGCCGCGGACCGCTCGACCAGGGCGCGCAGGCGCTCGGCGGTCGCCTCCCGGTCCTCGGGCGCGGCCGCGGCCACCGTCTCGCCCGCCGCCCACAGCGCCCACCCGGTGCCGTCGGTCTGCGGGGCGCGGTCGTCCGGGACGCCGGTGCCGTCGGGCAGGTAGCGGGCCTCGAACGACCCGTCGTCGGCCTGGACCCGCGCCAGGAAGCCCAGGACCTCCAGCGCGTCCTCGACGTGCCCCGTGCGGGCGAGCGCCACCGCCACGAACGACGCGTCCCGCGGCCAGACGTACCGCCAGTGCGGGGTCCACGCGGCCACCGCCGCACCGTCGTCGAGCACCAGCGTGCGCAGGTCGAGCAGCGCGTCGGTCACCAGGTCGGCGTACGGCCCGTCGGCGCCGGGGACCTCGCCCGACGCCAGCCACGCGCGCTGCTCGGCGGCGAGCGCGTCGTCCGCGGTGCTCGCGTCGTCGACGACCACCCGCGTGCCGGGGTGCAGCTCGGCGGTCTCGCCGGCGGGGACGGTCCGCGGGCCGTCGGGGGTGGCGACCACGCCCTCGGCGTACAGGTCGACGTGCGCCTCCCGCGGGCCGGACGCCCCGAAGGCCACGAGCCCCGCCGCGAGCGCGCCCAGCGCCACGACGGCGGCGACGCTGCGGGAGAGCATGCCGGGCAGGCTAGCCGTCCCCGCCGGGCCCCGTCCCGAGGGTCCGCGGCACGGGGTCGCGGGGCGTCCGCCGAGAGCGATGGGCCTTGCACTCACCCAGGCCGAGTGCTAACCATGGACTTAGCACTCTCGGGTCGAGAGTGACAGAATGAGTACACAGGCCGACCGGTGAGGTCCGCCGCCCCGACGGGACATGACCGTGGGGCGCGGCAGGGCCGTCCGTCGCGGGCGCCGTCCGGCCGAACCACGAGCCACAGTGAAGGATCGATAGCCCCATGGCCAAGATCATTGCCTTCAACGAGGAGGCCCGCCGCGGCATCGAGCGGGGTCTCAACGTCCTCGCCGACACCGTCAAGGTCACCCTGGGCCCCAAGGGCCGCAACGTCGTGCTGGACAAGAAGTGGGGCGCCCCCACGATCACCAACGACGGCGTCTCCATCGCCAAGGAGATCGACCTCGAGGACCCGTTCGAGAAGATCGGCGCGGAGCTCGTCAAGGAGGTCGCCAAGAAGACCGACGACGTCGCGGGTGACGGCACCACCACCGCCACCGTGCTCGCCCAGGCGCTCGTGCGCGAGGGCCTGCGCAACGTCGCCGCCGGCGCCAACCCGATCGCCCTCAAGCGCGGCATCGAGAAGGCCGTCGAGGCCGTCACCGCCGCCCTGCTGGAGCAGGCGAAGGAGATCGAGACCAAGGAGCAGATCGCCGCCACCGCGTCGATCTCCGCCGGCGACACCGCGATCGGCGAGCTCATCGCCGAGGCGCTGGACAAGGTCGGCAAGGAGGGCGTCATCACGGTCGAGGAGTCCAACGCCCTCGGCCTGGAGCTCGAGCTCACGGAGGGCATGCGCTTCGACAAGGGCTTCCTGTCGGCGTACTTCGTGACCGACCCGGAGCGCCAGGAGGCCGTCCTCGAGGACGCCTACGTGCTGCTCGTCGAGTCGAAGATCTCGAACGTCAAGGACCTGCTGCCCCTGCTGGAGAAGGTCATCCAGTCCGGCAAGCCGCTGTTCATCGTCGCCGAGGACGTCGAGGGCGAGGCCCTGGCCACGCTCGTCGTCAACAAGATCCGCGGCACGTTCAAGTCCGTGTCCGTCAAGGCCCCGGGCTTCGGCGACCGCCGCAAGGCGATGCTGCAGGACATGGCCATCCTCACCGGTGGCCAGGTCGTCTCCGAGACCGTCGGCCTCAAGCTCGACACGGTCGGCCTCGAGGTCCTCGGCCAGGCGCGCAAGATCGTCGTCACGAAGGACGAGACCACGATCGTCGAGGGCTCCGGCGACGCCGAGCAGATCGCCGGCCGCGTGAACCAGATCCGTGCGGAGATCGAGAACTCCGACTCGGACTACGACCGCGAGAAGCTCCAGGAGCGCCTCGCGAAGCTGGCCGGCGGCGTGGCCGTCATCAAGGCCGGTGCCGCGACCGAGGTCGAGCTCAAGGAGCGCAAGCACCGCATCGAGGACGCCGTGCGCAACGCCAAGGCGGCCGTCGAGGAGGGCATCGTCGCCGGTGGTGGCGTCGCCCTCATCCAGGCCGGCGAGAAGGCCTTCGCGACCCTCGAGCTCGAGGGCGACGAGGCGACGGGTGCGCAGATCGTGCGCATCGCGATCGACGCGCCGCTCAAGCAGATCGCGGTGAACGCCGGCCTCGAGGGCGGCGTCGTGGCGGAGAAGGTCCGCAACCTCCCGGCCGGCTCCGGCCTGAACGCCGCGACCGGCGTGTACGAGGACCTGCTGGCCGCCGGCGTCAACGACCCGGTCAAGGTCACCCGCTCCGCGCTGCAGAACGCGGCGTCGATCGCGGCGCTGTTCCTCACCACCGAGGCGGTCGTCGCCGACAAGCCCGAGAAGGCCGGCGCGCCGGCTCCGGGTGGCGACGGCGGCATGGGCGGCATGGACTTCTGATCCACGCCTCCCGCTGATCGGCGGGGCGCCTGACGCCCCGCACCTGCACGGCCGACGGGCCGGTCACCCCGCAGGGGGTGGCCGGCCCGTCCGCATGTCCGCCCGCGCCGCGCCGCGCCGCGCCCCGCTGCGCCGCGCCGCACCGCGCCCCGCTGCGCCGCGCCGCGCCCCGCCGCGCCCCGCCGTGCCGCGCCGAGACTGCAGAAGGCGGGCGCTTCGAGGCCTGTGAACCCCCGCTTCCTGCAGTCTCGGCGACGACGAGCGTGCGGGGAGGACGTGCGGGGGAGGGCGTGCAGGGGGAGGGGCAGTGGCGGGGGCGGTCGCGGGCCGGGACGCGCAGGCCCGAGGCGCGCAGCCGGCGGATGAGCTCGCCGGCGGACACCGGCTCCGCGCCGAGGGCCACGAGCTCGGCGTGCCGCTCGTCGGGCACGTCGTAGTGGTCGAGGTCGAACGCGCGGCGGGGGAGCCCGGCGCGTTCGGCGAACGCGTGCAGCTCGGCGATCGAGGTGTCGCTGACCAGGTGCGACCAGGAGCGGCCGTGCCGGGGCCAGAGCGGCGGGTCGAGGAGGATCGTCACGCGCCGGCGCCGGCGCCGGCACCCGCACCCGCGCCCGCACCCGCGCCGCGCCGCACGGGCTGCGGCGTCGGCACGGGACCACCCGCACTGCCCGGACCGCCCGGACCACTCGGGCCGCCGGGACCACCCGCACTGCCCGGGCCACCCGGGCCGCCGGGACCACCCGGGCCGCCGGGACCAGCCGCACCGCCGGGACCACCCGCACCAGCCGGGCCACCCGCGGCCGCGGCGTCGCCGGCGGGCCCCGCCGGCTCGTCCGCCTCGATCTGCGCGAGCACCTTCTCCAGCTTGTGCAGCTCCGCGGCGAGGTTCTGCCGGGCGGGCTCCTCCCAGGCGGCGCCGAGCGGGCTGACGAACAGGCTCGACCGCTTGAGCAGCTTCCGCACGATCCGTTCCCGGGCCCGCAGGTAGTCCTGCACCGGGATCTCGGCGTACTCCTCGCGGATGTCGTGCAGGTAGGACTTGTAGCGCTGCGGCTCGGCGGCCAGCATCGCGAGGTCGGCGTCGCACAGCACAGCGCAGTCGAAGTCCGTCGGGTCGGCGGCGTGCCGCACCAGGGCGATGACGAGCTGGTGCACGCGGTCGACGCTCCCGGCCGGGACGCCCAGGTCGGTCAGCTGCTCGCGCGCGAGCCGGGCGGACGCGACCTCGTCCTCGCCGCCCCGGTTGGCGTAGGCGGCGACCTGCGCGGCGTCGAACACCGCGCCGTGGTACCAGGCGGCGAGCCGGACGAGGTCGGGCTCGTGGGTCTCCTCGGCGAGCTCGTCGACGCGGGCCAGCACGTCGGTCAGGTGCCGGAGGTTGTGGTAGCTCCGGCCGGGTCCGGTCCACCGCTCGATGAGGTCGGCACCGACGTCACGGATGCGCTCGGTGGCGGCGGTGGCGCCGGCCCCCTTCGCGCTGCGGATGAACGCGGACAACAACCACTGTGGCGCGTCGTAGACGCCCATGGAACAGCCTCACTGCGACAGACGACCCTGCTCGGACGCGCCATCGTAGCCCCATGCCAGGAGACCGGCGCAGCGCCGCGGGGTCACGAAACGGGGTGATTCGTCCCGGTTCCGGCGGCCGGGTCGTCGCCCGCCGGCAGCGCCACGCGGACCGTGGTCCCGCCGCCCGGGGTCGCGGTGATCGCGACCTCGCCGTGGTGCGCCTCGACGATCGCCGCGACGATGGCCATGCCGAGCCCGGCGCCGCCGCCGGAGCCGTTGCCCTCGCGGGTGCGGCTGGCGTCGACCCGGTAGAACCGCTCGAACACGCGGCGGGCGTGCTCGGGCGCGATCCCGGGCCCGTGGTCGCGGACCTCGACGACGACCCGGTCGCCGACCCGCCCGACGGCGAGCTCGGCCGGGGTGCCGGCGGGGGTGTGCCGGGCGACGTTGCCGACGAGGTTGGCGAGGACCTGCCGGAGCCGCGGCTCGTCGCCGAGCACGACCGTGGCGGGCAGCTCGTCGTCGTCGCGGGCGGCGGCACCGTCGAGCGCGCCGACGCGGACCTCCCGCGTCGGGTCGATGGCCCGCAGGTCGTGCGCCGCGTCGGTCGCGAGCACCGCGAGGTCGACGGGCTCCGTGCGCCCGGGGCGGTCGGCGTCGAGCCGTGCCAGGGCCAGGAGGTCCTCGACCAGCCCGCCCATGCGGGTGGCGGACTGCTCGATCCGCCGCATGGTGTCGTCGACCTGGTCCTTCTCGGTCAGCGCGCCCATCCGGTAGAGCTCGCCGTAGCCGCGGATCGCCGCGATGGGCGTCCGCAGCTCGTGCGAGGCGTCCGCGACGAACCGGCGCATCCGCTCCTCTGAGGCCGTGCGCGCGTCGAACGCCGCCTCGATCTGCGTGAGCATCCCGTTGAGCGCGGCGCCCAGCCGGCCGACCTCGGTGGTCTCGGGCGCGGGCGGGACGCGCTGGGACAGGTCACCGGCGGCGATCTGCGCGGCGGTGCCCTCGATCTCCCGCAGCCCGCGCAGGGACCGGTTGACGGCCCAGGTGCCGACGACGACGCCGATGACGAGGATCGCGACGGCGCTCGACCACAGGAGCAGCGCGGCGCGGCGGACGGTGTCCTGCACCAGGCCGAGCGGCTGGGCGAGCATGACGTAGCCAACCGTCGTGTCGTCGTCGGCCGAGGCGAGCACGGGGGTCGTGATCACCCGCCAGGCGGACCCGCGCATCGTGCCGCTGGTCGTCGACACGACCGGCTCGTCGAGCGTCGCGAGGTCGACCTCCGGCAGGTGGGGGCTGCCGTACTCGTCCGACGTCGTGACCGAAGGCGGGACGGTGGCGACGTCGTCGAGGATCTCCACGCGCATCGCGTAGTCGGAGTACGCGCCCCACTCCGGCTGGCCGACGGCGTCGAGGCTCTCGTGCGTCCGGTAGTACACGAGGATCGACTTGCTGTACGAGGCCGTCTGCGCCCGCAGCCGGGCGTCCACCTGGTCGACCAGGTAGTTCGACAGCATCGTCGTCGTCGTGGCGCCGGCGATCGCGAGGCCCGCGGCGAGCAGCACGGTGCTGATGCCCACGAGCCGCGCGAGCAGCGGCGTCCGCGCCCACAGCTCGCGGACCGGGCGCAGCACGCCGCCGAGCCGGTCGCGGTCCGGGGCCTGCGGCTGGGTCGGCGCGGTCACGTCCCGCTCGGCTTGCGCAGCATGTACCCGACGCCGCGCTTGGTCTGGATCAGCGGCACGACCTTGGTGCCGTCCGGCCCGGTGACCTGGTCGACCTTGCGGCGCAGGTAGGAGATGTAGGACTCGACGATGTTGGCGTCGCCGCCCCAGTCGTACTGCCACACGTGGTCGAGGATCTGCGACTTGGACAGCACCCGGCCGGGGTTGAGCAGCAGGTAGCGGAGCAGCTTGAACTCGGTGGGGGACAGGTCGACCACCTGGCCGGCGCGGCGCACCTCGTGGCTGTCCTCGTCCAGCTCGAGGTCCTCGTAGCTGAGCACGCTCGCGGACGCGACCTCGCCGACCTGCGTGCGGCGGAGCACCGCGCGGATGCGCGCGACGACCTCCTCCAGGCTGAACGGCTTGGTCACGTAGTCGTCCCCGCCGACGGTCAGGCCGGTGATCTTGTCCGCGGTGTCGTCGCGCGCGGTGAGGAACAGGACCGGCACGTGCTGGCCCTTCTCCCGCAGGCGCCGCGTGACGGTGAAGCCGTCCATGTCGGGGAGCATGACGTCGAGCACCAGGAGGTCGGGCTGGACCTGGCGGGCGAGGCGCAGGGCCGCGGCACCGTCGGCCGCCGCGTGCACCTCGAAGCCCGCGAACCGCAGCGACGTCGCGAGGAGCTCGCGGATGTTCGGCTCGTCGTCCACGACGAGCAGCCGGGCCTCGGGGGTGCGGGTCGTTGCGGTCACGCACCCAGTGTGCGCCCGGATGCTGAACGGTTCCTGGGAGCGACCTGGCCGCGGCGCGCAGGCGGTACGGTGCTGCCTCGTGAGCGCCGCCCCTGCCACCACCCCGCCCGCCGAGCCCGTCGAGCAGCCCGTGCTGACCGTCGTGCAGCTCGACGACACCGTCCCCCTCGACCGGTTCGCCGACCACCTCGACGGTGTGCGGGTCCGCCTGGTCCGCGCGCACGCGGGCGAGGACGCCGGGCCCGCCCGCGACCTCGACGGCCTGCTGGTCCTCGGCGGCCGGATGTCGGCCCACGACGAGCAGGAGCCCGGCATCGCCGCGACCCGCGCCCTGCTGGCCGACGCCGTCGCCGCGGGGGTCCCGACGCTCGGGATCTGCCTGGGCGCGCAGCTGCTGGCCGTCGCGACCGGCGGTCAGGTCCACGTCGCCGCCCCTCCCGGGCGCGAGGTCGGCGTCGTCGACGTGCGGTGGCGCCCCGAGGCGGCCGCGGACCCGCTGCTGGGCGGGCTGGCCGCCGACGCGGAGGCCGCCGGCACCCGCAGCACGCCGATGCCGACCATGCACGCCGACGCGGTGGTGGACCTCCCGCGGGGCGCCGCCTGGCTCGCGGCGTCGCGGATGTACCCGTACCAGGCGTTCCGCGTCGGCGAGCGCGCCTGGGGCGTGCAGTTCCACCCCGAGACCTCGCCGGAGACGATGCACCGCTGGGCGGTGGACGCGGGCGACCCCGAGCCCGAGATCGCCGCCGTCGACGCGGCGGTCGCGGCGGCCGACGACCGGATGCGGGTGGACGGCGCGCGGGTCGCGGCGACCTTCGCCGGTCTGGTCGCCGCCCGGGTGGGGGACCGCGCCGCCGTCTGAGCCGGGTCAGCCGAGCCGGCCCGTCCGGCCCGCGGCCCCTCCACGACGGACGGCCCGGCCCCCCGAGGGGAGCCGGGCCGTCCGCGTGCGGGGTGTCAGGCCTCGATCTGCGGCGTGACGGGGGTGGCGCCGATCTGCTGCGGCTGGCCGCCCGACTTCAGCGAGGCGAGCCGCGCCTCGATCTCCAGCTGCTCGCCGGAGGCCTCGAGCTCCGCGAACTGCGAGTCCAGCGACGACGCGGCGATCTCGGCCTGGCCCATCGCCATGGCCTCCTCGCGGCGCACCTTCTCCTCGAAGCGGGCGAGCTCGCTCGTCGGGTCCAGCACGTTGATCGAGGAGATCGCCGTCTGCACCGTCTGCTGCGCCTGGGCGGACTTCTGCCGGGCGACGAGGGTGTCGCGGCGCTGCTTGAGCTGGCCGAGCTTGTCCTTCATCTGCGCGAGCCCGGACTTGAGCTTCTCGACCGTCTCGCGCTGCGAGGAGATGATCGGCTCGGCGTCCCGGGCCTCGCCCTCGGCGGTGATCTGCTTGCCGAGCGCGATCTTGGCGAGGTTGTCGAACTTGTCCGCGTTCGCGGCGTCGCCGACCTGGCGGTACTGGTCCGCGCGGGACGACGCGGCGAGCGCCTTGGCGCCCCACTCGCGGGCCGCCGCGACGTCCTCGTTGTAGTCCTGCTCGGCCAGGCGCAGGTTGCCGATGGTCTGCGCGATGGCCTTCTCGGCCTCGGCGATGGAGTTGGTGTAGTCGCGCACCAGCTGGTCCAGCATCTTCTGCGGGTCCTCGGCCTGGTCGATCAGCGCGTTGATGTTCGCCCGCGCCAGCTGGGTGATCCGTCCGAAGATGCTCTGCTTCTCGGTCATCGCCTCGTGCCTCTCTCGTCTCTTCCGTCTGCCCAACACGATCAGAACCCGCCGTCGAACCCGCCGTCGCCGAAGCCTCCGCCGTCGAAGCCGCCGCCACCGCCGCGCAGGATCGAGTCGATGAGGATGCCGCCCAGCACCATGCCGCCGATGCCGTTGACGGTGTCGCCCATGCCGCCGCGACCGCGCCCGTAGGCGCCCTGCATCTGCTGCTGCTCGGCGTACTCGACGTCCCGCTGGGCCAGGCGCTGCGCCTCGACGACGAGCTGCTCGCCGCGGCGGGCGCTGTCGAGGGCGCGCTCGGGGTCGGTGGTGCGGTGGTCGAGCGCCGCGTTGAACAGCCGGCCGGCCTCGGCGAGCCGGGTGCGGGCCTCGGGGCCGACCGCGCCGCGGCGGGTGTCGACGAAGTCCGTGGTGCCGCGCAGCGCGGAGTCCAGCCGGCCGAGCGCCTCCTCGAGGTGGACGGCGGCGCGGCGCGAGCGGTCCTGCGCCTCGCGCATCGGCGCGAGGGCGGCGTCGATCGCGGCCTCGGCGTCGGTGATGCGGCGCAGCGCCGCGAGCGGGTCGCCCGTGCCGGAGCGTGCCGTGCGGGCGTCGGCGATCGCGGCCCGCGCGTCGTCCGCCCGCGCCACGACCTCGGGGTCCCGCGGGGCGAGGCGGTCGGCGTCGGCGACGTCGGAGCTGATGGAGGCGATCGCGGCGTCGAGCCGGGCGCCGATGGTCGCCAGGTCGGCGCCCGCGCGCTCGACGGCGCCGATCAGCGTGTTCACCTGGCCGAGGGCCTCCTCGGCGGCCTGCGCGTACCGGACGGCGGTGTCGCGGTCCCCGGACTCGACGGCCTCCCGGCCGAGCCGGACCGCGTTCGCGACCTCGTCGAGCAGCTGGTCGGCCTGGTCGGGGTTCGGGGCGACCGACGTGAGGGCGCTCGCGGGGTACGTCGCGGCGAGCGACGCGAGCGCGGTGCGGGAGGCCTCGACGCGGGCGCGCTGCGTGGCGGCGGACCGCTCGTGCGCGTCCAGGGCCTCGCCGGCGCGGGACCGCACGTGCCGCAGGCGGTCGAACGACTCCTGCTGCCCGTCGAGCGCGGTGGACACCGCGCCGACGGTGCGCAGGATGCGGATCGCGGTGTCGCGGATCTGCGGCTCGGTGTCGGGGAGGTCGTCGTCCAGCGTCTGCCGGAGCCGGAACGCCTCGGTGACCTGCTGCTTCGCCCGGGCCAGCACCTGCTCGAACTCGCGCGTGGCGTCCGGCCCGAACTCCGCCTGCGCGAAGCCGAGCTCCTGCTCGGACGAGCGGATCGCGTCGTCGATGCGGACCAGCGCGGAGGAGGACCGGCGGTCGAGCTCGGCCGTCGGGAGCGCGGCGAGCTCGTCGACCGGGCCGGCCGGCTGTGCGGGTCCGGTGCCGGGGGCGCCCGGCGCTGCCTCGGCGGCGCGACGCCGGCGGCGGGAGGCCAGCCACGCCAGGCCGGTGACGCCCGCGATGACGACCAGGCCGACCACGAAGATCCCGCCGATCGCACCGCCCGCGCCGCCGCCCGTGGCCGCGGACTGCAGGCCCTCCGCGGCGGTCACCGCGGCGCCGGTCCAGTCGTCGTCCCGCAGCTGGTCCTCGACCTGGTTCTTGACCTGCTGGATCTCGTCGCTGGACAGCTCGCCGGTCGACTCCGGCGCGAGCGCGAACCGCCGGGTCTCCGTGGCGACGGCGAGCACGAGGTCGTCCGCGCCGAGCCCGGACTCCGCCGCGGTCGCCTGCGCCCACTCCGAGCCGGACTGGTCCTCGAAGTCGTCCACGTAGACCACGTACAGCTGGTACGGCGTCTCCTGGGCCAGGTCGTCCAGCGCGGCCTGCACCTGCTGCTCGTCGCCGCTGCTGAGCACGTCGACGTCGTCCGTGACCTCGCTGGTGAGCGGCACGGGCTCGACCGCCGGCACGGCGGCGGACGCCGGGCCGGCCACCAGCAGCGGGAGACCGACGAGCGGGACGAGCACGGACAGGCGGCGGAGCGACGGCACCTGGTGATCCTTTCTCAGGCGTACGTCCGCCGCAACGAGTAGGGGGCCCGCCGGGTTCCCACCCGGCGGGCCCCCGCGCACGTCAGGCCTGCTCCTCCGTCGCCTGCTCCAGGTCCTCGGCGTCGACGATCCGGTACGCGTAGCCCTGCTCCGCGAGGAACCGCTGCCGGTGCGCCGCGAAGTCCTGGTCGACGGTGTCCCGCGCCACGACCGCGTAGAAGTGCGCGGTGCGCCCGTCGCCCTTGGGCCGCAGCAGCCGGCCGAGGCGCTGCGCCTCCTCCTGCCGGGAGCCGAACGACCCCGACACCTGGATCGCCACCGAGGCCTCGGGCAGGTCGATCGAGAAGTTCGCGACCTTCGACACCACGAGCGTGGTGATCTCGCCCGCGCGGAACGCGTCGAACAGCCGCTGCCGCTCGTTCACGCTGGTCGAGCCGGTGATCACCGGGGCCCCGATGTCGTCCGCGAGCTCCTCGAGCTGGTCGATGTACTGGCCGATGACCAGCGTCGGCTCCCCGGCGTGCTTCGCCACCAGCCGGCGCACGACGTCCGACTTGCCGGGGGCGCTCGCCGCGAGGCGGTACTTGTCCTCCGGCTCGGCGGTCGCGTACAGCATCCGGTCGCGCTCGGGCAGCGTGAGGCGGACCTCGACGCAGTCCGCGGGCGCGATGTAGCCCTGCGCCTCGATGTCCTTCCACGGGGCGTCGTACCGCTTCGGCCCGATGAGGCTGAACACCTCGTCCTCGCGGCCGTCCTCGCGCACCAGCGTGGCGGTGAGGCCCAGGCGGCGGCGCGCCTGCAGGTCCGCGGTCATCCGGAAGATCGGCGCGGGGAGCAGGTGCACCTCGTCGTAGACCACCAGGCCCCAGTCGCGGGCGTCCAGCAGCTCCAGGTGCGGGTAGACGCCCTTGCGGCGCATCGTCAGCACCTGGTAGGTCGCGATCGTGACCGGCCGGATCTCCTTGCGGGCGCCGGAGTACTCGCCGATCTCCTCCGGGGTCAGCGTCGTGCGGCGGATCAGCTCGTCGCGCCACTGCCGGGCCGACACCGTGTTGGTGACGAGGATGAGCGTCGTGGTCTTGGACCGGGCCATCGCCGCGGCGCCCACCAGGGTCTTGCCGGCGCCGCAGGGCAGCACGACGACGCCCGAGCCGCCGTGCCAGAACCCGTCGGCGGCCTCGGCCTGGTACGGGCGCAGCTGCCACGGTCGGGGCGCGCCGTCGGCGCCCGGGTTCGACTCCCCGGAGGTGTCGAGGTCGATCGCGTGGGCCTCGCCGTCGACGTAGCCCGCGAGGTCCTCCGCGGGCCAGCCGAGCTTGAGCAGCGCCTGCTTGAGCGTGCCGCGCTCCGAGGGGTGCACCACCACGTCGGTGCTGTCGAGCCGCTCGCCGACCAGCCCCTGGGTCCGCTTGGACCGCAGCACCTCCGCCAGCACCGCGGCGTCGAGCGCGTGCAGGACCAGCCCGTGCACGGGGTCCGCGACGAGCTGCAGGCGCCCGTACCGGGACATCGTCTCCGCGACGTCGACCAGCAGGGCGTGCGGCACCGGGTAGCGGGAGTACTCGAGCAGCACGTCCACCACCTGCTCGGCGTCGTGGCCCGCCGCGCGGGCGTTCCACAGGCCGAGGGGGGTCAGGCGGTACGTGTGCACGTGCTCGGGCGCGCGCTCGAGCTCGGCGAACGGGGCGATCGCGCGGCGGCAGGCCTCCGCCCGGTCGTGGTCGACCTCGAGCAGGAGCGTCTTGTCGCTCTGGACGATCAGGGGTCCGTCGGTCATACGGGGCTCGTCCTCCGGACGTCGTCGGGGGTGTCGTGGTCGTCGACAGGGGTGACCGCGGCGACGCGGTGGGCCGCGACCACGATCTCGGCGTCCCGGGCGGTGTCGACCACGCGCACCCGTCCGCCGTCGACCCGCACCGGCCGCACGCGCCGCCGCTCCAGGTCGCCGCGCGAGCCGACCAGGTCGAGCCACACCTCGGTGTGCCCGGCCGCCGCCTCGCGCAGCAGGCCCAACGCCTCGGCGGGGTCGGCTGTTCCCCGGCCCGCCGCCCCGCGCGCGGCCGCCGTCCCGGCGGTGACCCCGGCGGCGCGCTCCCGCAGCGTGGGGGCGGTCGCGGGGGACGCGGCGGAGGGCGACGACGCGGCGGCCCGGCCGGAGGGGGCCCCGGCCGGAGAGCCGGCGGTCGCGCCGCCGGCGCCGGTCGCTCCGCCGGCCGCCGCCCGAGCCGCCTCGGCCCGCCGCAGCAGCCCGACGAGCGCCGCCGCCCGCTCGGCCGGGGGCACGGCCCCGCGCGCCGGCTCGTCCCCGCCGCGGTGCCGGTTCGCGGCGACCCGCCGGACGGTGGGCGCGGCGTGCAGGACCTGCCCGTCGGGGGTCTCGGCGACCGGTGCCAGGCCGTGCGCGCGCAGGGCCGCGAGCAGCTCGTGCAGCGGCGCCTGGGCGGCGAGCACGGTCGGCGCGAGCCGTACGAGCCCGAGCGAGGCGTGCCGCGGGTCCTCGGCCAGGCCGGCGAGCAGGGCCGGGTCCTCGGTGCGGACGTACGAGGACGCCGCGCCGGTGCGGAGGCGGCCGTGCCGGCGCGCGGCGTCCCGCACCAGGTACTCCAGCGGCTGCGGGACGCCGCCGCGGGCGTGCCGGGCGAGGTCGGCCAGCAGGTCGTCGGCGGTCGCCCCGGCGTCCAGCGCCGACCGCACGGACTCCGGCGTGAACCGGACGGTCACCGCGCCGCCGCGGGACTCCACCCGCGCGCACGTCTCCAGCAGCGCCTCGAGCTCCTGGCCCGGGCGGCCCGGGACGATGCCCGTGAGGTCGGCCTGGAGCAGCAGGTCGTCGACCGCCGGGGGCAGGGCCGACTCCAGGGCCGCCGCGAGCGCCGGCACCCGGTCGCCGTCGTCCAGCAGCGCGCGCCCGGCGGTCGACAGGGCCCCCGCGCCGAGCACGCCGACCCACCCGGCCTCGCGCAGCACGGCCTCGACGGCGTCCAGCGGCGGCACCGCCCGCGGCGTGCGCCACGACAGCGCCGCGCGGACCTGCCCGGCATCGAACGCCGTGCCGGGCGGCGCGTCCGCCAGCAGCCCGAGCACCGCCTGGCGGAGGCGGGGGGCCCAGGGGCGGCCGAGCTCCGGCCCGAGCGCCGCCCGGACGCCGCCGCGGTCGTCGCGGGTGCCGACCAGGGAGGGCGTGCGCGTGGTCGTGGACCACCCGGCGGCCAGGCGGGCCCACCGGGTCGCGAGGTCCTGGGACAGCCACTCGTCCGCGGCGGTGGTCGGCACGTGGTGCGGGGACTCCTCGCCGTCGTCCCGGACCAGCCCGCCGATGCCGGCGAGCTCGATCACGAACGCCGCCTCCGCCTCCGTGACCTCCAGCGCCTGCGCGGCGCGCCGCAGGTCGCGGACGCCGACGCCCCCGGCCCGCAGCACCGGGGGCGGGGCGGCCTCCCAGAGCCGGACGAGGCCGGCGACCAGCCGCGCGGCGCGCTCGGCCGCGGTGGCGTGCTCCGCCTCGACGAGCGCGGGGTCCCGGCGCGGCAGGTCCTCGGGGGCCGGCGCGGTCGCGGGGCCGCGGTGGGTGCGGCCGTCGCGGAGCGCGAGCGCCACGGCGCGCGGCAGCACGACGTGCCGGTCGTCGGCGCGGGCGAGCAGCCCGAGGCGCAGCAGCTCGGTCACCGCGTCGGCCGCGGGGCCGGAGGTCGGCCGCACCCCGACGGGCGGTCCCCACGCGAGGGCGTCCAGGACGGCGCGGCCCGCCCCCGGCGCCTCGGCCAGCAGCCCCGGCACCGCCTCGGGCGCGGGGTCGCGGGGTCCGGGGGCCGCGAGCCCCGCGACCGAGGGCCCGAGCAGCTCCGCGACGCCGGGGGAGGGGCGCAGCAGCGGGTCGTTCGCCCGGCCGCCGACCGGGTGCAGCAGCGCCAGGTCCGTCGCCGCGGCGACCGCCGCGCGCACCGCGGGGGCCTCCGCGCGGGACGCCCCGACCGCCGCCACCACGTCGCGGGCCCGCGCACCGGCGTCGGGGCCGCCGCCCTCGACCAGCGCCACCACGGCCTCGACCGCCTGCAGCACGGCGGCGTCGATCCCCGCGAGCGCGCGTTCGAGGCTGGGCCGGCTGGTCGCGCGCGCCGCGAGGGACGTCAGGGTGGCGGGTGAGGGGTGCGCCAGGTCCGGCCGCCGCAGGAGCAGGCGGACCAGCTCGTCGTCCGACCTGCTGCGCAGGTGCTCGCTGAACGTGGCCATCCGCACCACGATACGGTCCGCCCCGCTAGAGGGACGCGCCGGGGACCGGGTTCGGGGGTACGTTCGCAGTCAGCCGACCGACGTCCGACCGGAGGCCCGACATGCCGCTCGAACCCGCCGTCCTGGCCGACCTGCGCGCCGCCGCGCGGGCCCAGCTCCCGGACATCGCCGCCCTGCGGCACGCGCTGCACCGCACCCCCGAGGTGGGCCTGCACCTGCCGCGGACCCAGGCGCTGGTGCTCGAGGCCCTGGAGCCGCTCGGGCTCGAGGTCACCACGGGCACCGCCCTGTCGTCCGTCGTCGCGGTGCTGCGCGGCGGTCGGCCCGGACCGGCGGTGCTGCTCCGCGGCGACATGGACGCCCTGCCGGTCACGGAGGACACGGGGGAGCCGTTCAGCTCCGAGAACCCCGGCGTCATGCACGCCTGCGGGCACGACCTGCACGTCGCGGGCCTCGTCGGCGCCGCGCGGCTGCTGGCCGCCCGCCGGGAGGAGATCGCCGGCTCGGTCGTCCTCATGTTCCAGCCGGGCGAGGAGGGCGACCACGGAGCGCGGCTCATGATCGAGGAGGGCGTCCTGGACGCCGCGGGGCAGCGGGTCGTCGCCGCGTACGGGCTGCACGTGCTGTCGGCGCTGCTGCCGACGGGGATGGTCACCGGCCGGCCCGGGACCATGCTCGCCGCCGCGGACACGGTGCACGTCACGGTGCACGGGCGCGGCGGTCACGGCTCCATGCCGCACCTCGCCCAGGACCCCGTGCCCGTCGCCGCCGAGATCGTCCTGGCGCTGCAGGCGATGGTCACCCGGCAGTTCGACGTGTTCGACCCCGTCGTCGTCACCGTCGGGAGGATCGAGGCCGGGACCACCGACAACGTCATCCCGTCGACCGCGCGCATCGAGGCGACCGTGCGGTCGTTCTCCGAGGACGTGCACCGCGTCGTCCCCGAGCGCCTGACCCGGGTGTGCGAGGGCGTCGCCGCGGCGCACGGGCTCACCGCCACGGTGGACTACCAGCGGGGCTACCCGGTCACGTCGAGCCCGCCGGGGGAGGCCGCCCGCGCCGCCCGCCTGGCCCGGGGGCTGTTCGGCGAGCGGGCGTTCCGCGACGCCCCCCAGCCGCTGGCCGGCGCCGAGGACTTCTCCTACGTCCTCCAGGAGGTGCCCGGCACCTACGTCGCGGTCGGTGCGACCCTCGCCGACGAGGACCCGCGCACCGCCCCGTACAACCACTCCGCGCAGGCGCGGTTCGAGGACGGGGCGCTCGCGGTCGGCCCGGCGGTGCTCGCGGCCCTCGCCCTGGACCGGCTCTCGGAGGGATGAGGGACGGCTGATCAGCGGCTCCACCCGGTCGACGGCTCAGGTCCGCCGCGCTCGTGCCGATGAACCAGGTGTCATGCCCCCGCCGTGGGGCGACCCGTGCGCGCCGACCGGAGGGACACGGATGGCCGGGATCACCGCCGGGCAGATGCCCGGCGCCACACGCGAGGTGTGCGTCGCCCGCCAGGGCATCTACGACGTGCTCTCGCGCCCCATCGGGCACGAGCTGCTGTTCCGCGCCAGCGCGCAGGCGGTCGACTCGGGCGTGCGCCCCGGCATCGACGACAACCGGGCGACCGCGACGGTCATCGTCGCGACGCTGACCGAGTTCGGCGTCGAGGACCTCGCGGGCAACGGCGACCTGTTCGTCAACGTGCCGCGGTCGTTCATCGTCGACGAGCTCCCCGTCGCCCTCGACCCGCACCGCGTCGTGCTGGAGGTGCTCGAGCAGGTCCCCGGCGACGACGAGGTGGTGGCCGGCGTCGAGCGCCTGCGCCGGCTGGGCTTCGGCATCGCGCTGGACGACTTCGTCCCCGGCGACGCCCGCTGGCGGCTGCTCCCGCTGTGCGACTACGTCAAGGTCGACATGTCCGACGTCGGCGACCGGCTCGCGGAGTTCGCCGCGCAGCTCCGCCGGGAGGCGCCGCACGCCGCCCTGGTCGCCGAGCACGTCGAGGACGAGACCGACTTCCTCGCCGCCCAGGACGCCGGCTTCGACCTGTTCCAGGGCTACCACTTCCGCCGCCCGACGGTGCTGACCCGGCCCGCGCTCGCGCACCACGCGATGGTCGCCGGCCGGCTGCTCGTCCAGCTCGGCGACCCGCAGGTGTCCTACCGCCGGCTCGCCCGGCTGACCGCCGCGGACCCCGCCATCGCGCTCAAGGTGTTCCGCGTCGTGAACTCCGTGTCCGGCGCGGGCCGCACGGTGCGCAACCTGCACCAGGCGCTCGTGCTGCTCGGCCGGGAGCGGTTCCGCGCGATGCTGATCCTCGAGGTGCTGGCCACGGCCGGGCACCACGACGACGAGATCCCGCTCATGGCCCTCGCCCGGACCCGCGCGGCCGAGATCCTCGCGCCGCAGGACCCGCTGGAGGCGTCGACCGAGGCCCTCGTGCGCATCGTCTCCGAGCTGCTCGACGTCCCCGTGGCCGACCTCGACCCCGAGCTGCACCGGTCCCAGCCGAGCGCCCGGGTCGTCGCGGCGTGCGACGTGCTCGACGCCTACCTCGACGCCATCGCCGAGGAGCAGGTGCCGAGCATCCGCTCGCCGTACTCCGCGCTGCACGTCTCGCTCGTGTACCTGACCGCCCTGCGGGAGGCGCGCGCCCTGCTCGCGACCGTGTACCAGCCGGTGCCGCACCTGCAGGCGCTGCCGGGCGGTGCGGACGCGGGCGACGCGGACGTGGCGCTCGGCTGACCGGTAGCCTGGTGACGTGCGGGCCGACGCCGGTCCGCACTTTCCGACGACACACCAGGGGATCGCAGTGCCCACCGGCAAGGTCAAGTGGTTCGACACCGATCGCGGGTTCGGCTTCATCGCCGCCGACGACGGCACCGAGGTGTTCCTCCACGCCTCCGCCCTGCCCGCGGGCATCGGCTCCCCCAAGCCGGGCACCCGGGTGGACTTCGGCGTGGCCGACGGCCGCCGCGGGCCCCAGGCGCTGTCCGTGAAGCTGCTCGACCCCGTGCCGTCGGTCGCGAAGACCGTCCGCAAGCCGGCCGACGACATGGCCGTCATCGTCGAGGACCTCATCAAGGTGCTCGACCGGGTCGGCAACGACCTGCGTCGCGGGCGCCACCCCGAGAAGTCCCGCGCCGAGCAGGTCGCCACCCTGCTGCGCGCCGTCGCCGACGACCTCGAGGCCTGAGATGGCCGCCGCGACCCAGGACGCCGTGCTCGGCGGCGCCGTCGACCTCGCCCGCGAGGCCGCCCTCGAGCTCGCCGAGCACCCCGCCGACGTCGGGGAGCACCTCGGCTTCACCGTCGACGCCGACCGGCTCGTCTCCCACCGGTTCGCCTGCACCGCCAAGGGCTACCGCGGCTGGGTGTGGACCGTCACGCTGGCCCGCGCCCCGCGCGCCCGCAAGGCCACCGTGTGCGAGGCCGTGCTGCTGCCCGGCGACGACGCCGTCCTCGCGCCGCCGTGGGTGCCGTGGGACGAGCGCCTGCGCCCCGGCGACATCGGCCCCGGCGACGTGCTGCCGTTCCGCCCCGACGACCCGCGCCTCGAGCCCGGCTGGACGCCCACCGGCGACCCGGAGCTCGACGAGGTCGCGATCGACGAGCTCGCGCTCGCCCGGAACCGGGTGCTGTCGCCCGTCGGGATCAGCGAGGCCGCCGAGCGCTGGTACCGCGGCCGCCAGGGCCCCGCGACGGCCGGTGCCGTCGCCTCCGCCGAGCCGTGCCTCACCTGCGGGTTCCTGATCCCGCTGCAGGGGCCGCTCGGCACCGTGTTCGGCGTGTGCGCGAACGAGTGGTCGCCCGACGACGGCAAGGTCGTCGCCCTGGAGCACGGCTGCGGCGCGCACTCCGAGAGCGACGTCGACCCGCGGCCGACCGACTGGCCCGAGGTGCCCGTGGCGCCCGAGCTGGTCGTCGAGCCGACGGCGGAGCTGGTGCGTGGCGGGGGTGCGGTCGCGGCCGTCGAGCCGGTCGCCGCGGCCCAGCCGGAGCCGGCCGAGGTCGCGGACGACGCAGCCGCCACGGTCGAGACCGTGACGGTGGAGACGGTGAGCGTGGAGCTCGAGGTCAGCGTCGCGGGCACCGGCACCGCGCCCGAGGACTCCGCGCCCCAGGACACCGCGCCCGAGGACTCCGCCGGGGCCGAGCCGCCGGCGTCGCACCCGGAGCCGTGACCGCCGACGTCTTCGGTACCCGCGCGCTGCGCGACCGGGTGCTGGGGACGTGGCGCACCGACCCGGCGCGGCTCCGCGAGGACGCCAACACCGAGGAGGACCACGCCCGCGGGTACTACCGCGACCGCGTGGTGGTCGAGCTCGCCCAGAACGCCGCCGACGCCGCCGTCCGTGGCGGCGTGCCGGGGCGCCTGCTGCTGCGGCTGGCCGCGGCGACGGACGGGACCGACGGGGCGGACGGCGTCGACGGGACGAACGGCGCCGCCGTCCTGCTCGCCGCCAACACCGGCGCGCCCCTGGACGCGGCCGGGGTGGCGTCCCTCGCGGCGATGCGCGCGTCGTCGTCCCGGGACTGGGTCGGGGGCCCCGGGCCGGGGCTCGTCGGCCGGTTCGGCGTCGGGTTCGCGGCCGTGCGGGCCGTCGCCGACGAGGTCGCGGTGCTGTCGACGAGCGGCGCCGTGCGGTTCTCCGTGGCGGAGACCCGCCGGGACCTCGCGCTCGCGTCGGCCGGCGCCGAGCGGCTCGCGGACGAGGTCGCCCGGCGGGAGGGGTCGCTCCCCGCGCTGCGGCTGCCGCGCGAGCACACCGGACGCCCGCCGGAGGGCTACGACACCGCGGTGCTGCTGACGCTCCGGGACGACGTCGCGGTCGACGCCGTGCGCGGCATGCTGGCCGAGGTGGGCGACGCGCTGCTGCTCGCCCTGCCCGGCCTCACCGAGGTGGTCGTCGAGGACGAGCTCGCGGGCGTCCGTCGCCGCGTCGCGGACATCGACCGGCGCTGGCGTCGCCTCACGGCCGCGGGGGAGCTCGACCCCGCGCTGCTCGCCGACCGGCCGGTCGAGGAGCGGTCGCGCCGCGGCTGGCGCGTGACCTGGGCCATGCCGCGGGCGGAGGGCGAGCGGGCCGCGTGGGACCCGGAGCCCGCCGGCCCGCGCTGGGAGCGGGTCGTGCACGCGCCGACGCCGACCGACGACGCGCTGGACCTCCCGGCGCTCCTGATCGCGACCCTCCCGCTGGACCCGACCCGGCGGCACGTCGCGCGCGGCCGTGCCACCGACGCGCTGCTCGACATCGCGGGCGACCTCTACGCGCGGCTCGCCACCGCCTGCGCGGCCGACGGCGAGGACGCCCTCCGGCTCGTCCCGCGCGGCCTCCCGGCGAGCGACGTGGACGCCGCGCTGCGCGGCCGGCTCGTCGAGCACCTCGCCCGCACCCCGCTGCTCGTCCCCGCCGACCCGGGCGCGGGCAGGGACACGGCCGCGTCGGGTGGGGACGCGGGTGCCGTGGGCGGGGCGGACCCGGAGGGCGGCACGGACCCGGAGGGCGGCTCGGCGGGAGGGCTGGTCGAGCCGCAGCGGGCCGTCGCGCTCGAGGGGCCGGCGGCGGCCGACCTCACGCGCGCGCTCGCCCCGTGGTTCGCGGGCCTGGTCGTCCTGCCCGAGGGCGGTCTGCCGGCGGCCCGGGCGCTCGGCGTGGAGCTGCGCGAGGTCGCCGACGTGGTCGACGAGCTGCCGGCCGCGTCCGGTCTGCCGCCCGGGCGCTGGCGCGCGCTGTACGCGGCGCTCGCGCCCGCCGTGGCCGACCCGCTGGTGCGCGAGTCCCTCGCCGCGCTGCCGGTGCCCCTGGCGGACGGCCGGGTGGTCCGCGGCGCCCGGGGGCTGCTGCTGCCGGTCGCCGGCGCCCTCGACGCCGACGGGCCGGTCGCCGCGGCACTCGCGACCCTGGGCCGCTGGGGCGTCCGGCTGGTGCACCCGGCGGCGGCGCACGAGGTCCTCGAGCGCCTCGGCGCGGCACCGGCCGACCCCGCCGCCCTGCTCGCGCACCCCGGGGTCCGGCAGGCCGTGCTCGACCAGGCGGACGAGGACGACCTCGACCTCGCCGATCAGGTCAGCGACGCCGTCCTGACCCTGGTGCACGCGGCCGTCGCCGACGGGACCGCGGCGCCGCGGGACCCCGACGCGCCCGTGCCGCCGGGGCGCGCGCTGCTGGGGCTGCTCACGCTCCGGGCCGCCGACGGCGAGCCGACGCCCGCCCACGGCCTGGTCCTGCCGGGGTCGCCCGCCGAGCGGCTGCTGGACCCGCGGGTGCTGGCCCCGGTCGAGGCCGCGGCGGTCGAGCGGTGGGGCACCGACGTGCTCGTCGCCGTCGGCGTGCGGGCGGACCTCGTGCCGCTCGTGCTGACCGACGTCGTCGCCGGCACCGACGACCTCCGGCTCGCCGGGGCGGACGACGACGCGGACCTCGTCACGGAGTCCCTGGACGGGTGGGACGAGTACCTCGCCGCGGTCGCCGGGGCGCTCGGGGAGGGGGAGACACTCGCGGAGGTGCTCGCCGTCGCCGACCTGGACGCCGTCGACCCCGGCGCGTGGCCCGACGTCCTGGCCCGGCTCGCGAGCCCCGGCGCGCTGCGGCGGGCGCTGCTGGAACCGGTCCGCGCCGCGGGGGCCGGCCGCGCCGCGGGCACGGGGGCGGGCGGGGCGGGTGCGGGCGGCGCCCGCGCCGGCCGGGCGGCGCCCGGGGGAACCGCGCGGCGGGGCCGGCGCCGCGCCGCGAGCGGCCCCCGGGGGCCCCTCGCCGCCCCGGGCGCGCCGCCCGCCGCGCGCCGGGCGCTGCTGCCCGACGCGCCGCCCGAGGTCGCCGGGACCGACCCCGTCGTCCAGGCGGCGCTCGGCGGGGTGCGCCGGCTCGCCGACGTGCCCGCGGACGGTTGGAACCGGCTGCTCCGTGCCGCCGCCCCGGTCGGCGCGCCCGTGGACGTCCCCCTCGCCACGGCCGTCTGGTCGGCGTGGGCGGCGCTCGCCGGGCCGGACGCGGACGGCCCGGCCGACCTGGACGTCCTGCCCGCGCTGGTCGCCCTGGACCGGGTCGCGCTCGTGCACGCGGAGGACGCCGCCGTCGCCCCCGGCCCGATGTGGTGGCAGCGCACCGACGTCGCCGCGATGGTCCCCGTCGCCGGGCGGGTCGACGCCGAGGACCTCGCGGAGGCCCTGGGGCTGCCGCTCGCCGGTGAGCTCGCCGCCGGGCGCGTCGACGAGGACGAGGGCGACGACGCCGGGGGCCTCGCCGAGACCCCGCCCGCCGCGCGCGCCCTGCTGCCCGACGCCCCCGGCACGTGGGTCGAGCACGAGCAGCTGCGGGTCGACGGCGTGCCGGTCGACTGGTGGGTGGAGGGCAGCGGCCCCGGCGCCACCGTGCACGCCACCCACCTCGCGGGTCTGGCCCGCGGGCTCGCGCAGGCGGCGGGCGCCTGGCGGCTGCGGCACGCGGTGGAGCTGGCGCTCGTGGAGCCGTCGCGCGCCGCCGAGCTGGTCGTGGAGCAGGTCGCCGACGCCGGGGGCATCATGGACGGGCGATGACCCGGTCCCTGCTCACCTCCGCCTACCTGCCCGCGCTCCTGTACGAGACCGGCCTCGGGGCCGTCACCCCGGTGGTGGCGCTGGTGGCCGCGGGGCTGGGTGCCGGGCTGGACCAGGCCGCCCTGGTGGTCGCCCTCGTCGGCGTCGGGCAGATCCTCGGCGACGTCCCCGCGGGAGCGCTCGCCGCCCGCGTCGGGGACCGCCGGGCGATGCTGGTCGCGGCCGCCGTCGCGTGCGCCGCCCTGGCCGCCTGCGCGCTCGCGCCGACGCTGCCGGTCCTGTCGGTGGGCGTGCTCGTCATGGGCGCCGCGTCCGCGGTGTTCCACCTGGCGCGGCAGGCGTACCTCACGGAGGTCGTGCCGGTCGTGAACCGCGCGCGGGCGCTGTCCACCCTCGGTGGGGTGTCCCGGATCGGCGTGTTCCTCGGTCCGTTCCTCGGCGCCGCCGTGCTGCACGTCGGGGACCTGCGGTCCGTGTTCTGGCTGGCCGTGGGGACCACCGTCGCCGCGGGTGCGGTCGTCGGGCTCGCGCAGGACGTGGACGACCCGCGGGCCGCCCCCCGCGACGCGACGCCCGTGTCGACCACCGGCCTGGTCCGCCGGTACCGCCGGCTGCTCGCGACCCTGGGGACGGCCGTCGTGCTCGTCGGGGCCGTCCGGGCGACCCGCCAGGTGGTGCTCCCGCTCTGGTCCGAGCACCTCGGCTTCGCGCCCGCGACGACGAGCGTCGTCTTCGGCATCTCCGGCGCCGTCGACATGCTGCTGTTCTACCCGGCGGGCCGGCTGATGGACCGGCGCGGGCGGCTGTGGGTCGCGGTCCCGTCGATGCTCGTGCTCGGCGCGGCCATCGCCGTCCTGCCTCTGGCGTCGACGCTCGGCAGCCTCGCGGTCGTCGCGATGCTCATGGGGTTCGGCAACGGCATCGGGTCCGGGATCCTCATGACGCTCGGCGCCGACGTCGCACCCGCGCAGGGGCGGGCGCGGTTCCTCGGGGTGTGGCGGGTCTTCCAGGACTCCGGCGCCGCGGCGGGGCCGCTGGTCGTGTCCGCCGTGGCGGCGGCCGGGAGCCTCGCGGCCGGGATCGTGACGATGGGCGCCGCCGGGCTGCTCGCCGCGGGGGCGCTGGCCGTCTGGGTGCCGCGGTGGTCGGAGCACGCGACGCAGGGCACGCGCGCCCGGGCGGCCGCCGCGCGGGCGGAGGCGGCGCGGGCGGGGACCGAGCAGCCGACCGCGCCGTAGCGGGTCAGCGGACTCAGCGGCTCAGCGGACTCAGCGGACTCAGCGGAGGCAGCGCGTCAGCGGCCGGGGCGCCGGGCGGTCCAGGCGAGGCCCACCGCGCCGAGCGCGGCCCCCACGGTGCACGTCAGGACGCCGCTCGGGCCGACCGCGCCGGTGAGCCAGAGCACGACCGCGACCACGAGCGCCACCAGCCAGGCCGCGATCCCGACCAGGAACACCGGGCGCATGCTCACCGGCACGGGGTCGGGTGCGGGCTTGCGGCGCTCCGGGCGCAGGGCGAGCTGGATGAACGACGGCACCCGCCCAGCCTAGGCCCCGGCCGAGGGCCCCCGGCCCCGTGAGTGCGGGGTCAGTCCCCGAACGCGAGCGCGGTCGCGGTCCCGAGCGCCGACGGCACGGCGGCGAGGTACGCGTGCGCGACGTCCCAGGGCTCCAGGCCGGTGGCCTGCACGGCGTCGGTGTCGTTCTCCTCGTGCGCGAGCACCGCGGCGAGGACGTGCCCGAGCGGTCCCTCGTGGCGCAGGAGAGCCGCGGCGAGCTGCTCGGAGACGCCGGTGCGGGACACGAGCTCGGTGAGGTCGATGCCCTGCTGCGCGGCGACGGCGGACAGCAGCCCGACCGTGTACCCGGCGTCGTTGCCCGCGAGCGTGTGGCAGGTCTGGGCGCGCGTGAGGATCGACCAGAGCGAGGCCACCGAGGTGGGCCGGGCGTCGATCAGGGACGCGATCGCGAGGGCGTGCAGCTGGCGCGGGCCGACGAGCACGACCGCCTGGAGCACGGAGTCGATCTCGCGCCGCAGGCCGAACGCCGAGGAGTTGACCAGGTGCAGCACGCGCATGGACAGCTCGGGGTCCGAGGCGACGGTCCGCACGACGTCCTGCTGGCTGACGGGCTCCTCGGACAGGACGCGCAGCAGCTCGAGGCACTGCACCTCGCCGGCGGAGAACGTGCGGCGCACGGGGGTCGGGTCCCGGTGGAACATCGGGCCCTGGAGCAGGTCGGCGTCGAGCTGCTGCCCGAGCTCGACGTACGCGGCGGTGTCGGCGTGCTCCGCGACGACGGTGGCCCCGCCGGCGTGCGCGCGGGCGACGAGCTCGGCGCAGTGGTCGGGCGCCCGGCGCAGGTCGATCTTGACGACGGAGACCCGGCCGAGCAGGCGCTCCTGCGGCAGGGAGCCGTCGTAGTCCGCGAGGGCCAGGCGCAGGCCGCGGGCGGCGGCCGCCTCGACGAGCGTGTCGATGTCGGACCGTCGGGCGAGCGCCGGCGTGATCTCCAGCATGAGCCGCTCGGCGTCGTACCAGACCGCCGTGGTGCCCGCGAGCAGCCCGGCCGTCGCGCGCAGCAGCACCGGCTTGTCCCCGGCCAGCCCGGTGAGGTCGAGGCGCCGGTAGGCCGTCTCGACGGCGGGCTCCGCCGCCTCGTCGGGCAGGGCCGCCCCCGTGGGTCCGCTGACCTGCACCCGCACGGCGTACCCGTACACGGAGCGGTCCGGGTGCACGACCGGCTGGCGCAGCACGGTCGTCTCGCCGCCGCCGATGGGCAGGGCGGCGCGCGGTGCGGCCGGTGCGGCCGGGCGGGCCGGCTCGGCGTCGGCACCCAGGGTGGAGGTCATGGCGGGGGTCTCCTCGTCGGTCAGGCGGCCCGGCCGAGCGGGGCGCGCAGCGGCCAGTCCTCCGTCAGGACGGTCTGGACGGCCGCGCCGCTCGCCGGGTCGAGGACCAGGGGGGCCAGCAGGTTCGCGGTCGGCGGGTCGCCGCCGTCCGCGGGGCGCACGACGACCAGGCGCACGGCGTGCGCCGGGTCGGTGCCGATCGCGTCCAGCACGCCGGAGTCGATCGACGGGTCGTAGTCGGGGAAGAACGCCTCCGGGTCGATGACGAACAGCCGCACGGGGCGGGCGCCGTCGGGCTCGGAGCGCAGCGCGTACAGCACGCCGGCGTCGTCCAGGGGGGTGAGCGTGAAGTCCTCGTACCCGGCCAGGCCCGGCATGGGCGAGGCGAGGTGCAGGTGCTCGGGCAGGTGGGTGCGCTCGCGGGGAGCGTCGAGCTGAATCGTCATGAGAGGAAGTCCAGGAGGGTCGGCTGCAGCACCTTGGCGGCGGCGCTCAGGGCGCCCTTGTACGCGACCTCCTGCGACCCGAGGTCGAGGATGATCTGCGCGAGGTCGACGTCCTGGATCGCCGAGAGGCGGGTCCTGGACGTCAGCTGGTTCTCGGTGATGAGGCCCTGGGCCGCGTCGACCTGGTTCTGCCGGGCACCGATGGACGAGACCTCGGCGAGCATCGCGTCCACGTGCCCGTCGATGGCGTCGAGCTGGTCCGTCGGGTCCCCGCCGGCGCGCAGCGTCGCGGCGATGCCGTCGAGCACGGCGAAGATCGAGTCGTCACCGGCGCCGTAGACGGCGGAACCGGTGGAGTCGACGCGGATGGTGGTGCCGCTGGCGACCGTGCGGTCCACGGACCCCGCGGCGACGCCGTTGAAGGCGTAGCCGCCGGCGGCGTCCGAGAACGCCGGGCCGGCGGACGTGCCGGCGAACACCGGACGGCCGAGGTACGTGGTGTTGGCCTGGGAGAGGAGGGCGTCACGGATGCCCTCGATCTCCTGGGCGAGCGCGAGGCGCGAGGTGTCCCCGAGCGCCCCGTCGCCGCCGTTGATCGTGAGCTGGCGGGCCTTGCGGACCGAGGCCAGCGAGGACTGCAGGGCGCTGTCGACCGTGGTCAGCCAGGCCTCGCCGTCGTCGGCGTTGCGGGAGTACTGGTCGAGCACCCGCTGCTCGCCCTGCAGCCGCAGGACGTCGGCGGTGGCCGCCGGGTCGTCCGACGCCAGGTTGATCTTCTGGCCCGACGACATCTGCGCCTGCAGGTTCGACATCCTGCCGAGGTTGTTCTGCAGGTTCTCGAGCGTCGAGCTGCGCACCGTGAAGTGCGTGACGCGTCCGATCGTGCTCATCGGCCCACCACCCCCGTCCGGTTGATCAGCGTGTCCAGCATCTCGTCGATGGCGGTCAGGACGCGGGCTGCGCCCTCGTACGCCCGCTGGTAGGCGAGCATGTTCACGGACTCCTCGTCGGTGTCGACGCTGGTCTGCGAGAGCTGCGCGGCCGCGGCGGTGGACCGCGCGGCCTCGGCGACCGTGGCGCGCGAGGAGGCGCTGGCGGACTTGACGCCGAGGTCGACCACGAAGGAGGACCACTGGGCGTCCGGGCTGCCGACCGCGTTCGCGAGGTTCGCCATGGCCGTGCCGACGCTGCCGTCGTACGCGCCCTTGCCGGCGGCGGCGACCGCGACGTCGGCGGGGTCGGTGATCGCGACCTCCAGGCCGAGCGCCGCGGGCTGCCCGGCGGTGAGGGCGAAGAAGGCGCCGCCGGTGGTGCCGGTGCCGTAGCCGTCGATGGTGTACGCGCTGGTGTGGATCGCGTTGACCTGCGTCGCGATGCTCGTCGCGAGCGTGTTGAGCGCGACGCCCGTGCCGGCGAGGATGCCCCCGCTCGCCGGCGGGGCGAGCGTGGTCAGCAGCCCGGCGACGCGGCCGCCCTCGAGCCCGGCCGGGTGGCCGCTGCGGGCCCACACGATCGAGACGGTGCCGCCGTCGACCGCGCCCTGGAACGACCCGGGGCTGCCGGGGGAGACGGCGAGCTCGTTGGCCTGCGACCCGGACACCAGCGCGTTGCCGGCGACCATGACGTCGAGCGTGCCGTCCTCGTTGGTGCGGGTGGACGCCCCGACCAGGCTGGACAGCTGCGTGACGAGGAGGTCCCGCTGGTCCATCAGCTCGTTGGCGGACCCGCCGGCGTTGGTGATCGACAGGATCCGGTTGTTCAGGTCGGCGACGTTCGCGGCGGTCGTGTTGACCTGCGTCACGAGCGACGTCGTCGTGGTGAGCGCCTGCGCCCACTGGGTGCCGGTGTCCTCGTACATCGTCGCGATGCGGTTGCCGACGGCCTTGGCGTTCTCGAGCAGCACGGAGCGGCTCGCCTCGGACTCCGGCTTCTTCGCGACGTCGGACCACGCGGTCCAGAACGCCGTCAGGTCCTTGGAGAACCCGGTCTTGGAGGGCTCGCCGATGGTGGCCTCGAGCGTCTTGTACTCGCCGGAGATCGCGGCCAGGCGGGAGGCGCCCGAGGTCTCGTTGCGGAGCCGGGCGTCCAGGAACACGTCGCCGAGCCGCTCGAAGCCGGTGACGGCGACGCCCTGGCCGACGCCGTCGGTGCTGGAGAACATCGACGGCACAGTGGCGGCGGGCAGGGACGACATGGCGGCGCGCTGGCGGGTGTAGCCCACGGTGTTGGCGTTGGACACGTTCTGGCCCGACACCTCGAGCGCCTGGCGCTGGGCGATCAGGGAGCTGAGGGCGGTGCCCAGTCCGGAGAAGGTGCTCACAGGTTCTCTTCCTCGCGGTGGTCGGCCGTCAGAACGACCGGTCGAGCAGCTGTGCGCTGCGGTCGGCCTCGGTGGCGGTGTGACCCTGCGGGTCGTAGGTCTGCACGGACTGCTGCAGGGACATGAGCGTCTCCTGCGTGGCCCGGTGCGACATGGCGAGCAGCTCGCGGTTGCCGTCGGCGAGCTGCGCGATCTCGGTGGTGAGCTGCACGAAGGCGTCGCGGTGCGCGTGCAGCAGGTCGTCCCAGGGGGCCGGCGCGTGCTCGGCGAGGGTGCGCAGGCTCGCGCCCGGCTCCAGGCCCAGCTCGATCGCCAGGGCGTCGGCCTCGACGGACCGGCCGAGCTCGGCGTCCCGGATCTGGTCCAGCACGGTCTCGACCTCCCGCGTGGCGTGGGCGAGCCAGCGGGTGCGCCCACTGGTGAGCACGAGCTGCTCCTCCTCCAGCTTGAACAGCAGCAGCTCGAGCAGGCGTCGCTCGGTCCACAGGACGTCGGACAGCTGGCTCAAGGCCATCGGGAAGCCCCCTTTGTCGTCGCTGGCGCGATGCAGTCACCCGGACCGGCTCCGGCAGGTCGCCGGGCGGGTTCGACCTCCCTATCGGGCACGTCGCCCCGATGCTGAGGCGAATCGGACAGGTCGCCCGTCCGAGCGCCGTGACGGGCGCGCAGGAGGCTGACTGATACACACATCGGGCGATCTTCGTGTGACCTGCATCACACCCGTCCGTGGCGGCCCGGAGCTATGGGGTCGCATGTCCGATTTGCCGGTCCGTAACGTCCGAAATGGCCGAGGAAGTCGCATAGATCGCTTCTCAGAAAAGATGGAGATGCGGGCTCAAGGCCTTTGCGGACCGGACCGAAAACCGGATCGTGAACAGCTCAGCCGCCACCCCCGTCACCGACGAGCTCGTCGTCGCGCACATGCCCCTCGTGGGCTACCACGTCAGCGAGGTCCTGTCCCGGGTCCCCGCCACGGTCGTCCGGGAGGACCTCGTGTCCGCCGGCCACCTCGCCCTCGTCCTCGCCTCCCGCTCGTACGACCCCGAGACCGGCGTCCCGTTCGCCCGCTACGCCGCGCTGCGCATCCGCGGCGCGCTGATCGACGAGCTCCGCTCGATGGACTGGGCCTCCCGCGGCGCCCGCCACCGCGCCCGTGAGATGTCGGCCGCGAGCGACCGCCTCACCGCGGCGCTCGGCCGCACCCCCTCCCGCGAGGAGCTCGCCAAGGAGCTCGGCACGGACGTCGCCGCCGTCGACCAGGCCCGCCAGGACGCCGAGCGCCGCGTGCTCTCGATGGACGCCACGGTGCACCCCGTCGCCGACCTGGTCCGCGACGAGGCCCCCGGCCCGGAGGAGAACGTCCTCATCGGCGAGCGCCTGCGCTACCTGCGCGCGGCCGTCGAGACCCTGCCCGACCGCCTGCGCTCCGTCATCGAGGGCCTGTTCCTGCAGGACCGGACCGTCGCCGAGCTCGCCGACGAGCTGGGCGTCACCCAGTCCCGCATCAGCCAGCTGCGCACCGAGGGCCTGGCCCTCATGCGCGACGGCCTGAACGCGAGCCTCGACCCGCAGATGGTGCCGGTCGCGGAGCGCCCCGACGGCGTGGCCGAGCGTCGCCGCCGCACGTACTTCGCCGCGGTCGCCTCGCGCGCCGCGATGTCGGCCGCCGGCCACCAGGTCGAGGCCGCGGGCGTCGTCCCCACCCCGTTCGAGGGCGACACCACGGGCGCCCGCGCCCTGGCCGGCTGAGCCCCGGCTCGACCGCCTGCACGACCCGCACGACCCAGGGCTGTTCACACCCGCCTCAGGCGCCGGACCGCGACACCGCGGCCGGCGCCTGCGGCGTTCCGCCCCCCCCGCAGCACGACCCCAGCGCGACTCCGGCACCGCTCCGGCACCACGCCGGCACCGCGTCCGCGCAGGTCACGGGCCTGCCGGCCACCCGGGTTGCCCCTATCGGGTGAACCGGCGCGAAATCCTCAGAGGCGCCCGCCGCCGGTCGAATCTCAAGGGTGAGCCCACGGATGGGCCACGAGTACCCCACTCAAGGAAGAAGAGAACCATGGCGCTCTCCGTCAACACGAACATCGCGGCACTCAACGCGTACCGCAACCTGTCCGCCACGCAGAACGACCTGGGCAAGTCGCTCGAGAAGCTGTCGAGCGGTCTGCGCATCAACCGTGCGGCGGACGACGCTGCCGGCCTGGCGATCTCCGAGGGCCTGCGCGCCCAGATCGGCGGCACCACCCAGGCCGTCCGCAACGCCCAGGACGGCATCTCGGTCGTGCAGACCGCTGAAGGCGCCCTGACCGAGACGCACTCGATCCTGCAGCGCATGCGTACGCTGTCGGTCCAGGCGTCCAACGAGGGTGGTCTGTCCGACACCGCGAAGTCCAACATCCAGGACGAGCTGGGCGAGCTCAAGACCGAGCTCACCCGCATCGCGGACACCACGCAGTTCAACGGCAAGAAGCTGCTGGACGGCCAGTACAACGGCTCGTTCCAGGTCGGCGCCAACACCTCGGCGCAGGACAAGATCGCGGTCAAGATCAGCACCGCCAACGGCCAGGGCCTCGGCTCGGTGGGCCTGGGCGTCGCGAACGTCGACGTCACGACCATCGCGACCAACGCCACCACCGTCGCCAACACCACGGCCGCGGCGTCCGGCACCGCCGGCGTCAAGACCCTCGGTGCGGCCGTGGACTTCACCGGTGACAACGTCGACGGGTTCAAGGACCTCAACGGCACCGTCACCATCGGCTCCAAGTCCCTCGACCTGAAGTCGGTCGACTACACCGGCATCACCACCACGGCCGGTGCCGTCACCGCGCTGAACAACGCGCTGACCGCCCAGTTCGGTGCGGGTGCCGCCACGGCCGCCGCCACGGCGACCGGCATCACCCTGACCGGTGCCGCCACCACGGGCACGGCCGCCCAGGTCGCCGCCACGGAGATCGGCTTCACGCAGGCCTCCGGTGCGGACGAGGCCATCGACCTGATCGACGCCGCCATCACCTCGGTGTCGTCGGTCCGTTCCGGCCTCGGTGCGGTCCAGAACCGCTTCGACCACACCATCAACAACCTCAACGTCGCGGTGGAGAACCTGACCGCGTCCGAGAGCCGCATCCGCGACACCGACATGGCGTCCGAGATGGTCAGCTACACCCGCGCCTCGATCCTGTCGCAGGCCGGTACGGCGATGCTCGCCCAGGCCAAGAACCTGCCGCAGAGCGTCCTCCAGCTCCTCCAGTGAGCTGACGCTGTGACCGTCGCCCGCCCCTGAGGGCGGGGGGCACCGCACGACCCTGACAGGCGGTGGGTGGACGACCGTCCACCCCCCGCCTGTCGCGTGCCGGCACCGCCGCGCACGAGCACCGTTCCACCGGGGAGGACCGCACCAGCATGGCGAGCAGCATCGGGATCGACGGCCTGATCAGCGGCATGAAGACCTCGGAGATCATCGACCAGCTCCTGGCCGTCGAGGGCAACCAGCAGAAGCTCCTGGCGTCCAAGCGCACCGGCCTGCAGTCGATCGTCACCGCGCTGCAGTCGCTCAACACCAAGGTCGCCTCCCTCGGCACCGCCTCGACCGCGGCCCTCAAGGCCGAGTCCTGGCAGACCACCACCGCGACGGCGTCCTCGACCGCCGTCACCGCCGTGACGTCGAAGGACGCGACGCCGTCCTCCCTCACGCTGACCGTCGACAAGCTGGCCGCGTCCCAGTCGACGCTCTACACGCTCCCGACGTCGTACACGTCGGAGAAGCCCTCGTTCTCCCTGACCGTCGGCGGCGAGACGAAGACGATCGTCGCCACCAGCACGCACATCGGCGACGTCGTCGCCGCCTTCAACGCCGAGGGCACCGGCGTCTCCGCCTCGGCCGTCAACGTCGGCACCGCCGCCGAGCCGGTCTACCGGCTCCAGCTCACCGGCTCCGCCACGGGCGTCGACAACGGCTTCACCCTGACGGCGACCAACCCGAACGACGGCACCACGCTGACGGGCCAGCAGCTGCGCGCCGCCGCGGACGCGAAGGTCACGCTGTGGCCGGGCACGCCGGGCAAGACCGAGGTCACCTCCTCGAGCAACTCCTTCAAGGGCCTGCTCACGGGCGTCGACCTGACGGTCAGCAAGGAGGGCACCGAGGAGGTCACCGTCACGGTGGCCCGCAGCGCCGGCTCGATGAGCAAGCTCGCGTCGAACCTGGTGTCCAACCTGACCGCGGTGCTCGGCGACATCGCCGACCGCACGAAGTCCACCACCGGGACCGCGGCGGACGGCGGCTCGATCCTCAAGGCCGGCCTGCTGTCGGGCAACACGGCGATCCGCGTGCTGCAGCAGAACGTCCTGGCCGCCGGCTCGCTGGAGGTCGACGGCCGGTCGCCCGCCTCGGTCGGCATCGTCCTGGGCAAGGACGGCACCTTCACGTTCGACGAGGCCGCCTTCACCACCTCCTACAACGAGGACCCGGTCCGCACCCAGAAGATCGTGCAGGCGGTCGCGGGCGCGCTCGAGACCGCGGCCACGTCGGCGTCGGAGCCCACCAAGGGCACCCTGTCGACGCAGATCACGTCCTACGAGGGCGAGGTCAGCGACCTCGCCGACCGGATCGCCGACTGGGACGACCGCCTCGCCACCCGCCGGGCGTCGCTCGTGCGCACCTACACGGCGATGGAGGTCTCGATGTCGCAGATGCAGTCGACCTCCAACTTCCTGTCCCAGCAGCTCGCCCAGCTCAACGCCAACGCGTCGAGCTGACCCACCGCCCGAACGGAAGGGAGGACCGTCGTGTACGACGTCCGTACCCGGTACCTCGCCGACGCGGTCGCCACCGCCGGCCCCGCGAAGCTCCTCACCATGCTGTACGACCGGCTGCTGCTCGACCTGGAGCGCGCCGAGGTCGCGCTGCGGGCGGGCTCGCGCGCCGAGGGCACCCAGCAGCTCGCGCACGCGCAGGAGATCGTGGCGGAGCTCATCGTCAACCTCGACGTCGACGAGTGGGACGGCGGCGACCGGCTGCTGTCGATCTACACCTACCTGCTGTCGGAGATGATCGGCGCCGGCCTGGCCGGGGACGCCGATCGCGCCGCCGCCTGCCGCGCCGTCGTCACGCCGCTCGCCGCGACGTGGCGGGAGGCCGCGACGGTCGTCGCCCAGGACGTCCCGACGCCGCGGGCCGCCCCCGCCTCCGAGGAGCTGGGTGCGGGAGCCGGGGTGCTCGGTGTCGGCTAGCGCGCCCGCGGTCGCCGCCGTCGCGACGACCGAGCGCGCCGCCCTCGACGCCGACGCCCACCCGGAGGCCGCCGCCCACCCCGAGCACGACGGCCCCCGCGAGCGGGACGCCCGCACCGCGCGCGAGGCCGCGTGGGTGCACGCGCTCGCCGAGATGGAGCGCGTCGCGGACCACGCCGAGGACCTGCTGCGCGTCGCGCGCTCCGCCGAGCCCGAGGTCGCCGTCGCCCTCACCGAGCCGTGGACCACCCCGCGCGGGCTCGGCCCCCTGCCGGTGACCCTCGCACCGCGCGCCGCCGCGCTCGTCGAGCGCCAGCGGGACCTGGTCCGCCGCACCGCCGAGCAGCTGGGCGAGCACCGCCGCCGCCTGCGCACCTCCGACGGCCTGCGCACCCGCGCCGCCGCCGCCCCGGTCTACCTCGACGTCGAGGGCTGACCCACCCGCCCGCGCTGGGTGGTAGCACCCGGCGGGCGCCGAGACATTCCTCGGCAAACTCGGACATTCCTCATCGAAACGCGTCCGCCACGCGGGTGACGGGAAAAGAAACCCCTCCCGGCGCCTCATCGAGCGGGGCTCGGCGCCGATGGGAGGTCTGAGCACGGATCGCTCGAGCAGCAGGCCATGGACGGGCCGACTCAGGACCAACCTCGGTGAGGGTGACCCTGCCATGGGCATGTTCGACTCCGTGAGCTATGTCGCGCTGAACAGCGCGCTCGACGGCCTGGCCCTGCGCCAGCGCGCGATCGCCGAGAACGTGGCGAACATCCAGACTCCCGGCTACCACGCCAAGAAGGTGGCCTTCGAGGACGCGCTCGCGCGTGCGGTCGACGGTGGCACCGGCGCCACCTCCGCCACCGTCGCGCGGTCCCTCGAGCCCACCCGCCTCGACGGCAACAACGTCAACCTCGACGAGGAGACGCTGCTCAACGTCGACACCAACCTGCGCTACCAGCTCGCGACCCAGGCGGTCGACGGCACCTTCTCCAGCGTCCGTACCGCGATGAGGACCAACTGATGACGACGTTCGGGGCGATCGGCATCGCCAGCACCGGCATGACCGTGTACCGCAAGTGGATCGACGCGGTCTCGGACAACCTCGCCAACCTCAACACCGTCCGCTCGACCGCCGAGGACGCCTACCAGGCGAAGTCGGTCATCGCGAGCGAGATCCCCTCCGAGAGCGGCGGCGGCGCCCAGGTGTCCGGCATCGCGCTGGGCTCCGCCGAGGGCCGCCTGGTGTACGAGCCCACCAACCCGCTGGCCGACGAGGACGGGTACGTCCGGTACCCCGACGTCGACATGGCCAGCCAGATGACCCAGCTGATCATGGCCCAGCGCGGCTACCAGGCGAACGCCGCGGTGGTCGACCGGGCGAAGTCGTCCTACGAGGCGGCCCTGCAGATCGGACGCAGCGCATGAGCATCCAGCCCGTCGGCGGCGTCTCCGGCGTCAGCCCCACCTCCTACCTGTCCGAGCTCGCGGAGCTGCAGGGCGTCTCCGGCGCCGGCGCGTCCGCGACGACCGGTGCCGGCGACGGCGGCTTCGCCGCGGCCCTCGGCGCGGTCGACCACGTGCAGCAGCTCCAGTCCACGAGCAACGCGCTCGCGGTCCAGGCCGTGACCGGCGACCTCGACGACGTGCACGACTACACCGTCGCGTCGTCCGAGGCGAAGCTCGCCCTCGAGCTCACCGCCGCCGTGCGCAACAAGGCCGTCGACGCGTTCACCGAGATCATGAGGATGCAGGCCTGATGCCCGCCCAGGTGAAGTCCCTGTTCGGCCGCATGAGCGGCGCGGTCAAGCAGTTCTCGCTGCCCCAGAAGACCTTCGCGCTCATCGCCGTCGCCGCGATCGCCCTCGGCGCGTTCGCCGTGTACTCGTGGGCCAGCAAGCCCGCGCTCAGCCCGCTCTTCTCGGGCCTGTCCGCGACCGACGCCTCCGCCGTGGTCGACCAGCTCTCCGCGGAGGGCGTCGCCTACGAGATCGCCGACGGCGGCAGCACCGTCCTCGTCCCGCAGGACCAGCTCTACGCGATGCGCCTCAAGCTCGCCGCGGCGGGCCTGCCGGCCAACGCCGAGGGCGACGGCTACTCGCTCCTCGACGGCATGTCGATGACGTCCAGCGAGTTCCAGCAGCAGACGACGTACCAGCGCGCGCTGGAGGGCGAGCTCGCCAAGACCATCGGCGCGATGGAGGGCGTGGAGGCCGCGACGGTCAAGCTCGCCCTGCCGGAGGAGACGGTGTTCGTCTCGGAGCAGCAGGACCCGACCGCGTCGGTGTTCGTCCGCACCCGCACCGGCACCGAGCTCACGACCGACCAGGTCGAGGCGATCGTGCACCTCGTGTCCGCGGGCATCGAGGGCATGAAGGCCACCGACGTCGCGGTCGTCGACTCCACCGGCAAGGTGCTGTCGGAGGTCGGGACCGGCCTCACCGGGGGCACCGGCGACGAGGCGACCTCCGCCTACGAGCAGCGCGTCACCGGCGCGGTGCAGGCCCTGCTGGACCAGGTCGTCGGCCCGGGCAACTCCGCCGTCACCGTGACCGCGGCCCTGAACCAGGACCAGACGCAGCGCACCTCCGAGGAGTTCACCGCCGCCGAGGGCGTGCCGCCGCTCGCCTCGTCCACCACCACGGAGGACTACGCCGGCGCGGGCTCCGGCACCGCCACCGGCGTGCTCGGCCCGGACAACATCGCGGTCCCCACCGGGGAGGGCGACGGCACCGGGACGTACTCGAAGGCCACGGAGGACGTGAACAACGCGGTCAACAAGGTCACCGAGGTCACCACGGTCGCCCCGGGCACGGTGCAGAAGCAGTCGCTGGCCGTCCTGGTGGACACCACCGCGGCCGCCGGCGTCGACCTGACCCAGCTCAGCGCGACCCTCACCGCCGCCGCGGGCATCGACACCGCCCGCGGCGACACGATCGCGGTGCAGGCCATGCCGTTCGACACCACCGGGGCGGACGCCGCGGCCGAGGCGCTCGCCGCCGCGGACGCCCAGGCCGCCGCCGCGGAGCGCGCGTCGCTGCTCCGGCAGGCCGTGATCGCCGGGGCGCTGCTCCTGATCGCGATCGTCGTCGGCATCGTGCTGGCCCGCCGCTCGCGGCGCAGCAAGCGCGAGGCCCTCGACATCGGCGAGCTGCCGCTCATGGACGGCCCCGACGAGGCGCCCGAGCTCGAGGACCTGCCGGAGATCCCGCCGGCGCTGCCCGGCCCGGCCGAGATCGACCCCGTGCAGGAGTCGCTCGCCGTCAAGCGCGCCGAGATCGCCGCGCTGGCCGACGAGCAGCCCGAGGAGGTCGCGGACCTCCTGCGCGGCTGGCTGACCCCCGCCGGACGGCGCTGATGGCCACCGCGATGCTGACCGGGACCCAGAAGGCCGCCATGCTGCTGCTGCAGCTCGGCCGGGAGCGGGCCGCGAAGGTCATGTCCCAGCTCGAGGTCGCCGAGATCGAGGAGCTGACCGCCGAGATCATGCGCCTCGAGCGCGTGGACCAGACGGTCGCGGACGAGGTCGTCGAGGAGTTCTACGCCGCGTCGGCGATCGGCCCGGGCGTGGGCGGCGGGCTCGGCTACGCCACCCAGCTGCTCGAGGGCGCGCTGGGCCGCGACGAGGCCGCGGGCATGATCGAGCGCCTGCAGACCTCGATGGCCGGCCAGCCGTTCGAGTTCCTGCAGCACGCCGACGCCCGGCAGGTGCTGTCGCTGCTGAACGGCGAGCACCCGCAGGCCGTCGCCCTGGTGCTCGCGCACCTGCGGCCCGAGCACGCCTCCGCGATCCTGGCCGGCCTCCCGCCGGACCAGCAGTCGGAGGTCGCGCACCGGATCGCGCTCATGGAGCGCGCCTCGCCGGACGTCGTCGCGGTCATCGCCGAGTCGATGCAGCGCAAGGCCTCCACGGTGCTGACCCCGAACGAGCTGTCCGCCGTCGGTGGCGTCGACCCGCTGGTCGAGATCATCAACCGCGCCGACCCGACCACCGAGAAGCTCATCCTCGAGGGCCTGCAGGCCCGGGACGAGGCGCTGGCCGACGAGGTCCGCAGCCGCATGTTCGTGTTCGGCGACATCGTCCTGCTCGAGGACCGCGCGATGCAGCTGGTGCTGCGGGCCGTCGAGACCAACGAGCTGTCGGTCGCGCTCAAGGGCGTCGCGCCGGAGGTGCGGGACAAGATCCTGCGCAACCTCTCCGAGCGTGCCCGCGAGAACCTGGAGGAGGAGATCGAGCTGCTCGGCCCGGTCCGCCTCTCGCAGGTGGAGGAGTCGCGCGCCGGCATCGTCCAGGCGATCCGCCGCCTGGAGGAGTCCGGTCAGATCGTGATCCGGCGCGAGGGCGAGGACGAGTATGTCTCCTGACACCCGCTCCTTCACCCAGGCGTACGCGAGCACCCGCGGGACCGCCGAGACGTCGGTCCGCGCGGAGGGCTACGCCGCCGGGTACGCGGCCGGCTACGCCGCCGGTGCCCGCGAGGCGGCCCGTGCCGCCGAGGCCGAGGCCGTCCGCGTCCAGCGCGAGCGCGCCGAGGCGGACGCCCGCCGTGCGGCCGAGCACGCCGACGCCCTCGCGGTGCTGGCGGCCGCCGCCCGCGCCGCCGCCGACCGCAGCGCCCCGGTGCTCGCGGCGGCGGAGGCGACCCTGCACGCCGCGGCGCTCGAGCTGGCCGCGGCCGTGCTCGGCACCGAGCTGTCCGACGCGGCGACCGCCGCCCGGGCCGCCCTGCGCCGCCTGCGCGAGCAGGACCCGGCCCGCGAGGTGCACACCGTGCGCCTGCACCCGCGCGACCTCGCCGCCGTCCGGACGGCACTGGCCGCGCCCGGAGCCGGCGCGGGCGACCCGCTCGGCGGGCTGCCGGACCTCACCGGCGTGGACCTGGTGGCCGACCCGACGCTGGCCCCCGGCGACGCCGTGGGCGAGTTCCCCGAGGGCTACCTGGACGCGCGGATCGACGGGGCGCTCGACCGCGCCCGCGCCGCGCTCGCTGTGCCGGCGTCCGCGGGCGTGATCGCGTGACCGCCACCACGGGCACCGTGCTGCCCACCCCGCGCGGCGGGGCCGTCGAGCCCGCCGGCCGCGCCGCGACGACCGCGGACGCGCCCGCGCTCGGCACCCCGGCCTGGGGCGCCGCCCTGGCCGCCGCGCGCCCCGAGCGCGTCGGCACCGTCCGGGGCGTGGTCGGCCTGACCGTCGAGGTCGCCGGCACCGGCGCGGCCGTCGGCGAGCTCGTGACCATCGAGACGGACGCCGACGAGGTCCCCGCGGAGGTCGTGGCGACCGGCCGCGGCACCGCGCAGGCCATGCCGCTCGGCCCCACCCACGGCCTGCGCGCCGGCATGCGGGTCCGCCCGCGCGGCACCGCGCTCACCGCCCCCGTCGGGCCGGGCCTGCTCGGCCGGGTGCTCGACGGCCTCGGCCGGCCCATCGACGGCCGCGGCCCCCTGGTCGGGGTCCGCAGCGCGGAGGTCACCGGCCACGCGCCGCACCCGCTGGCCCGCGCCCGCGTCGCCCAGCCCCTCGACCTCGGCGTGCGCGTGCTCGACACCCTCGTCACCGCGGGCCGCGGCCAGCGCCTCGGCCTGTTCGCCGGCTCCGGCGTCGGCAAGTCCAGCCTGCTGTCGATGATCGCCCGCGGCACGGACGCCCAGGTGTCCGTCATCGCCCTGGTGGGCGAGCGCGGCCGTGAGGTCCGGGAGTTCCTCGAGGACGACCTGGGCCCCGAGGGCCTGGCCCGCAGCGTGGTCGTCGTGGCCACGTCGGACGAGCCGCCGCTGGTGCGCCTGCGCTCCGCGTTCGTCGCCACCCGGATCGCCGAGTCGTTCCGCGACCAGGGCGACGACGTCGTGCTGATGATGGACTCCCTGACCCGCGTCGCCATGGCGCAGCGCGAGATCGGCCTGTCCGTCGGCGAGCCGCCCGCCACCCGCGGGTACCCGCCGAGCACCTTCGCCCTGCTCGCGCAGCTCCTGGAGCGCGCCGGCACCGCGGCCACCGGGTCCGTCACCGGCCTGTACACGGTGCTGGTGGACGGCGACGACCACAACGAGCCGATCGCCGACGCCGCCCGGTCCATCCTCGACGGTCACGTCGTGCTGGAGCGGTCCCTCGCGGTCGCCGGGCACTTCCCGTCCGTCGACGCCCTCGCGTCCATCTCGCGCGTGGCCTCCCGGGTCATCGGCCCGGAGCAGAAGCAGCTCGCCGCCCGGCTGCGCCGCGTCATGGCGGCCCGCCGGCAGGCGCAGGACCTGCTCGACGTCGGCGCGTACGTCGCCGGCTCGAACCCGCTGGTCGACGCCGCCGTCACGCACGGCGCCGCGATCGACGCGTTCCTGCGCCAGGGCATGGACGAGCGCGCGCCCTCGAACGAGTCCTGGGGCCGGCTCGCCGCCCTCGTCGCCGCGATGGGAGACCTGCCGTGAGCCGCGCCTTCCGCCTCGCGGGGCTGCTCCGCCTGCGCTCGCTCGCCGAGGAGCAGGCCGCCGCCCGCCTCGCGGGTGCCAGCAGCGTCCGGGACGCCGCCGTCGCCCGCCGCCGCGCCACCGAGTCGATGCTCGGGGACGCCGAGTTCCCCGTCGACATGGACGTGCTCGGCATGCGCGCCGTCGTCGCCAGCCGCATGGCGCTGTCCGCGCTGCTGGTCGACCAGCGCGCCCGCGTCAGCGTCACGCAGGACGCCGTCGACGCCGCGAACGCCGAGTGGTCGGCCGCCCGCACGCGGACCCGCACGCTCGAGAAGCTCGAGGAGAAGCACGAGGCCGTCGTCCGCGTCGAGGAGCAGCGGGCCGAGCAGGTCGTGCTCGACGAGGTCGCCGGCCGCCGCGCCGCCGTCCGCGCGCCGGGGGAGGGGGACCGGTGAGCAACCCGATCGCCGCCGTGCAGGCGCGCATCTCCGAGATCCGGCAGATCGTCACCCCGGTCGCCGTCACCGCGTCGACCGCGACCACTGCGTCCACCGGGTCCGGCAGGTCGGCCTCGGCCGCGTCCGTCGCGCCGGCCACCGACGCCACCTTCGCCGCCGCGCTCGCCCAGGCCTCGGGCGCGGGCACCGCCCTGGACGAGTCGGGCTCGATCGCGCCGGGCTCGGGCGTCACCGGTCAGGACCTGGTCGCGTCCGCGAAGAAGTACCTCGGCACCCCGTACGTGTGGGGCGGCGAGTCGCTCGCCGAGGGCGGCCTCGACTGCTCCGGCCTCGTGCAGCGGGCGCTCGCCGACCTGGGGGTCACCGGCGTGCCGCGCGTGGCCCGCGACCAGGCGACGATCGGCACGGAGGTGCCGTCGCTCGACCAGGCCCTCCCGGGGGACCTCGTGGTCCTCGGCGGCGGCAAGCACATCGGCATCTACGTCGGCGGCGGCCAGATGATCGACGCCCCGAAGCCCGGGAAGTCCGTGACGGTCCGCGACGTGTACGCGGAGCCCACGACCATCCGGCGGATCCTGCCGCAGGCCGGCGCCACCGCCGCGGCCACCACGGCCTCCGCGACCACGGGGCTGTCCGGTGCGCTCGCCTCCACGGCCGCCGGGCAGAACGCCCTCGCGCTGCTCACCGGGTCCGCCTCCGGCGGGTCCGCCCTGTCCTCGCTGTCCACCTCGTCCCTCTGGGGAGCCGCCTCGTGACCACCACCACGCTGTCCGCCGTGCCGGCCCGCCCGAGCACGAGCGCGTCCGGCACCGGCGGCCCCGCCCGCTCCGGCGCGAGCGGCTTCGACGCCGTCCTGCAGGGCGCGCTGGCCGCCGCCCCGCAGCAGCCCGAGCGGGCGCCGCAGCGCCCCGCCGACCGTCCCGTCACCGACCGGGGCGCCGTCGAGCGCCACCGGACGGACCGGGCCGACCGCGCCGACCGTCCGGGCACCGACCGTCCGGGCACGGACCGCACGGACCGCACGGACCGGGCCCACGGCACCGACCGCGCCGACCACGCCGCCGACCGCCCCGCCGACGCCACAGGCACCCCCGAGGACGCAGCGGACGCGACGGCCGCCCAGGCCGACGCCCCCACCACCGACCCCGCCGCCGGCGCCCGATCACCGCCCCGACCGCTCCGGTCGCCGTGCCGGTCCCCGCCCCGGCGGCGGACGCGGCCCCCGCTGCGAGCGTCCCCCCCGCGGCCGCGCCCTCGCCCCGGTTGCCGGGACCCCAGGCCGCCTGGGCCCCGGCCGCCGCGACGCTCCCCGCCACCGCGCTCGCCGCCCAGCCCCCCAGGGCCGCCCCCACCGCCACGGACGCCTCGTCCCAGGTGGCGACCGAGGGGGTCGCCGCGGCCGGTGCCGCGACGGGGACGCCGGCCACGGCGGCCTCGACCGCCGCCTCCGCGGACCTCGCGACGACGCCGGCGGCTCCCGCGGCCCCGGCGCAGCCCTCCCCGGCCGACGGCGCGGCCACGCCGGCAGCCGCCACCGGGACCACCGCCCCGGCCGCCGCGACCGCTCCGGTCGCCGCGACGCCGGCCGCGACGCCCGCCGCGTCCTCCGCCGAGCCGGGCACGGCGTCCCCCGACGCCGCCGCTCCGGCGGCCACCACGGACGCCGCCCCCGCGCCGGCTCCCACGCCGACGGCCCCGGCCGGCGCGCTGCAGGTCGGCACGGTCCAGCACCGCGTGGCCGCGGCCGCGCAGGGCGCCACGCCGGCGCTGTCGGACCAGCTCGCGACCAAGCTGGGGGAGCAGCTGCCGGCCCTGCGCGCCGCGGGCAACGGCCAGCACGTGCTGACGCTGCACGTGGACCCCGAGCACTTCGGCCCAGTCCGTGTGGTCGCGCACATCTCGGCGGACGCCGTGCGGGTCGAGCTGGTCGGCGCCACCGACGCCGCCCGCGACGCGCTGCGGCAGTCGCTGCCCGACCTGCGCCGGGACCTCGCCGCGACCGGCCTGTCGTCCGACGTCAGCCTCGGCGCCGACGGCGCGGACGGTTCCGGCACCCCCGGCGGCAGCGCCGACCGCCGGGGCCTCGCCGGGCCCGCACGCCCGGCGGCCCCGCAGCCGGGCGCGACCGGCCTCGCCGGCCCCCACGACTCCCACGCCACCCGCTCGCCGGCCACCGCCGGCGGCCTCGACCTGCTCGTCTGACCGGAGGAGAGACCCCGTGTCCCTGGAAGTCCCCGTGTCCTACATCGGTTCGCAGACCGGTACGGCCGCCCCCACGAACACCCCGAGCAAGGAGCTCGACAAGGACACGTTCCTGCAGCTCCTCGTCGCGCAGCTGTCCAACCAGGACCCCAGCAGCCCGATGGACACCAGCCAGATGATGGCGCAGACCACGCAGCTGTCGATGATGGAGTCCCTCTCGGAGATCCAGACGTCGTCCCGCGAGCAGTTCGCGCTGCAGATGCGCATGGCGTCCGCCGACCTGGTCGGCAAGCAGGTCACCTGGACCGACGCCGCGGGCAAGGCCCAGACCGGTGTCGTCGGATCCGTCGACTACTCCGGCTCCGTGCCGATCCTGAAGGTCGGGACCACCGACCTCCCGCTCGACTCCGTCTCCGGCGTCAGCCCCGTCACCCCCGACGCGCCGGCCGCCGGCGCCCCCACCACCACCGCCTGACCGCGGTCCTGCACCAGAACCCCCGAAGGGATCCACCATGCTCCGCTCTCTCTTCTCCGGCATCAGCGGTCTGCGCAGCCACCAGACGATGCTCGACGTGACCGGCAACAACATCGCCAACGTGAACACCACGGGCTTCAAGGCGTCCCAGATCCAGTTCCAGGACACCCTGAGCCAGATGCTGAACGCGGCGTCGGGCGCCCAGGACGGCGTCGGCGGTCAGAACCCGGCGCAGGTCGGCCTCGGCGTGCAGGTCGCCGGCATCACGACGAACTTCACGCAGGGCGCCGCGCAGCTCACGGGCCGCAGCACCGACATGATGATCTCGGGCGACGGCTTCTTCGTCGTCCGCCAGGGCACGCAGCAGTTCTACACGCGCGCCGGCTCGTTCGACTTCGACTCGACCGGCCAGATGGTCCTGCCGGGCGACGGCGCGATCGTCCAGGGCTGGGCGGCGGAGAACGGCGTCATCGACACGAGCCGTCCCGTCGGCGACATCCGCGTGGGCGTCGGCACGGTCATGCCGGCCAAGGCCACCGTGAACGCGCCGTTCGCCGGCAACCTGCAGGCGGACGCCAAGGACGGCACGGTCAAGACCGTGACGGTCAAGGCGTTCGACGCGATCGGCACGGCGCGCGAGATCGCGCTGACCCTGACCAAGGGCGCCACGGGCTGGACGATGTCCGCCACGGACGGCACCTCGACGTACGCGGCCACCCCGCTGACGTTCGACGCCACGGGCGCGCTCACCTGGACGGACGGGACCACCGGCGACGCGTCGTTCATGCTCGGCGGCGTCTCGGTCGACCTGTCCGGCGTCACCGGCATGGCGGGCGTCGACACCGTCGCGGCGGGCAAGCAGGACGGCTACGCCTCCGGCATCCTCGAGTCCTTCGCGCTCGGCTCCGACGGCACGATCACCGGCTCGTTCAGCAACGGCCTGAAGCAGACGCTCGGCCGCATCGCCATGGCGTCCTTCACCAACCCGTCCGGCCTGGCCAAGGCCGGCGGCTCGCTGTTCACCACCTCGGTGAACTCGGGCGACCCGCAGGTCGGCGCCGCCGGCACCGGCGGCCGCGGCACGCTGTCCGCCGGCTCCCTGGAGATGAGCAACGTGGACCTGTCCACGGAGTTCACGCAGCTGATCATCGCCCAGCGCGGCTTCCAGGCGAACTCCCGCGTCATCACCACCTCCGACGAGGTGCTGCAGGAGCTCGTGAACCTGAAGCGCTGATCACCCGCGCCGCAGCCCCGAGAGCCGCCGGGAACCCTCAGCCGAGGGTCCCGGCGGCCGATGGGAAAGGGTGAGCGGCCCACGGAAGGGCCGCCGCGGCGGACACCGCCGCACATGTACGACCAGGGACGGGACAACGCTCGTGATCATCGTGACGCGCCTCAACGGGGCCCAGTTCGGGGTGAACCCCGACCTGCTCCAGCGCGTCGACAGCGCGCCCGACACCATCCTGACCCTCATCGACGGGACGAAGTACATCGTCCGCGAGTCGATGGCCGAGGTCATCGCGCGGGTGAACGAGCACCGCGCCCACCTCCTGGCCCGAGCCCAGGAGATCCAGGCCACGCCGGTCCCCACCGTCGAGCTCGTCCGTGACGCCGCACCGGCGTCCGACGGCTCCGGCGAGGACGACCGCGACGAGCCGCTCGCCGACCCTGTTCCCCTGCGACCGAGGAGCCGCTGATGGATCCCGCCGGCTTCATCGGGCTGGTCGTCGCCTTCGGCGCGATCTTCGGTGCCCTCCTCATGGAGGGCGCCGACCCGATGTCCATCTTCCTGCCCGCACCGCTGCTGCTGGTGTGGGTCGGCACGATCGGCGTCGGCATCGCCGGCCACACGGTCAAGGACGTGATGCAGTCCTTCAAGGCCGTGCCGCGCGCGCTGATGAGCAAGGTCCCGGACCCCACCACCACGGTGGACACCCTGGTCGACCTCGCCGACCGCGCCCGCCGCGAGGGCCTGCTGGCCCTCGAGGACGCCGCCCGCGACATCGACGACCCGTTCCTGCGCGGGGGTCTGCAGGCCGCGATCGACGGCACGGACCCCGACGACCTCCGGATGATCCTGGAGGACAAGATCGCGACCAAGCGCAGCCGCGAGAAGGTCTGGTCCAAGTACTTCGCCGACATGGGCGGCTACGCGCCGACCATCGGCATCATCGGCACGGTCATCTCGCTGGTGCACGTGCTGGAGAACCTGTCCGACCCGGCGTCGCTGGGCCACTCCATCGCCGCCGCGTTCGTCGCGACGCTGTGGGGCATCCTGTCCGCGAACGTGGTGTGGCTGCCGCTGGGCGCCCGCATCAAGCGGTTCTCCGACCTGGAGTGCGCGCAGATGGAGGTCACGCTCGAGGGACTCCTGGCCGTGCAGGCCGGCGCCAACCCGCGCCTGGTCGGCGAGCGGCTGCGCAGCCTGCTGCCGGAGACCCCCGCCGAGAAGGAAGCCGCTGCATGAGCACCGGCGGCCACGGGCGCGGCCGCCGGGGCGGGGCGCACGAGGAGGAGCACGTCAACCACGAGCGGTGGCTGGTGTCCTACTCCGACATGATCACGGTCCTCATGGCGCTGTTCATCGTGCTGTTCGCGATCAGCCAGGTGGACCAGGAGAAGTACGTCGCGCTGCGCGCCTCCCTGGCCGCCGGGTTCGGTGACGGGGCGGTCAACAGCTCGGTGCTGGACGGGACGGACGGCACGCTGGACGGCACGAGCGCCGCCGCGGACGCCCCCGACACCGGCACGTCCGGCATGGTGGACGCGGACGAGGGTCTCGGCCTGCAGGCGTCGAACCCGTCGCCGACCGTGGAGGAGAACCCCTCGGCGGTCGACGCGGCGACGCTGGCGGCCGCGCAGGCGGAGGCCGCGCACCTGGAGCAGGTGAAGCAGGCGGTGCTGTCCGCGCTGACCAGCCAGGGGCTGCAGGACCAGGTCCGGTTCCGCATCGACGAGCGCGGCCTCGTGCTGGGGCTGGTCGCCGACGACGTCTTCTTCTCGCAGGGGTCGGCGGAGCTGACCCCGACCGCCGACCAGGTCCTGGACCTGGCGGCGCCCACGCTCGTGAGCCTCCAGGAGCAGATCTCCGTCGAGGGGCACGCGAACACGATCCCGATCTCCGGGCGGTACGCGACCAACTGGGAGCTGTCGTCCGACCGGGCCACGCAGGTGCTGCGGCACCTGGTGGAGTTCGACGGCATGCCGGGCACCCGCATCCAGGCGGTGGGCTACGGCGACACCCGTCCCCTCGTGCAGGGGACGGGCGAGGACGCGATGACCGCCAACCGGCGGGTCGACATGGTGATTCTGAGCGCGGCGCCCGAAGCGGTGCGCGCCCTGCTGCCCGCGGTCGCGGGTGGGAGCTGAGAGGACGGGAGGTAGGGGACATGCCCATCGAGCAGCGTGTGATCGGCGGCCAGAGCCAGAAGATCGGCGGCGGAGCCAAGATCGGCGGCAGCAAGGACGCCCCGGCGCCCGAGCCGGAGCCGGCCCCGAAGAAGGGCAAGAAGAAGAAGCTGCTCCTCGTCATCGGCGCCGTGGTGCTGGTGCTGGGCGGAGCGGCCGCGTACTTCCTGCTGGGGAAGTCCGGTGGGGCCGAGGCCGCCGCCGAGGAGGAGCCCGCGCCGGAGCCCGGTGCGGTCGTCGCGGTGGAGCCCATCAGCCTCAACCTGGCGCAGGGCCACTACCTGCGCCTCGGGTTCGAGCTGCAGCTGATCGCGGACGTCGGCGAGGAGGCCCCGGAGCCCGGCAAGGCCGTCGACGCCGCCATCGCCCTGTTCTCCGGCCGCACCATCGCCGAGGTCAGCGACCCCGCCGTGCGCGAGCAGCTCAAGACCGAGTTCCTGCACGAGCTGGAGGAGCTGTACGAGGGCGAGGTGATGGACGTCTACCTGACGAACTACGTCACGCAGTGAGGGCTCGCGCGGCGACGCGCGACCCCTCCCACCGCCCCTGACCAGGCACGTCACCGTGCGGGTCGGGGGCTGGTGAACCGCGGCGCCACGGAGGGCGCCACATCGCTCCGCAGCAGGCCGGCCCACGACGGGCCGAGGGCGGAGAAGTCGCCGGCAGAGTGACGGCGCAGACCCCTCACATCACCCGTTCGCGCGCCGATGTGGGTGGGCGTGACGGTCCACACCACGGGTCAGGCCCCTGCGCGCTCCCGCCGGCGCACGCACGTGCCGGAGCCCTACGACTTCCGACGCCCCATGACGATGGCGCGTGAGCACGCCCGCGTCCTCGAGATGGCGTTCGAGACCTTCTCGCGCCAGTGGGGCAACCAGCTCACCGCGCGGCTCCGTGCGATGGCGCAGGTCACCCTCGACGGGCTGACGCTGACCTCGTACGACGAGTACGTGCGCAGCCTGCCGGGCACCACCGCGATGATGCTCTGCACGATCGAGCAGACGCGGCAGACCGCCGTGGTGCAGGTCCCGGTCAGCACCACCATGGTGTGGATCGACTACCTGCTCGGCGGCCCCGGCACCGGCGACGCCCGCGAGGACCGCGAGCTCACCGAGATCGAGATCACCCTGCTGCGCGGCGTGATGCAGGCCGCGCTCGGCGACCTGGGCTACGCGTTCTCCGCCCTGACCCCGCTGGACGTGACGCTCCGCGCCGTCCAGTACAACCCGCAGTTCGTGCAGGCGGTCCCCGCCTCCGACTCGGTGCTGGTCGCCACCTTCGTCATGCGAGTCGGCGAGCGCGAGGACCTCGCGACCGTCATGTTCCCCGCGGAGCTCCTGCTGTCCGCCGTCCGCCAGGCCGACGGCGCGAGCGGCCGGTCCGGCGAGGACCAGCGGGCCCACGAGCTCGCCGTCCTCGACCTGGAGGCCGCCGTCGAGGAGGTCCCCGTCGAGGTCGCCGTCCGGTTCGCGCCGGTCGTCGTCCGCCCCCGTGACGTCGTCGGCCTCGCCGTCGGCGACGTCGTCCCCCTGTCCCACCCGTCGTCCCAGCCGCTCGACGTGGTGGTGGACGGCGTCGTGCTCGCGCGAGCCGCTGCGGGGAACAACGGTTCCCGCCTCGCCTGCATGGTCGTCACCGTCGAGGAGAAGCACTGATGAACGCCACCACCGCCACCACGGACGCCGCCGTCGCCCTGGCCGCCGCCACCGCCGCCCGCTACCTCCCCCACCCCACGGTCACCGCCCCCCCCGTCCGGCCAGCGCCCGGACGCCGACGCGCTGGCCGTCGTCGCCTCGTTCGTCGGCCCGAACAGCGCCGACGTGGTCCTGGTCGCCGACGTCGCCGTGCGCGAGGCCCTCGCCGCCGGCGCGCCCGACGGCATCCCGCTCGACCTCGCCGCGGCGCTGCGCCCGGCGCTGGAGGCCGCGGTCGCCGAGCTCGGCGCCGGCGTCCTCGAGGCCGCCCGCACCGAGCCGGTCGCCACCGCGCTGCCCGACGACGCCCAGCTCGTCGCGCTCGCCACCGACGAGGGCGTCCAGGCCTGGTTCGGCCTGCGCCTGCGCAGCGAGCCGACCCCGAAGGCCGCGGGCGTCCCGACGCAGCGCGCCAGCCTCAACGTGCTCTACGACGTGGAGATGACGCTGACCGCCGAGCTCGGCCGCACCAAGCTGCCGGTCCGCCAGGTGCTCGAGCTGACCCCGGGCGCCGTGCTGGAGCTCGACCGCGCCGCCGGCAGCCCCGCCGACGTCATGGTCAACGGCCGCCTCATCGCCCGCGGCGAGGTCGTCGTCATCGACGAGGAGTTCGGCATCCGCATCACGGAGATCGCGCGCGGCGAGGACGGCGCCCTCTGATGGACTCCCTCGTCCTGGGCCTGCGCGTCCTCCTGGCGCTGGCGTGCGTGATCGGCCTGATCTGGGTCCTCGCGCGCCGCGCCGGGTGGGGCAAGGGGCGCCGTCGTCCCGCCGGCCCGGCCGTCGAGGTCGTCGGGCGCCAGGCGCTCGGCCGCCACGCCGGTGTCGCCGTGGTCGCGGTCGGCAACCGCCGCCTGCTGCTCGGCTACGGCGAGCAGAACGTCACCATGCTGACCGAGCTGGCGCCCGCGCCGGCCGAGGTCACGCCCCTCACCGCGGACGACGCGGGGACGGCCGGCACGCCGATGACCCTCGGCGCGCTCGCGGCCGCGGTGCTGCCGAACCCGCGCGGGCCGCGCACGCCGAAGACCGTCCGCGCGGAGTCGGCCCCGGCCGCCGCGGCGACCGCCGCGACCCCGTCGTTCGAGGCCGTGCTCGCGTCGGCCCAGGACGACGCGGGACTCGCGGGCCTGGCGGTCGCCGAGGTCGACGACGCCCGCATCGAGACCCTCGAGCGCACCGCCGCCGAGCCGGCCGCCGCGGACGCCAGCGGCGCCCTGCACGGCTCCGTGCTCGCGCCGTCCACCTGGAAGCAGGCCGTCGCGGCGCTGCGCGAGCGGACGGTGCGCCGGTGACCGCCGACGCCCGCGCCGCCGCGCCCACCTCGGCCGCCGCCGCGCCGCGCCGCACCTGGCCGCTGGTCCTGCTCGCCGTGCTCGCGCTCGCCGTCGCCCTCGTGGTGCTCGGGTCGGGTGCCGCGCACGCCGCGCCGGTCCCGCCGACCGACCCCGTCGCGCCCGTCGCCCCCGTGGAGCCCGGCACCGGCGAGGTCTCGGTCTCCATCAACGGCGTGAACGGCACGCCCAGCAGCTCGATCGTCGTGCTGATCGGCATCACGCTGCTCTCGGTCGCCCCGTCGCTGCTGCTGATGATGACCGGCTTCACCAAGATCTTCGTGGTGCTGTCCCTCACCCGGAACGCGCTCGGCCTCACCACCGTGCCGCCCAACCAGGTGATCGCCGGCCTCGCGCTGTTCCTCAGCCTGTTCGTCATGGCGCCGGTGCTGTCCGACGTCAACACCGAGGCCGTGCAGCCCTACCTCGACGGCTCGATGGACTTCCAGACGGCGCTCGACGCCGGCTCGGCCCCGATGCGCGAGTACATGCTCGGCCACACCCGCGAGCAGGACCTCGCGCTCGTCACCCGGGCGGCCGACCAGCCGAACCCGCAGGACGCCGCGTCCGTCCCGATGCTCACGCTGATCCCCGCGTTCATGCTCTCCGAGCTGCGGTCGGCGTTCATCATCGGGTTCGTCATCTTCATCCCGTTCCTCGTCATCGACCTGGTCGTGTCCTCGGTCCTGATGAGCATGGGCATGATGATGCTGCCGCCCGTCATGGTGTCGCTGCCGTTCAAGCTGCTGCTGTTCGTGCTGGTCGACGGGTGGGGCCTCATCGTCACCGCCCTCATCGGCGCCGCGTCGGCCGCGTCGGTCGCAGGGGCGGGCTGATGGACACCGCCGCCGTCCTCGACATCGGGCTCGACGCCATGATCGTCGCCGCGAAGCTCTCCGCCCCGGTGCTCATCACCGCGCTGGTCGTCGGGTTCGCCGTCTCCCTGGTGCAGTCGGTCACGCAGATCCAGGAGGTGACGCTGTCCTTCGTGCCGAAGGCGATCGCCACCGCCGTGGCCCTGCTGGTCTGCGGGCACTGGATGATCGCCGAGCTCGTGTCCTTCACGCAGGCCCTGTTCGACCGCATCCCCGCCCTCCTGGGGGGCTGACGCGCGATGGACGTGACCCTGCCCCTGGCCGACGTGCAGACCGCGATGCTCGCGGGCGTGCGGTTCGCGGCGTTCTTCATGATCGCCCCGCCGTTCGCGCACCGCGGCATCCCCGGCGCCGTCAAGGCGATGCTCTCCGTCGGGCTGGCCCTGGCCGTCCTGCCGCGGCTCGACGCCGCGGTGACGGAGTCCACCGGCGCGTTCGTCGGCGCCCTGGTGCTCGAGGCGGTCGTGGGCGCGGCGCTCGGGTTCCTGGTGTCGCTGGTGTTCTCGGCGGTCCAGGCGGCAGGCAACCTCATCGACCTGTTCGGCGGCTTCCAGCTGGCGCAGGCGTTCGACCCGCAGAACATGACCGCGGGCGCGCAGTTCTCGAAGCTCTACAACATGACCTGCCTGGTGCTGCTGTTCGTCTCCGGCGCCTACCAGGTGCTGATCGGCGGCCTGGCGCGGTCGTTCGACGCCGTGCCCGTGGGCGCGGGGCTCGACCTGGCGAAGATGGCCTCCGCGGTGACGACCGGCCTCACGGACATGTTCGTCGCCGCGCTGCAGATCGGCGGCCCGCTGCTGGTCGTGCTGTTCCTCACCGACGTGGGCCTCGGCCTGCTGACCCGGGTGTCGCCCGCGCTGAACGCGTTCGCGATGGGCTTCCCGCTGAAGATCTTGATGACCCTGACGTTCGCCGGCTTCGCGTTCCTCGCCCTGCCCGGCGTCGTGGACGACCTCGCCGAGCGCGCGGTCGACGCCGTCCTCGGGGTGGCGTCGTGAGCGGGGACGGCGGCGAGAAGTCCGAGAAGGCCACGTCCCAGCGGATGAAGGAGGTCCACCGGGACGGGAAGCTCTCCCGCTCCCAGGACCTGTCCGCGTGGGTCGGCCTGGCCGCCGCGGCCGTGATGGTGCCGAGCACGCTGAGCCGCGGCTCGGACGCCGCGCTCCAGCAGATCACCGCCGTGCGGCAGGCGATCGCCGCGCCGGACGCGGGCACCGTGACCGAGCTGCTCGGCGACGGGCTCTGGTCCGTGGTCGGCACGCTCGGCCCGATGATGGCCGTCGTCGCGTTCGTCATCGTCGCGGTGGCCGTCGCCCAGGGCGGCGTGCACGTGAAGAAGCTCAAGCCGCAGACGCAGCAGTTCAACCCGGTCTCCGGGCTGAAGCGGATGTTCGGCGGGCACGCCTGGTGGGAGGCCGCCAAGACCCTGCTCAAGACCGCCGTGGTCGGTGCCGTGCTCTACGTCGCCGTCCAGGCGCTCGTCCCGCAGCTCATGGGCAACGGGCGGGTCCCGCTCGCGCACATGCTCGGCGTCGCGGGCTCCGGCGTGCAGCAGCTGCTGGTCTGGGGCATCGCCGCCGGCATCCTGCTCGCGGCGATCGACGTCATGGTCGTCATGAAGCGGAACCGCAAGCAGACCCGCATGTCGCGCCAGGAGATCAAGGAGGAGCACAAGCGCTCCGAGGGCGACCCGCAGGTCAAGGGCCAGATCCGCTCCCGCCAGATGGCGATGAGCCGGAACCGGATGATGGCCGCGGTCGCCGACGCGGACGTGGTGGTCGTCAACCCGACCCACGTCGCCGTCGCCATCCGCTACGTGCCCGGCACCGGCGCACCCCGCCTGGTCGCCAAGGGCGCCGGCGCGGTCGCCGCGAAGATCCGCGAGCAGGCGGTCGCGAAGCGGGTCCCGATGGTCGAGGACATCCCGCTGGCCCGGGCCCTGCACGCCGCGTGCGCGATCGACCAGGAGATCCCCGCCTACCTGTTCACCGCCGTCGCCCGGGTGCTGGCCTTCGTCATGCAGCTCAAGCGCCGCGGGGCGGCCCTGGGCAAGCACTCGATGCCGGGCGGCTCGGTCGCCCCCGACGACGTCCCGACCACCGTGGCCGCCGCCAGGCGCCGGGCGCGCGAGGACAGGGCCGCATGAGGCCCGCCCCCGCCGCGCCCGCCCGCGCGCACCACGCCCCCCCGACCTGCACCACCCGAGAGGACCTCCGATGAAGAACCGGAACATCTCCCAGTTCGCCGTCCCGGTCGGCGTCGTGGGCATCGTGCTCCTGCTGGTCGTGCCGCTGCCCGCGGCGCTCCTGGACATCCTGATCGCCGTCAACATCACGGCGTCCCTGGTCATCCTGCTCACCAGCATGTACGTGAAGCGGCCGCTGGACTTCAGCGTCTTCCCGTCGCTGATCCTGGTGTTCACGCTGTTCCGGCTCGGCCTGAACGTGGCGTCGACCCGGCTGGTGCTGCGGGACGGCTACGCCGGTGCGGTCATCGACGCGTTCGGGCACTTCGTGGTCGGCGGCTCGCTGGTCATCGGCCTGGTGATCTTCCTGATCCTGGTCGTCATCCAGTTCGTGGTCATCACCAACGGCGCGGGGCGCGTGGCCGAGGTCGGCGCCCGGTTCACCCTCGACGCGATGCCCGGCAAGCAGATGGCGATCGACGCCGACCTGAACTCGGGGCTCATCGACGAGGACACCGCCCGGCAGCGGCGCGCGGACGTCGCCGCCGAGGCCGACTTCTACGGCGCGATGGACGGTGGCTCGAAGTTCGTCAAGGGCGACGCCATCGCGGGCATCATCATCACGCTGATCAACCTGATCGGTGGCTTCGTCATCGGCATGATGCAGATGGGGCTGTCGGTCGGCGAGGCGCTCGAGCGGTTCAGCCTCCTGACCATCGGCGACGGCCTCGTCACCCAGATCCCGGCCCTGCTGCTCTCCGTGTCCACCGGCATCGTGGTGACCCGCGCCAGCGCCTCCGGCGACATGGGATCGGTCGCGTCCAAGCAGCTCATGCAGTCCCGCACCGCGCTGCTGATCGCCGGCTGCGGCGCCCTCGCGCTCGCGCTGCTGCCCGGGATGCCGAAGCTGCCGTTCGTGCTCGTCGGCGCGGCGCTGATCATCGCCGCCCAGCGCATCAAGGCCACGGAGGCCAAGGCCGCCGCCGACGCGCAGGCCACCGCCGCGTCGACCGCGACCGCCGCGCCCACCTCGAACGACACGCCCGAGGCGCTCATCGAGCAGATGCGGGTGCACACCCTGGAGATCCTGCTCGCCCCCGACCTGGTCGACATGGTCGGCAACGGCCCCGAGCAGGACCTGCTGCACCGCGTCCGCGGCCTGCGCCGCAAGATCGCCATGGAGCTCGGCATCGTCGTGCCGCCCGTGCGCACCCGCGACTCCGTCGACCTGCCGCGGTCCACCTACGTCGTGCGGATCGCCGGCGTCGAGGTCGGCCGCGGCGAGGTGCCGTCGGGGCGCGTGCTCGCGCTGGGCGAGGACCTGGGCGCGCTGCCCGGGCAGTCCGTGGTCGAGCCGGTGTTCGGCCTGCCGGGCAAGTGGGTCGCCGCCGAGCTCCGGCACGCCGCCGAGATGGCCGGCGCGACCGTCGTCGACCGGGTGTCGGTGCTCATCACGCACCTCGGCTCGATCATCACCCGGAACGCCCCGCGCCTGCTCGGCCGCGAGGACGTCCGGGTGCTCACCGAGGGCGTCAAGCAGGTCAACCCGTCCGTGGTCGAGGAGCTCGTCCCCGGGCTGCTGTCGCTCGGCGAGGTGCAGCGCGTCCTGCAGGGCCTGCTCGCGGAGGAGGTCCCGATCCGCGACCTCGGCCGCATCTACGAGGCGCTGACGCTGAGGGCCAAGGTCGCCACGGACCCCGAGGGCCTGGTCGAGGCCGCCCGCGGCGCGCTCGGTCCGGCGCTATCCGCCCAGTACGTGCAGGACGGCGTGCTGCGCGTGCTCACGCTGGACCCGGTGTTCGAGCAGCAGCTCGTCGAGGCCCTGCGCCCGTCGGACTCCGGCACGCAGATCGTCACCGACCCCACCCGGCTCGAGGCCATGCTGGAGCGGCTGCGTGTCGCGGTGGCCGACGCCGAGGCGACCGGCCGGTCCGTCGTGCTGGTCTGCGCCCCGGCGCTGCGGCCCGCGCTGCGCAAGGTCGTCATCCTCGCGCTCGACCGCCTGCCCGTCCTGTCCTACGCCGAGGTCACCGGCGGCGGCGTCCGCATCGAGACCGTCGGGGTGGTGAGCGGTGCCCACGCGATTGCTGCTTGAGGGAGCCGACCTCGCCGAGCTCATGGTGCACGTGCGCGCCGAGTTCGGGCCCACCGCGCGGATCGTGCGCGCCGAGCGGGTCCGCACCGGCGGGCTCGCCGGGTTCTTCGCCCGCGAGCGCTACGAGCTGACCATCGACGTGCCCGACACGCCCGCCGCCCCCGCCCAGTCGCTGCTGCGCCGCCGCGGGATCGGCGTCGTGCCGGTCGGCGGCGGCGCCGGGGGGATCGACGCGCTGCTCGCCGCCGCCGACGCCCAGGACGCCGCGCCCGACGGGTCGCTGCCCGGGTTCGACGTGCTCGCGCCCGCCGGTGCCGCCGCGGGGCTCCCGGACGCGCCGCCGCGGGTGTCGACGGGGGAGGAGTCCTTCGCGTCGGTGCTCGAGCAGATGCGCGCGATGACCGGCACCGTGGCGCCGGACCACCAGATCGAGGTCCCGCCGCCCGCGCCGGGGGCACCGCGTCCGGTCGTCACCGCGGAGCGCACGTTCCAGCCGATCGCCCCGCCCGTCGTCCCCGCGCCCGCGCCGGCCCCCGCGGCCGAGCGGTTCGCGCCCGCCGTACCCGCCGTGCCCGCCGGTCCGGGGGTGCCGCGTGCGGCGCTCGCGGACCTGGGCGTCCCGGACGCGCTGCTCGCCGCGTGCGGCGACGGCCCGGTGGAGCTCTCCCGGCTGCTGGCCGCCGTGCCCGCCGCCCCGCCGCTGCCGCGCGACCCCGGCACCGTGCTCGTCGTCGCCGGCCCGCCCGAGGACGCGGCCCGGGTCGCGGACCTGCTGGCGCTGCGGGCCGGCACCGGCGCGGTCGTGCACGCCGGCGACGCGGAGGCGGGCGCGACCCCCGGCCACCGGCTGACCAGCCCCGTGGCCGCGGAACGGTGGCGGGCGAACCTCGCCGGCGGCGACGGCGTGACCGTCGTCGCGCTCGGCGTCCGCCCGGGCCGGGCCCGCGAGGAGGCCGCCGCGGAGCTGCTCGCCGCGCTGGCGCCCGACCAGGCCTGGGGGGTCGTCGACGCCCGCAGCAAGTCCCGCGACTGCACCCGGTGGATCGCCACCGTCGGGGCGCGCCGCCCGCTGGACGCCCTGGCGGTCGGCGGCCTGTTCGAGACCAGCGAGCCCGGCACGGTCCTGGGCCTCGGGGTCCCCGTCGCGTGGATCGACGGCGTGCCCGCGTCCCGCGTGGCGTGGGCCGCGGCCCTGGGCGAGCACCTCCCCGACGGCACCGTCTGGGGCTGACCCGGGTCCAGCCGTGCGGCTCCGGCACGTCGGGTGGAACGTTCGGACGGACACGCCGCGGGCGTGTCCGTCCGAACGTTCCACCCGGCCCGGGGAGTGCGGGGCGCGGCGCGCGAAGGTGTCGGATCCCGTCCTCCCGGCCGCGGAAGGTAGGGTCGGCGCCATGCTGGTGCTGAGCAGGCGGGTCGGGGAGCGCCTCGTGATCGGGGACGACATCGTCGTGACCGTGATCGAGGTGCGCAGCGACGGCGTCCGCCTCGGCATCGACGCCCCGCGCTCCGTCTCCGTGCACCGCGCGGAGGTCCTGGAGGCCGTGACCGCGGCCAACGTCGCCGCCTCCGACGCGGGCGACGACGCGGTCGAGTCCCTGCGCGGGCTGCTGGCCCCCGCGGGCGACGACGACGCGCCGCCCGCCGAACGACCGGCCGGCCGTCCGCAGCAGCCCCCGCGCGAACCGCACCGCGCCGGCCCCGGTCGCCTCCGGGCCGCCCCGGGCCCCGCCCCACGTGACGCCCGTGCCCGTGAGCCCCCCCGCCTCGCCCCGGCCCGTCCCGCCCGGTGGGGCGTGCGTCGTTCACCCGCTCCGGTGCGGCGGGGGCGGGGCGAAAGTCCTCACGCAGCGGCCGATCCCGCCGATCCTCACCTCAGACGGGGCCTACGTAGGAGGCAGCAGTGGAGGACATGGACGAGATCGTCCGCGAGTTCCTGGTCGAGAGCCATGAGAACCTCGACCAGCTCGACCAGGACCTGGTGGCCCTGGAGAGCGAACCAGGATCGCGCTCGCTGATCGCGAGCGTGTTCCGGACGATCCACACGATCAAGGGGACCAGCGGGTTCCTGGCGTTCGGGCGCCTGGAGCGCGTCGCGCACGCCGGTGAGAACCTGCTGGTCGAGCTGCGGGACGGGCGCCGGTCCATGGACCACGCGACGACCGACGTGCTGCTCCGGCTGGTCGACACGGTGCGCGATATCCTGCGGGCCATCGAGGCCGACGGGACCGAGGGCGGCGTGGAGATCGACGCGGTGATCGCCGCGATCGAGGCCATCCAGGCGGTCGACCCGTCGGCGACCCCGGCGCAGGAGCCGGCGGCCGAGGCCCCCGCCCCCGCCCAGGTGCCCGCTGAGCCGGTCGCCCCGGCCGAGGCCGTCGCACCGGTCGCGGAGGCCGCCCCCGTGGCGGACGTCCGACCGCGCGCCCCGGAGCCGGCCGCGCCCGTGCGTGCCATCGGCGAGCCGGCACTCGCCGCCGCGCCGGCAGCCGCCGCACCCGCCGCCGCCGCACCCGCCGCCGCCGTGCCCGCCGCCGCGCCGTCGGCCGACGAGATCGGCTCCCTGCGGACCGCCGCCGACGCGTCGATCCGCGTGGACGTCGAGCTGCTCGACGCGCTCATGCGCCAGGTCGGCGAGCTCGTGCTGGCCCGCAACCAGATCAGCCGGCTCGCCGGCGGCACCGAGGACGTCGACCTCGCCCGCTCCGCGCAGCGCCTGAACCTCATCGCCGGCGAGCTGCAGGAGGGGGTCATGAAGACCCGCATGCAGCCCATCGAGCACCTGTGGTCGAAGATGCCGCGCATGGTGCGCGACGTCGCGGCCGCGTGCCACCGCGAGGTGACCCTGGAGCTCTCCGGTGGTGACACCGAGCTCGACCGCAGCCTGCTCGAGGCCGTGAAGGACCCGCTGACGCACCTGGTGCGCAACGCGGTCGACCACGGCATCGAGTCGGCCGAGGACCGCGTCGCCACGGGCAAGTCCCCGAAGGGCGTCCTGGCGCTGCGGGCGTACCACGCCAGCGGCCAGGTCGTGGTGGAGGTCGCCGACGACGGCCGGGGCATCGACCCGGAGAAGATCGGCGCGAAGGCGGTCCAGAAGGGCCTGCGCACGGTCGACCAGGTCGCGTCGATGGGCCAGGCGGACCTGCTGCAGCTGCTGTTCCTGCCGGGGTTCTCGACCGCGGAGGCCGTGACGAACGTGTCCGGCCGCGGCGTCGGCATGGACGTCGTGCGCACCAAGATCGAGTCCATCGGCGGCGCCGTCGAGGTCGACTCGGTGGTCGGCCGCGGGACGACGTGGCGGCTGCGGATCCCGCTGACGCTGGCGATCATGCCGGCGCTGACGGTGGAGTCCGCGGGCGATCTGTACGCCATCCCGCAGGTGAACCTGCTGGAGCTCGTCGCGCTCGACTCGCAGCGCTCGGAGTCCGGCATCGAGCACATCCACGAGGCCCCGGTGTACCGCCTGCGCGGCGAGCTGCTGCCGCTGGTGTCGCTGTCCTCCGTGCTGGAGGTGCCGGCGGAGCGCCCGGTCAACGCGGTGATCGCGGTCGTGCAGTCCGACCAGCAGCGCTTCGGCCTGCTGGTGGACCGCGTCCTGAACACCGAGGAGATCGTGGTCAAGCCGCTGTCCGCCCGCCTCAAGGCGATCGGCGCGTACGCCGGTGCCACGGTGCTGGGCGACGGGCACGTCGCGCTGATCCTGGACGTGCAGGCCATCGCCCGCCGCGCCCTGGCCGGCGAGCTCGACGTCGCCGCCCGGAACGCCCACGCGAACGCGGGCTCGGGGGAGACGCACGAGGTGCAGCAGGTGCTGGTCGTCGGGATCGGCGGCGGCCGTCAGGTCGCCATGCCGCTCGCGTCGGTCGCCCGCCTGGAGCACGTGCAGGCCGAGCAGGTCGAGTACGTGGGCGGCCGCGAGGTCGTCCAGTACCGCGGGACGATCCTCCCGCTGGCCCGGCTCGACCGGATCCTCGGGGCCTACGGGTCGGAGGACGCCTCCGAGCTGCTGCTCGTGGTCTACAGCCGCGCCGGCCGCAGCGTCGGCCTGGTGGTCCGGGAGATCGTCGACATCGTCGACGACGACTCGGCCCGGCACTCCGACATCGAGGACGCCGGCCTGGTCGGCTCCACGGTGCTGGGGGAGAAGGTCACCGAGCTGCTGGACGTGCGCCGCGCGATCCTCGCCGCCGACGCGGCGTTCTACGACGAGCGGCCCGAGCACCGCTCCACGTACGACGACCTCCCGACGCAGGTCGGCGGGTCCGAGCTGGTGGGAGCCACGCGATGAGCCAGTACGTCACGTTCAGCCTCGCCGGCAGCCTGTACGGGGTCGACGTCACCCGGGTGCAGGAGGCGCTGCGCTCGCACGTCCGCACCCGCGTGCCGCTCGCCCCGCCCGGGGTCGCCGGCCTGGTGAACCTCCGCGGCCAGGTCGTCCTCACGGTCGACCTGCGCCCCCGCCTCGGCCTCGCGCCGCTGGGCGAGGACGCCGAGCCGATGATGGTCGTCGTGCAGGTGGCGGGGGAGCCCGTCAGCCTGCTCGTCGACGAGATCGGCGACGTCATGGAGGTCGGCCCCGAGACGTTCGAGGCGCCGCCGGAGACGCTGGACGCCGCGCTGCGCCCGCTGATCCTCGGCGCGCACAAGCTCGACGGCCGGCTGCTGCTGGTCCTCGACGTGGACCAGGCCACCGCCGCCTGACCCGGCCGCCCGACCCGGCCGCCTGACGCGCTCCGCCCCCCGGAGCACGACCGAGAGCCCCGCCCGACACGCCCCGGCGTGCCCGGCGGGGCTCTCCGCTGGGCGCCGGGGGCCGGCGTCGGTGCCGGCGCCCGGGACCGAGGTCCCGCTCCGCCGGGATTCACCCGGGTGAGTGTTCACGCTGGTGAGCGGGCTGCCGATCGGGAGGGCGATCCCCAGCGCCGGACCGTCGCCCTCACGGGCGCGGGTGCCGACGACCGTCCCCTGTCAGGAGCGACCATGTCCCACCCGTCCGCCGTCACCCCGCGCCGCCGCGGCCTGCGGCTCTCGATCGCCGCGAAGGTGCTCGGCCTGCTCGCCGCGGCGGGCCTGGTCGGCGTGGTCGTGGTCGTCGCGGCCGCCGCGAGCCTGGCCGAGCTGCGCACCGACGTGACCCACAGCTCCGGCTACGTCACCCAGCTCGGCCAGGTCAGCGACCTCCAGCGCGCGCTCCAGGCCGGCCGCGCGCGGATGGTCGAGTACCCGGCGGCCTCCGAGGAGGTCCGGGCCGACCTGCGCACCCAGCTCGACGAGTACGAGGCGAAGATCACCGACCAGCAGGCGGCGTACGCCGAGCTGGTCGTGAACGACCAGGCCTGGGCCGACTTCGACTCCGGCTGGAACGAGATGGTCCGCCTCGCCGAGACCGAGCTCTTCCCGATGGCGGATGCGGGCGACGTGGCCGGTGCGGGCGCGTTCTACCGCGACCAGATCCTGCCGCAGACGACCATCGCCGCCGACGCGATCGCGCTCGAGAACGAGTCGGTCGCCGAGGTCGCCGACGCGACCGCCGACGAGGCCGGCGCGACCGTGTCCCGCACGATCGTCACCGTCGTGGTGCTGCTCGTGGTGGGTCTCGCGATCGTCATGGCGATCGGCTTCGTCGTCGCCCGGCGCCTGGCCCGGGACGCGGGCGAGGTCCGCACGGCGCTCGAGGCGATGGCCGAGGGCGACCTCACGGTGCAGGCCCGCGTGCGCAGCGTCGACGAGCTCGGCGACATGGCGCGCTCCCTCGACGCCGCCCAGACCAGCCTGCGCAGCGTCGTGTCGGGCGTGGCGGAGACCGCGCAGACGGTCGCCGCGGCCGCCGAGGAGCTGTCCGCCGCCTCGCACCAGGTCGTGTCCGGGTCGGACGAGACCTCCGCGCAGGCGGGCGTCGTCGCCGCGGCGGCGGAGCAGGTGTCCCGCAACGTGCAGACGGTCGCCGCGGGCGCCGAGCAGATGGGCGCGAGCATCCGGGAGATCGCGCAGAACGCCTCGCAGGCCGCCAAGGTCGCGGGACAGGCCACGGACGTCGCCGCGGCGACCAACGAGCAGGTCACGCGCCTCGGCGAGTCGAGCCAGGAGATCGGCAACGTCGTCAAGGCCATCACGAGCATCGCCGAGCAGACCAACCTGCTGGCGCTGAACGCGACGATCGAGGCCGCGCGCGCCGGTGAGGCCGGCAAGGGCTTCGCGGTCGTCGCGGGCGAGGTGAAGGAGCTGGCCCAGGAGACCGCGAAGGCCACGGAGGACATCGTCCGCCGGGTCGAGGCGATCCAGTCCGACACCGTCGCGGCGGTGACGGCGATCGGCGAGATCAGCCACATCATCGCGAGCATCAACGACTACCAGCTGACCATCGCCAGCGCCGTGGAGGAGCAGACGGCCACCACCACGGAGATGTCCCGCTCCGTCGCCGAGGCCGCCACGGGCTCCGGCGAGATCGCCACGAACATCACCGGCGTCGCGACGGCCGCCGCCGGCAGCTCCAGCACGCTCGGGCAGATGGGCGACGCCATCGGCGAGCTCGCGCGCCTGTCGGAGGACCTGCGCGGCCGGGTGTCGCGGTTCGCGTACTGAGCCACCCCGCACCGCACGGCCACGGGCCGCGCCGTCCCCTACCAGGGGGAGGGCGCGGCCCGTGGCCGTTCGCCGCGCGTTCACCCGGTCGTCCCCTCACGGCGAACGGGGTCCGGACGATCGAGAAGCCCAGAAGGTGTTCCACACAGGAAGGACCCACCATGAGCGTCACCACGACGTCGCGGCCGGCCACCCGGCTCGACCGCGTGCCCTCCCAGCGCGGCCCCGGCGGGTCCGCCGCACCGCGTCCCGCCCCGCGCCCGTCCCGCGGCAGCCGCCGTGGCACCGCCTGGTTCGCCAACCGCGGCGTGCGCACCAAGATCATCCAGCTGCTGGCCCTCGTCGTCGCTGTCGTCGCGGCGATGGGGACGTTCGCCGCGGTGCGGATGAACGACCTGGCCGCCAGCACCGCCTCGGTGCAGTCCGTGAGCGCGAACGTGATCGCGCCGCTGGCCGTCGTGCACCAGGAGGAGATCAAGGCCCGCATGCTCATCGCCCAGTCCGGCGCGAGCGTCACCGACACCGAGGCGCAGCAGCAGGAGGACCTCGACGCGATCGCCGCGACCGACGCCGACCTGCAGGCCGCGGCCGACGCGTTCGAGGCCGGCATCGGCGAGGTCGTCGTCCCGGGCTGGGAGGACTTCAAGGTCGCCTGGGCCGCCTGGCAGCAGATCCGCGACGAGCAGCTCGTCCCGGCGGCGTTCTCCAACGACGACGTCGAGTTCGCCCGGATCACGGAGAACGAGGGCCAGGCCGCGATCGACACGATGGTCGCCGCGCTCGAGACCGCCGAGGTGTCCGGCGCCGACTACCTGAAGACGGTCGCGGACCAGGCCGCCGCGGAGGCCGCCTCCGGCTCGCGGATCCTCATCATCGTGCTGCTCGGCGGCGTGGCCGTCGTGGCCGCCGTCGGCATGGTCATCGCGAACATGATCCGCCGGCAGGTCACCGAGGTGCAGCGCGCGGTCGAGGCGATGGCGGACGGCGACCTCACGGTCGTCCCGCAGGTCGACACCACCGACGAGCTCGGCCAGATGTCGCGGGCCCTGGCCCGGGCGCAGGAGAACCTGCGCGACACGATCTCGGGCGTGGTCGAGACGGCGCAGACCGTCGCGGCCGCCGCCGAGGAGCTGTCGGCGTCGTCCCACCAGGTCGTGGCCGGCTCGGACCAGACCTCGGCCCAGGCGGGCGTCGTCGCGGCGGCCGCGGAGCAGGTGTCCCGCAACGTGCAGACCGTGGCGGCGGGCGCCGAGCAGATGGGCGCCAGCATCCGCGAGATCGCGCAGAACTCCTCGCAGGCGGCGAAGGTCGCCGGGCAGGCCACCGAGGTCGCGCAGACCACCAACGACCAGGTCTCGCGGCTCGGCGTCTCGAGCCAGGAGATCGGCAACGTCGTCAAGGTCATCACGTCCATCGCGGAGCAGACGAACCTGCTGGCGCTGAACGCGACGATCGAGGCCGCCCGCGCCGGGGAGGCCGGCAAGGGCTTCGCGGTCGTCGCCGGCGAGGTCAAGGAGCTCGCGCAGGAGACCGCCAAGGCGACCGAGGACATCGCCCGCCGGGTCGAGGCCATCCAGGGCGACACCCACGGGGCCGTCGCGGCCATCGGGGAGATCTCCTCGATCATCGCGTCGATCAACGACTACCAGCTGACCATCGCGTCGGCCGTGGAGGAGCAGACCGCCACGACCAACGAGATGTCCCGCTCCGTCGCGGAGGCCGCCACCGGCTCCGGGGAGATCGCGGTGAACATCACCGGGGTCGCGTCGGCCGCTGCGGAGTCGTCGCAGACGCTCAACCAGATGGGCGACGCGGTCGCCGAGCTGGCGCGGATGTCGGAGAACCTGCGCGCGCGGGTGTCCGGCTTCCGGTACTGACCGCACGACCCGGCACGACCGAGCACGACCCCGCAGCACCCCTCGACCCCGCAGGGCCCGGCGCACCCCCCGCGCGCCGGGCCCTGCGGCGTGCCGGCAACCTCTCCGCACCCGCGCGGCCCGGCCGATAGAGGGGACGTAGGTCCCGCAGAGCGAGAAGGACAGAAGATGACCGCGCAGCACCCCGGCGCCCCGCGCCGGCCCTGGACCGACCGGCCCGTGCTGGTCAAGATCCTCGCCGCCGTCGCGGCGATGACCCTGATGACCCTCGTCGTGACGCTCGTGGCCGTCAGCTCGCTGCGCACGCTGCGCGCCGACGCCGCCGAGATGTACGCCGGCAACGTCACCCCGCTGCAGCAGCTCACCGAGATCCAGCGCTCCTTCCAGGGCGACCGCGCGCGCGTGATCCAGTACGGGATCGCCGACGAGGAGACCCGCGCCACGCTGCTGGACGAGCTCACGACCCGGCAGCAGGACCTCGACGCGCAGATCGAGGAGTACCGGGCGGGGGCCGTGGACCAGGGCGCGGTCGACGCGATCGTGACGGCGCTGGACGCGTACTACGCGGCCGCCGAGGACTCCCTGTTCCCGCTGGCCGACGCCGGCGACACCGCCGGCTTCGGGACCTACTTCAACGACACGATCCGGCCGCTGACCACCGGCGTGGTCGACGCGATCCAGGTCGAGACCACCGCGCAGGGCGACCAGGCCGCGGCGCTCGCGGACGAGACGGACGACGTGGCCGCCCGCTCCATCCTCATCACCGTCCTGGTGGCGCTGCTGGGCGCCCTGGTGGCGACCGCGCTGGCGTACGTCGTGGCCCGCGGGATCGTCCGCCGGCTCGGCGGGGTGCAGCGCGCGCTGTCCGCCGCGGGCGACGGGGACCTCACGGTGCCGTCGGGCGTCGACGGCCGGGACGAGATCGGCCGGCTGGCCGTCGACCTGGCCCGCACGCAGGACAGCCTGCGCGGGCTGATCTCCGGCGTGGTCGAGACGGCGCAGACCGTGGCGGCCGCCGCGGAGGAGCTGTCCGTGGCGTCGCACCAGGTCGTGTCCGGGTCGGACGAGACCTCCGCGCAGGCGGGCGTCGTCGCGGCGGCCGCGGAGCAGGTGTCCCGGAACGTGCAGACGGTCGCGGCCGGCGCGGAGGAGATGGGCGCCAGCATCCGGGAGATCGCGCAGAACGCCTCGCAGGCCGCCAAGGTCGCGGGCCAGGCCACGGACGCGGCGGCGGTGACGAACGACCAGGTGGCGCGCCTCGGTGCCTCGAGCCTGGAGATCGGCAACGTCGTCAAGACGATCACGAGCATCGCCGAGCAGACGAACCTGCTCGCGCTCAACGCGACGATCGAGGCCGCGCGAGCGGGCGAGGCCGGCAAGGGCTTCGCGGTGGTCGCCGGCGAGGTCAAGGAGCTGGCCCAGGAGACCGCCAAGGCGACCGAGGACATCGTGCGGCGCGTCGAGGCCATCCAGTCCGACACCACGGGCGCGGTCGCGGCGATCGGGGAGATCTCGCAGATCATCGCGAGCATCAACGACTACCAGCTGACGATCGCCAGCGCGGTGGAGGAGCAGACGGCCACCACCACGGAGATGTCCCGCTCGGTCGCGGAGGCCGCGACCGGCTCCGGGGAGATCGCGGTGAACATCACCGGCGTCGCGTCGGCCGCCGCCACGTCGTCCGAGACGCTCGGCCAGATGGGCGACTCCATCGGCGAGCTCGCCCGGATGTCGGAGGACCTGCGCGGCCGGGTGTCGCGGTTCACCTACTGAGAACCGCCTGAGGTCACCCGAACGCCTCGTCCAGCGCTCCCCCGCGGCGGTTTCGCCCGGGGGAGCGCTCATTTCCCCCGGGCTCCGTCCGAATGGGGGGTCACGGCCGCGGCAGGGAGCGCAGCGGCCGAGACGGACGAGGGAGTCGAGATGAGGCACGGGAAGCGCCACCGTGCGAGGAACGCGCTGACCGCGTCCCTCGCGCTGCTGGCGGTGGGGACGGTCGCGGGCTGCGGTGCCGCCGACCCGGCGCAGGAGCCGGGCGAGCGCCCGCTGGTGGGCGTCGCGATGCCGACGACCACGTCGGAGCGCTGGATCGGTGACGGCGAGAACGTCGAGGACCAGCTGCAGGCGCTCGGGTACGACGTCGCGCTGGAGTACGCGGAGAACGACGTGCCGACGCAGGTCGCGCAGCTCGAGCAGATGATCGCCGACGGCGCGGACGCGCTGGTGATCGGGTCGATCGACGGCGTGGCGCTCAAGGGCGTGCTCGCCGAGGCCGCCGCCGCCGACATCCCCGTCATCGCCTACGACCGCCTGATCCGCGAGTCGCCGGACGTCGACTACTACGCCACCTTCGACAACGCGCGGGTCGGCGTGCAGCAGGCCACCCAGCTGCTCCAGGGTCTCGGCGTGCTGGACGCGGCGGGGGAGCCCACCGGGCAGACCGGCCCGTTCAACGTCGAGCTGTTCGCCGGGTCGCCCGACGACAACAACGCCACCGTCTTCTACTCCGGCGCGATGCAGGTGCTGCAGCCGTACCTCGACTCCGGGGTGCTGACCGTGCCGTCGGGCGAGACGGACTTCACCACCATCGCCATCGAGGCCTGGGACCCGAAGAACGCCACGACGCGCATGAACACGCTGCTGCCGCTCTACGCCGGCCAGCGCCTCGACGGCGTCCTGTCGCCCTACGACGGCATCTCGCTCGCGATCATCGAGGCCACGAAGACCATCGGCTACGGGACGGCGCAGCCGCTGCCCGTCGTGACCGGCCAGGACGCGGAGCTCGCCTCCGCGCAGTCCATCGCCGCCGGGGAGCAGTACGGCACGGTCTACAAGGACACGCGCCAGCTCGCCGAGGTCGCGGTCTCGATGGTCCGCGCGCTGCTGGACGGCGCCGAGCCGGAGACGAACGACATCACCTCGTACGACAACGGCGTGAAGGTCGTCCCGTCGTACCTGCTGACGCCGCAGGTCGTCACCGGCCAGAACTACCGCCAGGTCCTCGTGGCCGGCGGCTACTACACCGCGGAGGAGCTGGGCTGATGACCGCCACCGACCACGCCTACGCCCCCGCGCGCGGCGAGCGGAACCGCTACGAGGACGCCCGCCCGTCGTACGACGACCTGGGCCCGTACGGCGCCGCCGAGCAGGAGGCGCCCGCCCGCCGCCGGCGCGCGTCCTGGTTCTGGGACCGCCCCGTCGCCCTGAAGATCGCCGTCTCCCTCCTGGTGCTCGGCGGCACGTTCGCCGTCGTCGGCGGGGTCGGCGCCGTGGCGCTGTACCGCGCCGGCCAGAACCTCGAGGAGATGTCCGGCCTGACCGGCGACCTGCAGTCCGCCATGTCGGAGCTGCGCACCGCGCAGGCCCGCAGCCACCTGCTCGTGCACCGCGCGACCGAGGCCACGGACGAGTCCGTGCGCACCCAGCTGCTCGAGTCGTCCGCCTGGAACGACCGCGACGTCGCCGCGCAGATCGACAACATCGCCGCCTACCCGCAGTCGGACACCCGGCAGTGGACCGACTTCGTGGACCGCTGGGAGGCGTGGGTCGCGTACCGCGACAGCACGCTGGCCCCGCTGATCCAGGCGGGCGACGTGGACGGGCTGCGCACCGCGCTGGCCGCCGACGCCTCCGCCGACCCCGACTGGGCCGGCCGGGCGCTCGCGCTCGCCCAGGGCCAGGTCGACGCCCAGGTGGACCAGATCCTCGCGGACAGCCGTGCGGAGGTCGACCGGACGATCCTCGTCCTGGTCATCGCCTTCGTCGTCGGTGCCGGCCTGTCCGGCGTGCTGGCGGTGCTGGTGATCCGCCGGATCACCCGGGCCGTGCGCAGCGTGCAGGGCTCGCTGGAGGCCATGGCCGACGGCGACCTCACCGTGACGGCCGAGGTCCCCTGGCGCGACGAGACCGGCCGGATGGCCGCCGCGCTCGGCCAGGCGCAGGAGTCCCTGCGCACGACCCTCGCCGGGGTGGTGACGGCCGCCGAGTCGGTCGAGACCACGGCGGCCAGCCTGAAGGCGTCCAACGGGGACGTCGTGTCCGGCTCGCAGGAGACGTCCGCGCAGGCGGGCGTCGTGGCGGCCGCGGCCGAGCAGGTGTCCCGCAACGTGCAGGCCGTCGCGGCCGGCGCGGAGGAGATGGGCGCCAGCATCCGCGAGATCGCGCAGAACGCCTCGCAGGCGGCGAAGGTCGCCGGGCAGGCCACCGACGTGGCCGTCGCCACGAACGAGCAGGTCGCCAAGCTCGGCGTCTCGAGCCAGGAGATCGGCAACGTCGTCAAGGTCATCACGTCGATCGCGGAGCAGACGAACCTGCTGGCGCTGAACGCGACGATCGAGGCCGCGCGCGCCGGGGAGGCCGGCAAGGGCTTCGCGGTCGTGGCCGGCGAGGTCAAGGAGCTCGCGCAGGAGACCGCCAAGGCGACCGAGGACATCGCGCGCCGCGTCGAGGCGATCCAGAACGACACCGGCGCCGCCGTGGTGGCCATCGGGGAGATCTCGCAGATCATCGCGAGCATCAACGACTACCAGCTGACCATCGCGTCGGCCGTCGAGGAGCAGACCGCGACGACCAACGAGATGTCCCGCTCGGTGGCCGAGGCCGCGACGGGGTCGGGTGAGATCGCGCACAACATCACCGGCGTCGCCGGTGCCGCGGCCCGCTCCGTGGGCGTCCTGGACCAGGTGTCCGGCCAGGTGCAGGACCTCGCGGCGCTGTCCGCGGACCTGCACGAGCGGGTGGCGCGTTTCACCTTCTGACCACCCGCCCGCGAGGCACCGGCCCACTCAGGAACCGGCCGCACCGACCGATCAGAACCACGAACCCGGCCGGTGCGGCCGGTCCGCATGTAAGGGGAACGACGTGACCAGGATCCGCGTGCTGGTGGTCGACGACTCGGTCGTCGTCCGCCGGCTGGTGACGGACTCGCTCTCGCGCGACCCGGACATCGAGGTGGTGGGGTTCGCCTCCAACGGGCGCATCGCCCTGGCGAAGGTGGACCAGCTGGCCCCCGACCTCGTCACCATGGACATCGAGATGCCGGAGATGAACGGCATCGAGGCGGTGCGCGCGCTGCGCCGCAACCGGCACACCATGCCGATCATCATGTTCTCGACGCTCACCGAGCGCGGGGCGTCGGCCACGCTGGACGCGCTGGTCGCCGGGGCCACCGACTACGTGACGAAGCCGGCGAACGTCGGCAGCGTGCAGGAGTCGCTGGCGCAGGTCGCCGACCAGCTCATCCCGAAGATCAAGGCGCTGGTGCCGCGCCGGGCGGGTGCGCCCGGCGTCACGGGCCCGGCCACCGGGGCGCCCGCCGCCTCCGCCCAGCCGGCGTTCGCCGCGCCGACGCAGCGCGCCCCCATCGCGGGGACCGCCGCGGCGGCCCGGATGCCGGTCGTGACCCGGCAGGCGCCCGCGCCGCACCCGGTCAGCGCCGTGATCATCGGCTCGTCGACCGGCGGGCCCGAGGCGCCGTCCAAGGGGCTCGGGGCGCTGTCCGCGCCGCCGCCGGTGCCGGTGCTCGTCGTGCAGCACATGCCGCCGGTGTTCACCCGCCAGCTCGCGCACCGCCTGGACCGCCTGGGCCCCGCGACCGTGGTCGAGGCCGCCGACGGCGACCTGCTCGAGCCCGGGCACGTCTACATCGCCGCGGGCGACCACCACCTGGAGCTGCGCCGGTCCGCCGGCATGCTGCGCGCCGCGATCACCGACGGCCCGCCCGTGAACTTCTGCCGCCCCGCGGTGGACGTGCTGTTCCGCTCGGCCGTCCGGGAGCTCGGCGGGCAGCTGCTCGCGCTCGTGCTCACGGGCATGGGCGCCGACGGCCGCACCGGCTGCGAGGACGTCGTGGCCGCCGGCGGCACCGTCATCGTCCAGGACGAGCCCACCAGCGTCGTCTGGGGCATGCCGGGCGCCGTCGCGACCGCCGGGTTCGCCCACCGCGTCCTGCCCCTCGGGGAAGTCGCCCCCGCTCTCGAGTCCGTCCTCGCCCGCGCGGGCGGACGCCCCGCAGCACCGATCGGAGGTCGGCCATGAGCCTGACCCAGGACACCTTCGCGTTCGTCGCCGACGTCGTCCGGCGCCGCAGCGCGATCCAGCTCGAGGCCGGCAAGGAGTACCTCGTCGAGAGCCGGCTGCTGCCCATCGCGCGCGACGCGGGCCACGCCGGCGTCGACGCGTACATCCGCGAGGTGCGCTCGGCGCGCCGGGAGACCGACCTCGCCGTGATCGTCGAGGCGCTCACCACCAACGAGACCTCGTGGTTCCGGGACAACACCCCGTTCAGCGCCGTGCGCACGCACATCGTCCCCGCCCTGCGCGCGGACCGGCCCGTGCTCGACACCGTGCGGGTCTGGTCGGCGGCGTGCTCGACCGGGCAGGAGCCGTACTCGCTCGCGATGACCCTCGCGGACGTGCTCGGCCCCGGCGCCCGGTTCGACATCACCGCCACCGACCTGTCCGACCAGGTGCTGGCCAAGGCGAAGTCGGGCCGCTACTCGCAGCTCGAGGTCAACCGCGGCCTGCCCGCCCCGATGCTGGTGCGCTACTTCCAGCGCGCCGGCGCGGACTGGCAGATCGCCGACGAGCTGCGCCGCGCGATCACGTTCCTCAAGCACAACCTGCTGGACGTCCCGCCCGCCGGCCCGTTCGACATCGTGTTCCTGCGCAACGTGCTCATCTACTTCGACCTCGAGACCAAGCGCTCGATCCTGTCCCGGGTGCACCGCGTGCTGAAGCCCGGCGGGTTCCTGGTGCTCGGTGCCGCGGAGACGACCATCGGCGTCGACCAGGACTGGGAGCGGATGCCCGTCGAGCGGGGGTCCGTCTACCGGCCCGTGCGCGCCGGCGGCGTCCCGCAGCCCCGCCTCGCACCCCCGGCGTTCGGCACGGCCCCCGCCGCGGCGCCGGCCCCCACGACCCGTCCGGCGTTCACCCGGCCGGCCACCACCACCCTGCCCACGGCGCGCCCGCGCCCGACCGGTGCGGTCGGCACGACCGGCACCGCATTCGAACAAGGAGTGACGCGATGAGAGCCCTGGTCATCGACGACTCGCGGACGATGCGGCGCATCGTCGCGGGCGCACTGGAGGAGCTGGGCTTCACCACGCTCCAGGCCGGCGACGGTCAGCAGGCCCTCGACGTCCTGGACCAGGAGGGCGAGGTCGACCTGGCCTGCATCGACTGGAACATGCCGGTGATGGACGGGCTGACGTTCGTCACCAAGGTCCGCGCGAACCCGCTGTGGCGGAACATCACGCTGATGATGGTCACCACCGAGAGCGAGCACGGCCAGATCGTGCGCGCCCTGGCGGCCGGCGCCCACGAGTACCTGATCAAGCCGTTCACCCCCGATGCCATCCGCGACAAGCTCGACCTGCTCGGGCTCGTCCCCGCCGAGGAGACCGTATGACCGCCGTCGTCGAGCAGGACCAGGTGTACGCGATCGCCGAGGAGGTGTTCGCGGCCATGATCGACGGGGAGGTCGGCTACCTGCGTCCCTGGGAGGGCGAGCTGCCCGCCGTCGTCGAGCCGCTGGTCGCCTGGGTGGACGTCCACGGCGAGCTCGCCGGCCGGGCCGCCGTCACCACCGACCTGGCCACCGCGCACGAGCTCACCCGCGCGCTGCTGCGCATGGGCGCGGACGAGCCCGTCGGCCCCGAGGACCTCGACGACGCCTTCGGCGAGGTCGCGAACGTGGTCGGCGGCAACATCAAGGCGCTGCTGCCGTCCCAGGGCACCCTGGGCCTGCCCCGGGTCGCCACCGAGCTCCCGGACGTCGCCGGCGGCTCCCTCTCGCACGAGCTGCGGCTCGACTGGCGCGGCCACGCGATCCTCGTCGTGGTCTGGCTGTTCCAGTGAGCTGCGTGGGCTCGCTGCATCCTCTGTACCCCCTGCACCCCGCGGCCCCCGCCGCGACCGCTGACACCGAAGGGAAGTGACGAGCATGATCAACGTGCTCATCGCCGACGACAGCCGTGTGATGCGGCAGATCGTGATCCGCACGCTGCGCCAGGCCGGCTACGACTGGGACGTCCGCGAGGCGGCCGACGGCGCCGAGGCGCTCGAGGCCGTCCGCGCCCAGGAGCCCGACGTCGTGCTGTCGGACTGGAACATGCCGAACCTCACGGGCATCGACCTGCTGCGCGCCCTGCGTGCCGAGGGGTTCGGCACCCCGTTCGGCTTCGTGACCTCGGAGGGCTCCGACGAGATGCGCACGATGGCCGACGAGGCCGGGGCGCTGTTCCTCATCGCGAAGCCGTTCACCGCGGACACGTTCCGCGAGGCCATCGAGCCGGTGCTCGCATGAGCGACGCCACGCCCCTGCCCTCCGCCAAGGAGGTCCGCGAGCACTGGGAGGGCCTGATCGGCCGCGACGTGGAGGTCGCCACGGGCGGCCCCATGGTCGACCCGGTGCTCAACGGCGGCGCGCTCGTCGGCGTGTACGTCGACCGGCTGATGAAGCTGTCGGCCATCGTGCTGTTCGACCTGCCCCTCGCGGCGCACCTCGGCGCGTCCATCGCCCTCGTCCCCGCCGCCACCTCGCGGGCCGCGGCGGAGGAGGAGCAGCTGCCGCCGGCGCTCGCCGAGAACGCGGGGGAGATCCTCAACGTCACCGCCGCGCTGTTCAACGTCGGCGACGCCCCGCACCTCAAGCTGGACCAGTGGTACGCCCCCCGGGAGCCGCTGCCCGCCGACGTGGCGCAGTGGGTCCTGGCGTACGTCCGCCGCCTCGACCTGGAGGTCGAGGTGTCCGGCTACGGCAAGGGCACCGCGTCGGTCCTGGTCATCTGACGCGAGGCGCTCTGCGACCGGCCCGGTACCCCCGCGGGGGTGCCGGGCCGGGCGCGTTTCGGGGGGGTAAACGTTCGCGGACGGGCGCGACCCGTCCCGCACGCTTCTGCCACACTTCCCCCCATGTCCACCACCTCCACGGGGGCGTCCGCGCAGGCGCCCGCCGCACCGAAGAGCGCGCTCGACCGGTTCTTCAAGATCTCCGAGCGCGGGTCGACCGTCGGGACCGAGATCCGGGGCGGCCTCGTCACCTTCTTCACGATGAGCTACATCATCGTGCTCAACCCGCTGATCATCGGCACCGTGCAGGACGGCACGGGCAGCTTCCTCGGGGGCGGCTCCGAGCCGAACATCCCGATGATCGCGGCGACCACGGCGCTGGTCGCCGGCGTCATGTCGATCCTCATGGGCGTGGTGGCCAACTTCCCCCTGGCGCTCGCGGCGGGCCTCGGGCTGAACGCCGTCGTGACGTACTCGATCGCCTCGCTGCCCGACATGACGTGGGCCGACGCGATGGGCATCGTCGTGCTCGAGGGCCTCATCATCCTGGTGCTCGTGCTCACCGGCTTCCGCGAGGCCGTGTTCCGCGCCGTGCCCATGGAGCTGAAGACCGCGATCAGCGTCGGCATCGGCCTGTTCATCGCGTTCATCGGCCTGTTCGACGCCGGCTTCGTGCGCATCCCGTTCAGCCAGGCCACCCCCGTGGAGCTCGGCATCGGCGGGTCGCTCGGCAGCTGGCCGCTGCTCGTCTTCGTGGTCGGCCTGTTCCTCGCGATCATCCTCATGGCCCGCAAGGTGCACGGCGCCATCCTCATCGCGATCATCGCGTCGACGGTGCTGGCCGTCGTGGTCGAGGCCGTCGCCGGGATCGGCGCCCGGTCCGCCGACAACGCCGGCGGCTGGTCGCTGGCCGTGCCCGCGCTGCCCGACTCCATCGTCGCCGCCCCCGACTTCTCCCTGCTCGGGCAGTTCTCGCTGTTCGGGTCGATCGAGAAGATCGGCATCGTCGCGGTCGTGCTGCTGGTGTTCTCGGTGATGATCGCCGACTTCTTCGACACGATGGGGACGATGGTCGCCGTCGGCGGCGAGGCCGGCCTGCTGGACGAGAAGGGCAACCCGCCGCGCACCCGCCAGATCCTGGTCGTCGACTCCCTGGCCGCCGCCGCCGGTGGTGCGGCCTCGGTCTCCTCCAACACCAGCTACGTCGAGTCGGCCGCGGGCGTCGGCGACGGCGCGCGCACCGGCCTGGCGTCCGTCACCACGGGTGTGGCGTTCCTGCTCGCGACGTTCCTCGCCCCGCTGGTCGGCATGGTGCCGTTCGAGGCCGCCACCCCGGCGCTGGTCGTCGTCGGCTTCCTCATGGTCATGCAGGTCTCGGGCATCGACTGGAAGAACTTCGAGGTGGCCGTCCCCGCGTTCCTCACCATCGTGCTCATGCCGTTCTCGTACTCGATCACGGTCGGCATCGGCGCGGGCGTCATCTCGTTCATCGTCATCAAGCTGGCGATGGGCAAGCTGCGCCAGGTGCACCCGCTGATGTGGGTCGCCGGCGCGCTGTTCGTCGTGTACTTCCTCATCGGCCCGATCAAGGACCTGCTGGGCGTCTGACGCGCCGGTAGGTTCGACCCGACCACCACCGGCGGGAGGACCCATGCGCGTCTCGGTCATCGGCTGCGGCTACCTCGGCGCGGTGCACGCGGCGAGCATGGCGGAGCTCGGGCACACCGTCGTGGGCGTCGACGTCGACAAGGCGAAGGTCGAGAAGCTCGCCGCCGGGACGGCCCCGTTCTACGAACCGGGGCTGCCCGAGCTGCTCACCTCGGTGCGGGACGCGGGACGGCTGACCTTCACGACCGACCCCGCGGAGGCCGCCGGCGCGCGCGTGCACTTCCTGTGCGTCGGCACCCCGCAGCGGCACGGCGAGCTCCGGGCGGACCTGACCTACGTCGAGGACGCGTTCGCCGCGCTGCTGCCGCACGTCCGTCCCGGCGACCTGGTGGTGGGGAAGTCGACCGTCCCGGTGGGCACCGCGGAGTCGCTGGCCGAGCGGCTGGCGCCCACCGGCGCGACGCTCGTGTGGAACCCGGAGTTCCTGCGCGAGGGCTTCGCCGTGCACGACACGCTGCACCCCGACCGGCTCGTCTACGGCCTGCCGACGGGCCCGGGCGGCGTGCCCACCGAGGCCGGCGCGGCCGCGCGGGCGGTGCTCGACGAGGTCTACGCGGCCGCGCTCGCCGACGGCACGCCGCTGGTCGTCACCGACTACGCCACGGCGCAGCTCGTCAAGGTCGCCGCCAACTCGTTCCTCGCGACCAAGATCTCGTTCATCAACGCGATGGCCGAGCTGTGCGAGGCGACCGGCGCGGACGTCACCGGCCTCGCGGACGCCATCGGCTACGACGACCGGATCGGGCGCCGCTTCCTCAACGCCGGCCTCGGGTTCGGCGGCGGCTGCCTGCCCAAGGACATCCGCGCGTTCATGGCCCGCGCCGGGGAGCTCGGCGTCGACGAGGCCCTCACCTTCCTGCGGGAGGTCGACGCCATCAACATGCGGCGGCGCGTCCGGATGGTCGACCTGGCGCGCGAGGTGTGCCACGGGTCGATCGTCGGGCGGAACGTCGCGGTGCTCGGTGCCGCGTTCAAGCCCGACTCCGACGACGTGCGGGACTCGCCGGCCCTGTCGGTCGCCGGCCAGATGCAGCTCCAGGGCGCCCAGGTGCGGGTGACCGACCCCCGGGCCGTCGACAACGCCCGCGCGGCGTGGCCGGGCCTCGTGTTCACGGCGACCGTCGAGGAGGCCGTCGAGGGCGCGGACGTCGTGCTCCTGGCGACCGAGTGGGCCGAGTACCGCGACCTGGACCCGCACGCCCTGGCGGGCCTGGTCCGGGAGCGCCGCATCCTCGACGGCCGCAACGTCCTGGACCCCCCGCGCTGGCGCGCCGCGGGCTGGACGTACCGCGCCCTGGGCCGCCCCTGACGGGGCCTCCCGCCCGCCCCCCGCCCGCCCCCACCCGCCCCCCCACCCACCCACCCGCCGACCAGCGCCGAGACTGCAGAACCTGGGGGGTTCACGGCCCTCGAACCACCCGCCTACTGCAGGCTCGACGGCGTGGCGGCGCGGGAGAGCGCGGCGCGGACCCACGCGACAGCGCGTGCGGGGTGGTGCAGGACGTCGTCGGCCGTGCAGGAGACCACCCGCCAGCCCAGCGCCTCCAGCGCCTGGCGGCGGGCGACGTCACGGCGCCACACCGCCCTGCTGGTCCGGTGCACGTCCCCGTCGTACTCGACCGCCACGCGCTCCTGCACGTAGCTCAGGTCGGGCATCGCGACGACCGAGCCGTCCGGCCCGCGCACCGGGACGTTCACGTCCGGGCACCGGAGCCCCGCGTCGACCAGCAGCCACCGCAGCCGCGACTCCATCGGCGAGTCGGTGCGGGCGCGCACGTGCACGGCCGCCGAGCGCAGGCGCCGCACCCCTCGCGTCCCCGCGGGGAGACCGGCGACGGTGGCCTGGAGGCGATCGAGGCGCGACAGCGCCTCCCGGCGTCGCAGGAGCGCGTCCCCCAGGACGACGAGCTCCGGCACGTCGAGCTCGCCCCCGAGCTGGACCCACGCGAGCTCGGGGGCGAGGACCCGGACTCCGCCGGGCAGAGCCCAGGACCGCACGTCGGCCGTGGACCGGGAGTGGGCCCGGACCCCGCGTCGCCGCGGCCACGACGCGGCCGGACCGACCTGGACGTGCAGGGGGCCGGCGGGGTCCAGGTGCCAGGGAAGGTCGACGTCGAGCAGCCCGAGGGCCGTGACGTGGCAGAACACGGCATCCGGCGGCAGGACCGGCAGGAGCTCGCGACACCGTCCGAGCAGGTCGTCGGGGGCGGGCGCCCCGGTGCGCACCCCGCGCGTCGGGGCGCGCAGCGACGTCCGCCGCAGCTGGTCGACCGTGAGCCCGGCACGCCGGCCCTCCGCGACGGTGAACGCCGCCCCCGACAGGGCAGCCGGCAGCGCCGCGCGAGGGTGAGTCACGGCCGCACGGTCCCGCACCCGGGCACCCGAACGCCGCCCGGCGGGGGCGTCCCTGTGGACCACGCAGCCGCACCTGACCCTGTGGACGCCTCGACGGTCCCGCGCCGAGGTTGCAGCAGCGGGGTGGTTCGAACCCTGACGACCCGCCGGTCTGCTGCAGTCTCGGCGCCGGACGTCCGCGGGGAGGCGGTGGGTAGGCCGTGGGGAGGCGGGGGAGAGGGCTCCGGGCGTGTCGTTAGCGTAGGTAATGAGTTAAGGTAAGGACATGTCTCTCGTCGCCGATGCCCGGCCCCTCGCGCTCGCCGGGGAGCTGCGCGTCGCGCTGGCGAAGTCGACCCGGCGGATCCGGTCCCGGCGCGGGGCCGCCGACCTGCCGGACCCCCAGTTCAACGTGCTCGCGATCCTGCTGCGCGAGGGTCCCCTCACCCCCGGGGCGCTCGCGGAGGCCGAGCACGTGCAGCCGCCGTCGATGACCCGCACCGTGAACACCCTGGTCGGGCTCGGGTTCGTCGCGAAGTCGGAGCACCCGACGGACGGGCGGCAGGTCGTCGTGAGCCTCACGGGCGCGGGGGAGGCCGAGGTCCGCGAGACCCGCCGACGCCGCGACGCCTGGCTCGCCGACCAGCTCCGCACGCTCACCCCCGAGGAACGCCGGACCCTCGCGCAGGCCGCCGTGCTGCTGCGCCGGATCGCGGCAGGATGAGGCCGCCCGCATGAGCTCCACCTTCGCCTCGCTGACGTACCCGAACTACCGGCTGTGGTTCGGCGGTGCGCTCGTCGCCAACATCGGCACCTGGATGCAGCGCGTCGCGCAGGACTGGCTGGTGCTGACCGTCCTGTCCGACGACTCCGGCCTGGCGGTCGGCATCACGACGGCGCTGCAGTTCCTCCCGACGCTGCTGCTGTCCGCGTGGGCGGGCGTGCTCGCCGACCGGGTGAACCGCCGCAAGCTGCTGATGCTCACGCAGGGCGGGATGGGGCTGCTGGCGTTCGGGCTCGGGGTGCTGGTGCTGTCCGGGAACGCGGAGCTCTGGCACGTGTACCTGTTCGCGCTGGGGCTGGGCGCCGTCGCGGCGCTCGACCAGCCGGTGCGGCAGACGTTCGTCGCGGAGCTCGTGCCCGCGGGCCGGCTGTCCAACGCGGTGGGCCTGAACAGCACGTCGTTCAACGCCGCGCGGCTGATCGGCCCCGGGCTCGCGGGCCTGCTGATCGCCGCGGTCGGCACCGGCTGGGTGTTCGTCATCAACGGGGTGTCGTTCGCGGCGACGATCCTGGCGCTGCTGCTCATGCGGACCTCGGAGCTCCGCCCGATGCCGGTCGCACCCCGCGCGAAGGGGCAGATCCGCGAGGGCGTCCGGTACGTCCGGGGCCGCAGCGACATCCTCGTCATCATGGTCGTGATCTGCGTGGTGTCGACCTTCGGGCTGAACTTCCAGATGACGAGCGCGCTGATGGCCCGGGCCGAGTTCGGCAAGGGCGCGGGGGAGTACGGGATCCTCGGGTCGGTGCTGGCGATCGGGTCGCTCGCGGGCGCGCTGCTGGCCGCCCGGCGGGAGCGGCCCCGGGTGCGGCTGGTGATCGGTGCGGCGTTCGCGTTCGGGGTCGCGACGGGCGTGCAGGCGCTGATGCCGACGTACACGTCCTACGCGATCGCGTGCATCCCGGTGGGGCTCGCGTCGCTGACGATGATGACCGCCGCGAACACCACCATCCAGATGTCGACCGACCCCGCGGTCCGTGGGCGCGTCATGTCGCTGTACATGATCGTCATGCTCGGGGCGACGCCGGTCGGGTCGCCGATCGTCGGCTGGATCGGCGAGACGTTCGGGGCGCGCTGGTCCATCGGCATCGGGTCGATCACCGCGCTGCTGGTGTCCACGCTCGCGGCGCTGTGGGCCAGGAAGCACTGGAACGTCCAGGTCCGGTACCGCGTCCGCACCCGCCCGCACCTCGAGGTGCTGCACCCCGACGTGCCGAACCCCCGCCGGAGCGGCGTGGACCAGGTCGCGGCGCGCGAGGCGGCCGACGCGGCGCTCTGACTGCCGGACGCTCTCGCCGCCGGGACGCTCGGGCCCCGCCGGCGCCGGGTGAACTTCGCCCCCCGACCCGTGTCCGAATTGTCCGATATGTGACGATCGAACGATGGCGATCCGACGGCGGCTCCTCATCGCGGTGGCGGTGCTGCTCGGCGGTGTGCTCCTGGCCGGCGGGTGGCTGACGTTCCGCGTGGTCCAGGCCGCCGGCGCCGCCCGGGACCTCCAGGCCGCGGCCGACGGCGCCCGGCCGGAGGCGGAGGCGCTCGACGTGGCGGCCCTCCGCGCGCGCCTGCCGGCCCTGCAGGACGCTGCCGCCCGCGCGTCGGCCGCCGCCGACGACCCGGTGTGGCGGTTCGCGCAGCACCTGCCGTTCGTGGGGGACGACCTCGCGGCGGTGTCGGCGGTCGCGACGGCGGCCGAGGACCTCACCCACGACGCGGCCCCGGACCTCCTGGACGCGCTGGGTGCGCTCACCGCACCGGCTGCGGCCGCGGACCCCGGGCGCACGGTCCCCGACGGCTGGGTCGACGTCGCGCCGCTGGCCGCCGCCGCCCCCGCCGCGGCCCGGGCCGCCGAGGTCGTCGACGACCTGGCCGCCGACCTGGCGCCGATCGACCCCGACGGGCTCGCCGCCCCGCTCGCCGACCCGGTGCGCGACCTGCGCGACGCCCTCGACGCCTCCGCGGGCGGCCGCGCCACCCTGGCGGACCTCGCCGCCGTCCTGCCGGAGATGCTCGGCGCCGACGGCCCGCGCACGTACCTGCTGCTGTCGCTCAACCCCGCCGAGCTGCGCGCGCAGGGCGGCATCGTCGGGGCGGTCGCCGTGCTGCAGGCCCGGGACGGGGCCGTGGGCCTGGTCGGGCAGCGCAGCACCGCCGACCTGCCGGAGCTGCCGGCGAGCGCGCTGCCGCTGACCGACGAGGAGCTCGCGCTGTTCGGCGACCGGCTCGGGCGCTGGGTGCAGGACACGGTGCAGACGCCGGACTACCCGCGCGCGGCCGAGCTCGCGTCCGCGTTCTGGGTCGCCTCGACGGGGCAGCCGGTCGACGGGGTGCTCGCCACCGACCCGACCGTCGTCGCCGACCTGCTCGCCGCGACCGGGCGGACGGTGCAGGCCGACGGCGAGGAGCTCGGCGGCGACGACCTGCTGCAGGCGCTGCTGCGCGACGCCTACCTGGCCTACGGGGACCCGCGCGCGGGCGACCTGTTCTACGCGCAGGTCGCCACGTCGGTGTTCGCGGTGCTGCGGGACGCCGCGGCCGACCCGGCGACGGCGCGCGCCGCGGTGACGGTCGCGACGGACGCGGTGGCCGCCCGCCGGGTCGCCCTGTGGTCCGCGCGGCCCGCCGAGCAGGCCCGGCTCGCGGCGTCCTCGGTCGGCGGGGCGTTCCTGAGCGGCGACGCCCCCACGGCCACCGGGGGCGTGGGGCAGGCGGTGGGCGTGTTCCTCGACGACGGCACCGCCGGCAAGCTCGACTACGACCTGACGGCGGGGGTGACCGTCACGATGACCGGGTGCGGGACGCCCCGGGCGGCGGCGCGGGTGGACGTCGCGCTCGAGTACCACCCGCCGGGCGACGTCGCGGGGCTCCCGGCGCAGGTGGTCGGCGACGGCGGTTCCGGGCTGCCCGCCGGGTGGCTCGCGACGAACGTGTCCTTCTACTCGGCGCGGGACGGTCGGCTGGGAGAGGTCCGGCGCGGCGACGCGGTCGTCGGCGGGCAGACCGCGAGCACCGCGCGGCGGGACGTCGCGGTGCTGACGTCGCGCCTCGCCCCCGCGACCGCCGAGGTGTACTCGGTGACCGTGCTCGCCCCCGACGGCGCGCTGACCGTGTGGACGACCCCGACCCTGACGGGCCCGGGCGTGGTCACGGGGGAGTGCCCGCCCGCACCCTGAGGCGCCGCCACTCGCCGCGCCGCCGCCCCCCGCCCGCCTCAGACCGCGCACCGCGCTGCCGCGCCCGGAGCCCGGGAGCGCCCGTCCGGCACACCCGTCCGGGTGACCCTGCACGCCGCTCTCGCCCCTCCCGGCGCCCGCCGGCACCCCGTCGTGGCTGGTCACCGCGTCGGCCGCGCTCCAGGGCCGGAGTTCCGCGTGATCACGCGGAACTTTCACCCGCTCTCCCGATCAGCGCCCTCCCCGGACCCGTGCCTACGATGTACGAAATGTCCGATTTGTACGAATTGGCGGGACGTCCGACAACGGCGTTGGGCAGACAGGAGCAGGACATGGGACGCGTTCGACGCACACTCGTGGCGGTGCTGGCGGCGGCCTTCCTCGTCGGCGGGGCGGGCTCCGCCCTGGCCGCACCGCCGGCCCCCGCAGGACCCGCCGCCTCCGCGGCCCCGGTCGCGGCGGTCATCGACCCGGACACCGGCTGCGAGACGCCCGCGGACGGCTACGCACCCCCGGGTCGGTGCGAGCTGGTCATCGCCCGCGCGGCCGGCATCTGCCTCGAGGCCGCCCCGGTGCTCGACTACGCAGTCGAGGCGTACGGGACCACGGACGACACCCTGACCATCACCTGGGTGAACCCGGACGGCGAGGACATCGTCCAGTCCGGCCTGCCGCTGAGCGGGCGGGTGTACTGGCCCGGGACCGTGGTCGTGAACGGGGCCGTCGTCGACTGGCCGGGGTGGATGCTGACGCCCGAGGGCAGCTGGACGCAGCACGACGCCTACGACTTCACGCGGCCGGACGTCCAGGTCGTCCTGTCGGTGAACCCGGAGGCCTCGACGGTGGTGTCGTACCCGCCCGAGACGTCGGTCTGCGCGAACCCGCCGGGGTCGTCCCAGGTGCTCGCGGCCTCCGACACGACCACGACGACGACGTCCGACGTGCTCGCCGCGCCGGACTCCGCGGTGCTCGCGGCGACGGGGTCCGACACCTGGCCGATGCTCACCGCGGCGGGGCTGCTGGTCCTGCTGGGCGCGGCTCTCGTGACCACCTCGGTGCGCCGGCACCACGGCGGCCACTGACCGGACCCGGGCGGCGCACCGGGCGACGCAGCACGGACGCACCCGCCGGGAACCCCCGGCGGGTGCGTCCGTGCGGATCAGCCCAGCCGGTCCACCACGTGGTCCACGCAGGCGGTGAGCGCCAGCACGTCGGCGGGCTCCACCGACGGGAACATCGCGACGCGCAGCTGGTTCCGCCCGAGCTTGCGGTACGGCTCGACGTCGACGATCCCGTGCGCGCGCAGGATCGCCGCGACGGTCGGCGCCTCGATCTCGGGCGCGAGGTCGATCGTGCCGACGACGGGGGAGCGCTGCGCGGGGTCCGCGACGAACGGCGTCGCCCAGTCGCGGGCCTCCGCCCAGCCGTACAGGTGGGCGGCGGAGGTGGCGGTCCGCTCGGCGCACCACGCGAGGCCGCCGTTCGCGAGCATCCAGTCGACCTGCTCCGCGAGCAGCACGAGCGTCGCGATGGCCGGGGTGTTCAGCGTCTGGTCGGCGCGCGAGTTCTGCACGGCGGTCGTCAGCGACAGGAACTCCGGCACCCACCGCCCGGAGCCCTCGACGCGGGCGGCCCGCTCGACGGCGGCGGGGGACAGCAGCGCGAGCCACAGGCCACCGTCGGACGAGAACGACTTCTGGGGGGCGAAGTAGTACGCGTCGGTCTGCGACACGTCCACCGCGAGGCCGCCCGCTCCCGACGTCGCGTCGACGAGCACGAGCGCGCCCTGGTCGGCGGAGCCGGGCACGCGCCGCACGGGGGCGATCGCGCCGGTGGAGGTCTCGTTGTGCGGCCACGCGTACACGTCGACGCCCTCGGCCCGCGCGGGCACGGCGGACGTGCCGGGGCGCACCTCGGTGACGACCGGCTCGTCGAGGAACGGAGCGCGCGCCGCGGCGGCGGCGAACTTCGACCCGAACTCGCCGAACACGGCGTGCGCGGACCGGCGCTCGACCAGGCACAGCGTCGCGAGGTCCCAGAACGCCGTGGACCCGCCGTTGCCGAGCGCGACCTCGTACCCGTCGGGCAGGTCGAACAGCTCGGCCAGGCCGGCGCGCACCCGCCCGACCAGCGAGCGGACGGGCTTCTGGCGGTGCGAGGTGCCGAGCAGCGCCCGCCCGGCCTCCGCCAGCGCGCGGACCTGCGCGTCCCGCACCTTCGCCGGGCCGGACCCGAACCTGCCGTCCGACGGCAGCAGGTGGTCCGGGATCGTCACGGGCGTGGTCGCGGTCACGCGCCGCACCCTACGCGCCCGCCTCCGGGCGTCGCCGGAGCCGACTAGCCTGTGGACGGACGTCCGCGCACGACAGGAGGGCACCGGCGTGAGTGACCTGATCGACACGACCGAGATGTATCTGAAGACGATCTACGAGCTCACCGAGGAGGGCATCACCCCGCTGCGAGCCCGGATCGCCGAGCGGCTGGGCCACAGCGGGCCGACGGTGTCGCAGACCGTCGCCCGGATGGAGCGCGACGGGCTGCTGGTCGTGTCGGGGGACCGCCACCTGGAGCTGACCGAGGCCGGCTTCGGCAAGGCGATGCGGGTCATGCGCAAGCACCGGCTGGCCGAGCGGCTGCTGGTCGACGTCGTGGGCCTCGACTGGGAGTACGTGCACGAGGAGGCGTGCCGCTGGGAGCACGTCATGAGCGAGCGGGTGGAGCGCCGCCTCGCCGCGCTGCTCGACCACCCGCACTTCGACCCGTACGGCAACCCGATCCCCGGGCTGGACGAGATCGGTGAGGAGCGCACCCAGGTGACGTTCCTCGACGGCGTCGAGTCCTCGGTGGCGGTCGCCACCCGCTCGAGCGGCCCGACCAAGGCCGTCGTCGCCCGCATCGGGGAGCCGATCCAGATCGACGTCGAGCTGCTGGCGCGCATGGCCCAGGCCGGCGTGCAGCCCGGCAACGAGATCGTCGTGGAGAAGAACGGCGGCACCGTGACCGTCGGCGCCCCCGGTGCCGAGACGGTGCTGGACCTCCCGCAGGAGGTCGCCCGGCACGTGTTCCTGCGCACCTCCTGACGCCGCGCCCCCCGAGGGCCCCGCGCTGTGGCGAAGGCCACGTGCGGGGCCCTCGCGCGTCGGTGACCTGCGGCGGGCCTCACCCGTGCTTGTGAGCGTTCTCGCGCGCAGGGAAACGAGTCGTGACCGGAACGTGACAATCGGCTCCGGGGTCCGGTACGTTCGGTTTCGCTCGACGGAACCCTCCTCCGTCAGAGCCCTTGGACGGTACGCCGAGCCCTGCCGCCGCCCGAGGTTCCGAACGGACTTCGCCGGCAGGGGCGGGGGAACCACATGTGGGCACCGGAGACGGTGTCCTTGGGGTGAAGCCGCGCGACGTGACCGGATCCGTCCGGGAGCGGAGCGCGGCCGGGGATCTCCAACCCGAACCCGACAGCTCACCTCGTAGGCGCCAGGAGAGGCTGTACGTGACCGCTAGTGCTGTGCGCGCTCGACACCGTTCCGCGCGTCGCCCCGTCACCCCCTTGACCGATCTCGCCACCGTCGCGACGGGCTCCATCGCCCTCGCCGGTCGCCGCACCGCCGTCGTCGCGGCGTCCTCGGGCCTCATGGTCTCGATGGTCGCCGTCCCGGCGACCGCCGCGTCCTCGTCCGGCGACCAGGCGTCGCTGCCGTCCGTGGACACCGCCGCCCTGACGGCGTCGGCCCGCGCGGTGCTCGAGACCGCCCCCGTCGTGACGGCCCCGGCCGACGCCGCGTGGACGTTCGAGGCGCCCGCCGCGACCGCGGTCGTCCCCGAGCCGGAGCCCGAGCCCGAGCCGGAGCCGGTGCGGGCCACCTCCCGCAGCGCCCAGCGCGCCACGGCGGAGACCGCCACGACGGCCGTCGCCGCCGAGGCCACCGCCTCGGTGCCGCAGTCGGTCGCCGGCAACGCCGTCCTCGAGGTCGCCGCCCGCTACGTGGGCGTCCCGTACGTCTCCGGCGGCACGACGCCCGAGGGCTTCGACTGCTCCGGCTTCGTCTCCTACGTGTACGCCCAGCTCGGCATCTCCCTGCCGCGCACCTCCTCGGCGATCAAGGCGGCCGGCACGGTCGTCTCCGCCGCGGACGCGCAGCCGGGCGACCTGATCTGGAGCCCCGGGCACATCTCGATCTACGCCGGCGGCGACCAGCAGATCGACTCCCCGCGCCCGGGCAAGACGATCCAGTTCCGCAGCATCTGGCAGAGCTCCCCGGTGTTCATCCGCATCGGCTGACGCACCGCGCCGCAGCACTCCTCGACCCGACCCCCACGGCCCACCGGCCGTGGGGGTCGCGTCGTCCCCGGGGCCGGGCGGCAAAGCCCACGCGGGATCCCGCCGGGTGCGCGTACCCTGCTCTTGCTTGCCTCCCCCAGCGGGCCCGGACAGCCAGACGGGTCCCCGACCTGGTCTAGGAGTACGCCGTGCTGCTGCCCGCGCCACCCAGGACGCTGCTCCTGAACGCCAGCCTCGAGCCGTTGTGCGTGGTGACCATGCCCCGCGCCGTCACCCTCGTCATGTCCGGCAAGGCCACCGTGCTGGAGACCGACGGCCGCGTGCTGCACTCCGAGCACGCCGCGCTGCCGCTGCCGGTGGTCCTGAGCCTGACCCGGTACGTGCACGTCCCGATGCGACGGCCCCTGCCGCCGACGCGCCGCACCGTGCTGCAGCGCGACGACCACCGGTGCGCGTACTGCGGCTCGCACGCCGACACGGTGGACCACGTGCACCCGCGCTCGCGCGGCGGGCGGCACGAGTGGGCGAACGTCGTCGCCGCCTGCCGCCGGTGCAACCACCGCAAGGCGGACCGCCTGCTGCACGAGATCGGCTGGGAGCTGCGGTACACCCCGACGCCGCCGCGCGGCGCGGTCGCGTTCCTGCACGGCGCCGCCGTCGACGAGCCGGCGTGGTCGGCGTACCTGGCCGCGTGACGGGCCGGCGCCGGCGGGTGCTGGCCGTGGCGGTGGTCGTCGCGATCGTCGCCGGGTTCCTGGTCGTACTGGCGCAGCGGGGTGCCGGCGGCGTCCGGAGCATCGCCGTCGACTCGCGGCCGGGCGTGCCGGCGGGAGCGGAGCTGACGCCCGACGGCTCGGGCGGGGTCGTGCGGGAGGACGGGCTCGTCGACGTGTGGGTCGGCGGCAGCTCGTCGTGCCCGTGGGTGCCCGTCGCCGTCGAGCTGGACGGGTCCACGCTCCGGGTCACGGTCGACGACGTGACCCCGCCCGGCGGCGCCTGCACGGCCGACATGGCGTTCACCACCTACACCGTCCGCCCGCCACGCGGCGTCGCCCCGGACCGCACCGTCGTCGAGGTCGTGGCCGCCGACCGCGCCTGAGGTCGTCAAGGATCTGCCAAGTGTTCTCCACGCCACCCCCCGGGGAGCGTGCGCAGACGGCATGATCGGGGGCACACTGGGGTGTGCACCGAAGGAGGACGCAGCGATGAGGCGAGACGCAGAGATCCTGGTCGGGGTGGACGGGTCGGCGGCGAGCATGCACGCCCTCGACTGGGCCGCGGGGGAGGCCCGCACCCGCCGGCGCCCCCTGCACGTGGTGTGCTCGTACACGCTCCCGTCGTTCACGGCGGCGTCGCTCGACGGCGGGTACGCCGCGCTCGACGACACCGCCATCCAGCAGGGCGCCCGCGCGGTGCTGGCCGAGGCACGCCAGCGCGTCGGGGACATCGGCGTCGAGGTCGTCACGACGGTCGCCACCGGCGACGCCGCGGCCGTGCTGGTCGAGATGTCGCGCGACGCGTCGCTCGCGGTCGTCGGCACGCGCGGCAAGGGTGGGTTCGCCGACCGGCTGCTGGGCACGGTGTCGTCGACGCTGCCCGCCCACGCCTACTGCCCCACGGTCGTGGTCCCGCTGCGCGACCAGCGGCGCGGCGGCGTGGTCCCCACGGACGAGTCCGAGCCCGTCGTCCGGCCGGTGCGCCGGATGATCGTCGGCGTCGACGGGTCCCCGCAGGCCGACCTCGCGCTCCGGTACGCGATCGAGGAGGCGAAGGCCTGGGACGCCGAGCTCACAGCGGTGGCCGGCGTGCCCGTCGGGAGCGGGTCGGGCGTCATGGCGTGGCTGCCCGCCAGCATCGACCAGACGCAGGTGCTGGCCGACGTGACCGAGGGGCTCAACGTGGTCGTGGACCGCGCGCTCGCCGACCACCCCGGGTTCACCGTCCGCCGGCACGTGCTGGACGGCACCGGCGCGGAGCTGCTGACCGAGTTCTCGACGGCGACCGACCTCATCGTGGTCGGCTCCCGGGGTCGCGGCGGGTTCACGGGCCTGCTGCTCGGGTCGACCAGCCAGGCGGTGCTGCACCACGCGGCGTGCCCGGTGATGGTCGTGACGAACCGGTGCCAGGAGCGGCCGGAGCCCGCCGGTGCCGGCGGGTCCGCGCACGGGGAGAGCGCCGGGCGCTGACCGCCGGCGCTGACCGGCGGGTGCTGGCAGGCGGGGGCCGGCGCCGCGCCGTCAGGCGGGTGCCGGCCCGGGCCCTCAGGCGGGCGGCGGCGGGACGTCCGGGCGGCGGACCAGCGCGGACAGCACGATCGTCGAGCGGGTGCGCGCGACGAACGGCTCCGCCGCCAGCCGCTCGACCACCTGCTCGAGGTGCCGCATGTCCCGCGCGCGCACCTGCACCACCAGGTCGACGTCGCCCGTCACGGTGCTCGCGGCGACCACCTCCGGGTAGCGCTCGACCGCGCCGCGCATGGTCGCGGGGCTCGTCGATCCGTGGCAGAACAGCTCGATGAACGCCTCGGTCTCCCAGCCCAGCGCCGCCGGGTCGAGCAGCACCGTGAACCCGCGCACCACGCCGCGCTCGCGCAGCCGGTCCACGCGGCGCTTGACCGCGGGGGCGGACAGGGCGACGACGGCGCCGATATCCGCGTAGGATGCCCGGGCGTCGACGGCGAGCTCGCGGAGGATCGCCTCGTCGATGGGGTCCAGGTCGCGGGTGCTGGTCGGTGTCACGGGGTCGATCTTCCCGCACACCTGCGCTCGCGGGGCCCCCGGGGCACGGCTCACCGCCTGCCCGTGCCGGATGAACCCGGCGTCGACGCTTCACCCGGACGGCCCCACGGCCGATGAAGGGGTGACACCCGGACGGACTCGAGAGGAACGCGGATGCCTGCACCGCAGGGACCCACGCACGCCGGTACGGACACGCTCGTCGCCCCGGGGGCGGCGCAGCCACCCCACCCGGGCGAGACCGCACCACGGACGTTCCCCACGCAGCGGGAGCACCCCGCGTCGCCGGACGGCGACGCCCCCGCCGCTGGCACGCCCGCCGCGGTGGCCGCACCGAGCCCGGCCCGCACGGCGCCGGCCCGCACGGAGCCGGCCCGCACCGAGCCCGTCCGCACCGAGCCCGGCCGCACCGAGCCGGCCCGCCGCCGCGCGGTCGCCCGCGCCGTCGCCGTCGTGCTCCTGTGCCTGGCGGTCGTCGGGGCGGTCGCCGCCGGCGTCGTCGTGCAGCTGCGGGCCGACGAGCGCGCCGCCGCGTGGGCCCACGCCCAGAGCCGCGCCGCCGCCGCGTCCGCCGCCCAGCGCGCGGACGACGCGGTGGCCGCCACCGCTCGGGGCACCGCCGTGGCCGCCGGCTACGACGCCGCGACGGCCGACGCCGTCGCCCGGGCCGGCGAGGTGGTCACCGCCGCGCGCGCGGCCGCCGACGCCTCCCCGCACGCCGGAGAGGCCCCCCTGGCCGCGCTCCGGTCCGCCGCGGACGCCACCGCGGCCGCCGCCTCGACGGTGGGCGCCGGGACGAACGTGGCGGCCCTCCGCGCGTCCGCGGCCGCCGTCGCCGCGCCGCAGCAGGCCGCCGTCGCCGCGGAGGCAGCATGGCAGGCCGCCGAGGCCGCGCGCGTGGAGGCCGAGCGGGTCGCCGCGGAGCGCGCCGCCGCCGAGGCCGCCCAGCGCGCCGCCGCCCGCAGCACCGGCTCCCGGGCGGCCCGCGCCGCCGCCCCCGCCTCGTCGGGCGGGTCCGTCGCGGCGGCGCCCGCCGCCGGTGGCTGGGCCGCCGGGGTGCAGTCGTACGGGATCAGCGGGCTGGGCGCCGCGCTGAACGCCGCCCGGGTCGACAACGGGCTGCCGGCGCTCGCCGTCACCGGGTCGTCCTCGCTCGCGGACCACGCGGCGGCGATGGCGGCCGCGGGGAGCATCTGGCACTCCGGGAACGACCACATCGTCGGCTGGGTGCAGCCGGCGAGCGACAGCCAGATGATCGCCGCCTACATGAACTCCCCGGGCCACCGGGCGTGGATCCTCAAGGACGGCAAGACGACCGTGTCGATCGGCGCCGTGACGATCAACGGCCGCCTCTACACGGCGATGCGCTTCTCCTGACCCGCGCGGATGCGGGGCCTCAGCGCAGCGCCTGCGTCAGCCGGTCGAGCGCGAGGTCCAGGTCGTCGGCGTCGATCATCAGCGGCGGCGCGAGGCGGATCGTCGAGCCGTGCGTGTCCTTCGCGAGCACGCCCAGGCGCAGCAGTCGCTCGCACAGCTCCCGCCCGGTCATCCGGTCGGGGTCGACGTCGAGCCCGGCCCAGAGGCCGACGCCGCGGGTGCCGACCAGCAGGCCGGTGTCCACCAGCGTGGCGAGCCGCTCGTGCAGGTGCGCGCCGAGCGTCCGGGCGCGCTCCTGGTACGTGCCGGGCCGCAGCAGGTCCACCACGGCGATCCCGACGGCGCACGCGAGCGGGTTCCCGCCGAACGTGGAGCCGTGGGTGCCGGCGGTCAGCACGCCGAGCACGTCGGGCCGGCCGACGACCGCGGACACCGGCAGCACCCCGCCGCCGAGCGCCTTGCCGAGCGTCACGAGGTCCGCCCGGACGTCCCACAGCTCCAGCGCGAACGTCGTGCCGGTCCGGCCGAGGCCCGACTGGATCTCGTCGGCGATCAGCAGCACGTCCGCCGCCGTGCAGATCTCCCGCACCGCGGGCCAGTAGCCGGCGGCCGGGACGACCACGCCCTGCTCGCCCTGGATCGGCTCCAGCAGCACCGCGACGGTCGTCTCGTCGACCGCCGCGCGCAGCGCCTCGGCGTCGCCGAACGGCACGATGCGGAAGCCGGGGGTGTGCGGGCCGAAGCCGTCCCGCGCCTCGGGGTCGGTGGAGAACGACACGATGGTCGTCGTCCGGCCGTGGAAGTTCCCGGCGGCCACCACGACGGTGGCCCGGTCGGGCGCGACGCCCCGGACGTCGTAGCCCCACTTGCGGGCCGCCTTGATCGCCGTCTCGACCGCCTCGGCGCCGGTGTTCATCGGCAGCACCATCGGCGCCGTCCCGTCCTGCGCGCCGGCGACGACCGGCCGCGCGAGGTCCGACAGCGCGGCCGCGAACGGGTGCAGCAGGTCGTGGTCGAACGCCCGGGACGAGAGCGTCAGCCGGTCGAGCTGCGCGTGCGCCGCCGCGAGCAGCGCCGGGTGCCGGTGCCCGAAGTTCAGCGCCGAGTACCCGGCCAGCATGTCGAGGTACGTGCGGTCGTCGGCGTCGCGCACCCACGCGCCCTCGCCGGTCGTGAGGGTGACCGGCAGCGGGTGGTAGTTGGGGGCGAGCGGGCCGGCGCCCTCGGCCGTGCGTGCGGGGAGCGTGGCGGTCATCGGGACACCTCGGCGGGGCGGGCGCCCGCTGTCCTGGGGCGCGTGGCGGGCGTGCTCAGGCGGTGGGGCGGATCTCCAGCGTGCAGCACTTGGCACCGCCGCCGCCCTTGAGCAGCTCGCTGGTGTCGACGGGGTGGGGGCGGAAGCCGCGCTCGGTGAGCTGGGCGGCGAGGTCGACGGCGCCCGGCGCGACGACGACGTTGAGGCCGTCGCTGACGGCGTTGAGGCCCAGGCAGGCAGCGTCGGCCTCGGAGGCGATCACGGCGTCGGGGTAGCGGCGCTCCAGCTCGGCGCGCGAGGCGTCGGAGAACGCCGGCGGGAAGTACGCGACCTGCTCGCGCCCGGGCGTGGAGTCGAGCACCGCCAGCGCGGTGTCGAGGTGGTAGTAGTGCGGGTCGACGAGCTCGAGGCTGACGACCTCGCGGCCGGTGACGCGCGCGATCTCGTCGTGCGCGGCACGGTCCGTGCGGAACCCCGTGCCGGCGAGCAGCACGTCCCCGACGCCGAGGATGTCGCCCTCGCCCTCGTTGACCTGCTCCGCGGTGTGCGTGACGTAGCCGTGGTCGGCGAACCACTTCTCGTACGCCGGGCCCTCGGGCTGGCGCTCCGGGTAGCGGAACCTCGCGGAGTACACGAGACCGTCGACGACGGTCGCGCCGTTGGCCGCGTAGACCATGTCCGGCAGGCCCGGGATCGGGTCGATCGTCTCGACGGTGTGGCCGAGCCGCTCGAAGGTCTCGCGCAGGGTCTTCCACTGCTGCACGGCCAGGCCGGCGTCGGTGTACCGGGTCGAGTCCATCCACGGGTTGATCTCGTAGGAGACGGTGTAGTGGGTGGGCTCGCACATGAGGTAGTGCCGCGCGGTGGCCTGGGGCGTGCGGGTCATGGTGCTCCTCGCGGGGGTCGTGGTCCGGGGACGTCGGCCGCCTCGTCGGGGCACGTCCCGTCAGCCTACGAGGCCCGGGGCGCGAGCATCATGGCGCGACGTTGCGCGGGGACCAGCAGTTCGTTGCGCGGATCGCGGCTCAGGCGGCAGATCGTTGCGCGGCGGCGCGGCGGGCGTCGCGGATCGCGCGCCGCAGGACCAGCCCGATCATCAGGTCCAGCAGCACCGCCGCGGGCCAGCGCGTCGCGGCGGGCGGGAGCCCGCGCAAGTGCACCGTCTCCGACCACGTCACCCGTGCCGAGGACGGCCCCGCGGCCGCGACCTCGATGCGCGCGGTGCCGAGCAGGACCGGCCCCCGCTTCACGAACACGGCCACGCCCGGCACGGCACCCAGCGGCGCCTCGAACCGCTCCACGCGCATGCGGTCCACGAGCCCCGGCGCCCCCCGCCGGGCGAACGGCCCGCTCACCGCCACGACGTCGTCGCCGACCCGCGGCGCGTCGCCCGCGGCCCGCCGCACCGGCCCGCGGCCCGGCGCGGGCGGCGGACCCAGGTCGACCCGGGTGAGCGGCACCCAGCGCGAGTGGTGCCGGGCGTCGGCGACGAGCGCCCACGCGGCGGCCGCGTCCAGCGGGACCACCCGGGTCACGCGCGCCCAGGGCGTCCGGTGCCGGTCCTGCGTGATCACGCTGCGCCCCTGTCCGTCACGCCGGGCGGGTGGGGCGGGTGCCCACGTCGACCCCGCGGGCGTGTCGTCCCCATCCTCTCCCCGACGGCGCCGGCCGAGCGGCCGCGGCGGCAGGTCGTTGGGTGCAGGCACCCAGACCCCACGTGGTCCGAGACGGATCTCACCCGCGCGCCCCGGCCCGCCGCCGGCGGTAGCCTCGCGCCCATGCAGACGAGGACGCTGGGCAGGACGGGACGGGACGTCGGGGTCGTGGGGCTGGGCTGCTGGCAGCTCGGCGCGGACTGGGGCGAGGTGGCCGAGGACGACGCGCTCGGCGTGCTCGCCGCCGCGGCCGACGCGGGCGTGACGTTCTTCGACACCGCCGACGTGTACGGCGACGGGCGCAGCGAGCGGCTGATCGGCCGGTTCCTCGCCGAGCGGCCGGCCGACGCCGCCCGGATCACCGTCGCCACCAAGATGGGCCGCCGCGCGGACCCGCACGTCGCGGACGCGTACACCCTCGACGCGTTCCGGGGCTGGACGGACCGGTCCCGGGAGAACCTCGGCGTCGACACCCTCGACCTCGTGCAGCTGCACTGCCCGCCGAGCGAGGTGCTCGACCGCGACGCGACCTACGACGCGCTCGACACCCTCGTCTCCGAGGGCCGGGTCGCCGCCTACGGCGTGTCCGTCGAGACGGTCGACGAGGCGCTCGCGGCCATCGCCCGTCCGGGGGTCGCCACGATCCAGATCATCCTCAACGCCTTCCGCCGCAAGCCGCTCGAGCGGGTGCTGCCGGCGGCGGCCGAGGCGGGCGTCGGGATCATCGCCCGCGTCCCGCTGGCCAGCGGCCTGCTGTCCGGCAAGTACGACGAGCACACGGAGTTCGCGGCCACCGACCACCGCGCGTTCAACCGGCACGGCGAGGCCTTCGACGTCGGCGAGACGTTCTCCGGCGTGCCGTTCGAGGTCGGCGTCGCGGCGGCCCGCGAGGTCGCGGCGCTCACGCCGCAGGGCGCCACCACGGCGCAGCTCGCCCTGCGGTGGATCGTCGACCAGCCCGGCGTCTCGACCGTCATCCCCGGCGCGCGCAACCCCGAGCAGGCCCGCGCCAACGCCGGTGCGGCCGCGCTCCCGGCGCTCGACGAGGCGACGGCGGAGGAGCTCCGCCGCATCTACGACGACCGCATCCGCCCGCACGTCCACGACCGCTGGTGACCCGCTAGCCCGGCTTCGTCCCCGGGCCCGCCGCGCCCGCCCCGTCCCGCGCCGCTCCGCGCAGTCGCCGAGTGGGCAGTCGACGTCCCCATTCGCGCCTCCGAGGGGACATCTTCTGCCCACTCGGCGACTGCGCGGGTCGGGGTCGGGGTCGGGGTCAGCGGCGGTGGGTCTCCCGCTCCGGGAGGAGCTTCGGCTCGCCGCCGGTCTCGACGACCAGCACGCGGTCCCGGAACGTCGTGGGGGCCGGGCCGAACGCGGTCCGGGCGCCCTCGACGACGGTCCGGCCGAGCGCGCGGGCGCCCGTGACGCCGATGACCGCGCCGATGCCGAACGGGACCATCCGGCCGAAGGCGAGCCCGCTCTGCCGGGCGAGCTGCTTGCGGAACAGCTGCCGGGTGAGCCGGGCGTTCACGCGCTTGATGGTGCCCGTGGGCATCCGGGTGAGCAGGGCGCGCGCGACGTTGATGCCGCGCAGCCCCGTCAGTGCCCCGGTGTCGGTCACGGCCTTCGCGCCGGACTCCCCGAGGATCGTCGCGAGCAGCAGCGCGCGGCGGCGCTCCGCGTCCTGGACGTCGATGCCGTGCACGTCCGCGACGGCGAGGGCGAATGCGGCGGACGCGCCGAAGAACGTCGCGACGTCGCCGATCGTGAGCGCCAGCGCGACCCCCGTGCCGACCGCGGGGAACGCGGCGGCCGCACCGACGGCGCCGCCGGTGCCCTGGACGACCAGCAGGTACTCGCGCTCCAGCAGCTCGACGACCTCGGCGGGCGTCGCCTCCGGGTTGCGGCGGCGGACCTGGTCGACGTGCGCGTGGATGGTCGAGGACGGGATGGTCACCGCGCGGTCGAGCGCCGCGTCGACCAGCGGGGTGCGGCGGGTGACCATCACTCGCCCGTCACGGTGAGCTCGACGGTCGCGCCCGCCTGGAGGGTGCGGCCGACCGTGCAGTGCTCGTCGACGGCGCGGTGCACGACGCGCAGCAGCCGCTCCTTGGTGGCGTCGTCCAGGCCGGTGAGGTCGACGACCATGCGCTCGCGGAGCTCGGGGTACCGGTCCTCGGCCTGCAGGTTGGGGCCCTCGACCTCGACGGTGACCTCGACGTCGTCGCCCAGCCGGTGGCTCAGCGCGTGGTCGGCGCTCATGCCGGAGCAGCCGGCGAGCGCGATCTTCAGCAGCTCGCCCGGGGTGAAGACGGCGCCGGCCTCGACGGGGCCGATGCTGACCTCCGCGCCGCGGGTGTTGCGGCCGGTGTAGGTGCGGGTGCCGGTGCGCTCCACCCACAGCCGGTCGGCGGCGGGCGTGGCGGCGGGCTGGGCGGGCGCGGCGGGCGCGGTCCCGGTGGTCGGGCTCTCCATGCGCCCGATCCTCACACACGGCGCGGCCCCCGGCAGGGGAAGTTCGCGGTGCGCGCAGCGCCGGGACCAGGGCCGGGCGGGGGAACGGGCACGGCCGGACGGGCGACGTCGGCGGCGCCGGGTGGCCGTCCGGCGCCGCGTCACTAGGCTGACCGCGTCATCACCAGGCAAGGACGCACGGGGGTGGGATGAGCGTCACCGAGGACCGGTCGCCGGCCGAGTCGGAGGCCGATGCGGGCGCGGTGCGGCGGATCCTCGACCGCGTGCGCGAGCACCTCGGGATGGACATCGCGTTCCTCTCGGGCCTGACCACGTCGGCCGAGGTGGTGCTCGCGACCAGCGCGGAGACCGGCCCGATGCAGATGGCCGTGGGCGACGCGCGGGACCTCGACGACACGTACTGCGTGCGGGTGCTGTCGGGCGGCCTCCCGGGGGTGATCCCCGACGCGCGGCGGCACCCGGTGGCGCGGGAGCTGAGCGCGACGGCGGAGCTGGGGATCGGCTCCTACGTCGGCGCGCCGCTGCGGGGCCCGGACGGCCGGCCCGTCGGGATGCTCTGCTGCCTGGGGCGGGGTCCGAACCCGCTGCTCGACGAGGACGCGCTGCGCGTCATGGGGCTCGCCGCGGCGCTGGTCGAGGACCGGCTCGGGGTGCTGGGCCTGCCGCACCGGCCGGCGGTGTCCGAGCGGGTGCGCTGGGTGCGCCAGGTCGTCGCGACCGGGGACCTGCGCACGGTGTTCCAGCCGATCGTGCGGCTGGCGACCGGCGAGGTGGTCGCGGTCGAGGCGCTGTCCCGGTTCGACCCCGCCCGGTTCCCGACGCCGGTGCACGCGTTCGCCGCCGCGTCCGCCGCCGGCCTGGCGGTGGAGCTGGAGCTGCTGGCCGCCCGGTGCGCGCTCGACCGGCTGCCGGACCTGCCCGCCGGCGTGCGGCTGTCCGTGAACCTGTCCGCCGAGGCGCTGCTGGACCCCCGGACGCCCGCCCTGCTGCTGCCGGGCGGCCGGTCGGTCGGCGTCGAGGTCACCGAGCACACCCCCGTGCAGGACTACCCGGCGCTGTGCGCGGTGACGGACCGGCTCAAGGACGCCGGCGTGCACGTCGCGGTCGACGACGCCGGCGCGGGGTTCGCCAGCCTCCGGCACGTGCTCCAGCTGCGGCCGACGATCATCAAGCTCGACCTCGGGCTGGTGCGCGGGATCGACGCCGACCCGGTCCGGCAGGCCCTCGCGCGCGCCGTCGGGGACTTCGCGGGCACGCTCGGGTCCCGGCTGGTGGCCGAGGGCGTCGAGACCCCGCAGGAGCGGGACGCGCTGCTCGGGCTCGGGGTCGAGCTCGGGCAGGGGTACCTGCTGGGCCGACCGGGGCCGTGGGAGGACGCGGTGGCGGCACCCGCCCGCTGACCGGACGAGGTGCCGCCGCGCCTCAGGCCACGTCCCGCCGCGCCGTCCGCCACAGGCCGATCGCGAGCGGCACGCCGACCCACAGCGCGGTCGACGTCGCGAGCCGCGCCCAGTCGCCGCCGGCCATGTCCCCGGACATCAGCGTGGACACCGGCCCGGACATGTCGAGCCACTCGGCGGGCTTCCGCAGGGCCTCGACCAGGTTCGCGACGATCGTCCACACGGTCGGCAGCGCGAGGTAGGCGACGATCGCTGCGGGGGTGGACAGCAGCGCGAGCCCGAACCCGAGCCCCTGCGCGACGAGCAGCAGCAGCCCGAGCGTGCTGCCGCCGACCAGCGCCCAGTCCAGCGTCCACGGCCCCGCGCCGTCCCGCAGCGCGCCGCCGGCGAGGTTCGCCAGCGCGGCGGCCGCGACGGTGGCGACCATGATCGCCAGCGCGAGCAGCCCGGCCGCGGCGGCCTTCGCCCCGTGCACGCGGGTGCGCCGCGGCTCCAGCACGAACGTCGTCAGGGCGGTGCGCTGGGACCACTCGGAGGTGGCGGCGAGCACGCCGACCAGCGGCAGCAGCAGCAGCTGCCCCGCGGTGGCGGCCTCGGTGAGGTCGGACCAGCTGAGCGACCCCGCGTCGGAGGTCCACAGCATGAGGGCCATGAAGGCGACGTCGACGAGGACGATCAGGGCCAGCAGCCAGCGGCCGGCGCGGGTGTCGAGCTGCTTGCGGAGCTCCACGCGCACCAGGCGGTGCCACGGGATGCCGGGGAGCGCGGCGGGGGCCGGCAGCGTCACGGCGGGGTTCTCACGGACGGCGGTCATGCCGCGGCCTCCTGTCGGTCGGTCCCAGCGGTGAGCGTGAAGAACAGGTCCTCGATGCCGGCGGACCGGGCGGGCCGCAGGTCGAGCACGACGACGCCCTGGTCGAGCGCGCAGCGGCCGACGGCCTCCGCGCCGGCGGACGTGGCCAGGCCCCCGCCGTCGAGCGGCCGGACGTCGTGGCCCGCGGTGAGCAGCGCGCGGGCGAGCGCGCCGTCGTCGAGGCTGCGCACCTCCGTGCCGGGGGCGGACAGGAGCTCCTGCGCGCTTCCCTGCGCGAGCACCCGCCCGCGCCCGATGAGCACGAGGTCGTCGGCGACGGCCTCCACCTCGCGCAGCAGGTGCGAGGACAGCAGCACGGTGCCGCCGTCGTCGGCGAACGCGCGCAGCAGGTCCCGCATCCACCGGATGCCGGCCGGGTCGAGGCCGTTCGCCGGCTCGTCCAGCACCAGCGCCCGCGGCTGCCCGAGCAGCGCGTGCGCCAGCCCGAGCCGCTGCCGCATGCCGAGGGAGTAGGTGCGGGTGCGGGCGTCGGCCTCCGCGGCGGTCAGGCCGACCAGCGCCAGGCACTCCGCCACGCGGGACGCGGGCAGGCCCATGAGCCGCGCCGACAGGGTCAGCACCTCGCGGCCCGAGCGCCCGGCGTGCTGGGCGGACGCGTCGAGCAGGACGCCGACGACGCGGCCGGGGGTGGGCAGGTCCCGCAGCGGCCGGCCCGCGACGGTCGCGGTGCCGGACGTCGCGGTGGCCAGCCCGCACAGCACGCGCATGGTCGTCGACTTGCCGGCCCCGTTCGGGCCGAGGAACCCGGTCACCCGGCCGGGGCGGGCGGTGAACGACACGTCGTCCAGGACGGTCGTGGCGCCGTAGCGCTTGGTGAGGTGGCTGATGTCGATCATGGTGGTCAGCCTCGCCGCGGGGCGTCCGGGCCCGCGTCGGCTCCGGGGCTCGACCCGCCCGGCGCCGGTGGGTGGGCCGGTCCACCTTTCGGCGGAGGCGTCGCAGCCGCCGGGGCGATCCGCGGGCGGCAGTGCCCGACCTATGCTCGCCGGCATGCCCTCCCGTCCCGCCACCGCCTCTGCCGCGGCCGTCGAGCCGCCGCGCCTGGGCGGCTGGTCCCGGACCTGGCGCTACCTCGTCGCGATCGGCACGGGGCTCCTGCTGTGGATGATCGTGGTCATCGACCTCAGCACGCAGCCCGGGGTCGAGGACGACGGCCGCGTCGGAGCCGCGGTCCTGCTGGACCTCGTGGTGGGGGTCCTGTCGATCGGGCTGCTGCCGCTGCGCCGGCGGTACCCGGTCGTGGTGGCCGCGGTGCTGGCCGCCGCCACGGCGGTGTCGTCGTTCGCGGCCGGACCCGCGGTCCTCGCGCTCGTGTCGCTCAGCACGCGGCGCCGGTGGCGCGAGGTCCTGCCGGTCGCCGGGCTGTGGTTCGCCGCCGGCCTCGTCTACGAGCTCGTCTACCAGACCGGGGCCCAGGGGGAGCCCCCGAGCCACCTGATGACGATGCTGGTGATCGCGCTCAGCGTGCTGGGCACGGCGCTGGTCATCGCCACGGGCTTCTACATCGGCACCCGGCGCGAGCTCGTCCGCTCCCTGGAGCTGCGGGCCGAGGCCGCGGAGCACGCGCAGGAGTCCCGCGCGGAGCAGGCCCGGCAGGCGGAGCGCACGCGGATCGCCCGCGAGATGCACGACGTGCTGGCCCACCGCATCTCGCTGGTCGCGATGCAGGCCGGCGCCCTGGCCTACCGGGCGGACCTGTCGCGGGAGCAGATCACGCAGTCCGCGGAGACCATCCGGGACAGCGCGCACCAGGCGCTCGGGGAGCTGCGCGAGGTGCTGGGCGTCCTGCGCACCGACGGCGGCTCGGGGGTCCTGCGGCCGGGCCAGGCCGGGGAGGTCGCCGTCGAGGCCCCGCAGCCGACCCTCGCGGAGCTCCCCGCGCTGCTCGCCGACTCCGTCGAGGCCGGCGGCCGCGTCCAGCTCGACACCTCGGGGCTGCCCGGCGGCGACCTCGCCGCGCTCGCGGCCCTGCCGGGCACGACGTCCCGGACGGCGTTCCGCGTGCTGCAGGAGGCGCTGACGAACGCGCGCAAGCACGCGCCGGGTCAGGAGGTGCGGGTCCGGCTGGCCGGCGCCCCGGGGGAGCGGCTGCTGCTCGAGGCCCGCAACCTGGTCCCCGCGACCGTGCCGGCCGCCGTCCCCGGCGCCGGGTTGGGCCTGGTGGGCGCGGCGGAGCGTGCGGACCTGCTCGGCGGCTCACTGGAGCACGGGGTCGAGCGGGACGGCACCTTCGCCATGAGAGTGTGGCTGCCGTGGCCGAGCTGACGACCCCCGCCCCGGTGCGCCTGGTGGTCGTCGACGACGACGCCCTGGTGCGCGCCAGCCTGCGGATGATCCTCGGGGGCGACCCCGCCATCGACATCGTCGCGGAGTGCGCCGACGGGGCCGAGGCGGTCGACGTCGTCGGGCGGCTGCGCCCGGATGTCGTGCTCATGGACGTCCGGATGCCGCGCGTCGACGGGCTCACCGCCCTGCGGACGCTCCGCGCCCAGGGGTCGACCGCCCGGGTGGTCGTGCTGACGACGTTCGACGCCGACGAGCTCGTGCTCCGGGCCCTGCGCGAGGGCGCCGCCGGGTTCCTGCTCAAGGACACCCCGCCGGCCCAGCTGGTCGAGGGCGTCCGCCGCGTCGCCGCCGGGGAGCCGATCCTGTCCCCGACCGTCACGGCGCAGCTCATCGCGACGGTCACCCGCCCCGAGGACAGCACGCGCCGCGACGACGCCGTCCGCCGGCTGGAGCAGCTCACCCCGCGCGAGCGGGACGTCGCGACCGCCGTGGCGCGCGGGCTGTCGAACGCCGAGATCGCCGAGCAGCTGTACCTCGGGCTCGCGACGGTGAAGACCCACGTGGCGCACCTGTTCGCGAAGCTCGACGTGACGAACCGGGTGCAGATCGCGCGGCTGGTGCACGACGCCGGGCTGGAGTAGCGCGCACCGACCGGGTCAGCGGGCGGACGCGAGCCGCAGTCAGCGCAGCCGCACCGGCCCGGCGTCGATCGGCACCCGGAACAGCGCGTACGGCCGCTCGCGCAGGTCCTCGCCGCCCTGGTACGTCGCCTGCCGGTGCAGCTGGTTGGCGGTGACGTACAGGTACCCGTCGGCGACGGCCATCGTGTCCGGCCAGAGCACGCTCGGGTGGTGCAGCACCGTCCGGAACGTCCCGTCGGGCTCGCGGCACAGCACGGCGTCGTGCTCGTAGGCGGTCAGGTACAGCCGGCCCTGGTCGTCGGTCTCGAGGCCGTCCGAGCCGGTGCCCTTGTCGCCCTCGTCGCGGACCGTCGCGGCGACGCGGGACTCGTCGGCCTGCTCGTCGGCGAGCGCGTCGACGGACACGCTCCACCACCGGCGCGAGGCCAGCGGGCAGTACCAGAGCCGCTCGCCGTCGGCGGAGATGGCGATGCCGTCGGCGCCCATCGCGACCGGCTGCGGCTCCGCGTCGGGCTCCGGCCGCTGCACGAACGGGCGGCCCTCCACGACGGGCCGGAACTCCGACCACGGCTGCGCCTTCGTCGACGGGTGGTCGTGCAGCCGGCGCCACGCCCGGCCCGACGCGAGGTCGACGACGACGATCCCGTTCGGCCCGGAGTCGGAGGAGTCGGTGATGAAGGCCGTGCCCGCCTCGCCGCGGCGCAGGTCGAACCGCACGTCGTTGAGGTACGTGCTCGGCAGGGCCACGTCGGTGTCGAACGTGATCACCTGCACGACCGCGTCGGTCGCGAGGTCGACGCACACCAGCTTCGGGCCGCCCTTCGACGTCGGCCGGAACATCGGGCTGCCGGTGTCCAGCACCCAGAGCCGGTCGGCGGGGTCGACGACGACGCTCTGCACCGAGACGAACGCGCTCGCGTCGTCGTCGCCGCCCGGGGAGTTCCACGCCTCGTCGGGGTACGGCACCGCGACGCCGTCGCGCAGCTCCGTGACCGTCGCCGGCACGTCGTCGCCCCACAGCGGGTAGTTGACGAACACGCGCCCCGCGGCGGACACCGTCACGCCGGTCGGCATCGGGCCGTCGAACGCGTGCACGAGCTCCGGCTCGCCGACCGGCGCGTCCTGCGCGGTCACGTCCCGGGCGCTCACGCGGCGGCGCCCGGGCGCAGCAGCACCTTCGTCCAGCCGTCCTCGCGGGCGTCGAACCGGGCGTACCCGTCGGCCGCCTGGTCGAGCGGCAGCTCGTGGGACACGATGAACGACGGCGTCGCGCGGCCCGCGACGATCAGGTCGCGGAGCTGCCGGTTGTACCGCATGACGGGCGCCTGGCCGGTGCCCATGTGCTGGCCCTTGGTGAAGAACGTGCCGTAGTCGAAGCCGATGCGGCCCTCCTTCGCGCCCTCGTCCGCCGCGCCCGGGTCCTGCGGCATGTACACGCCGACGACGCCGATGCCCCCGGTGGTCCGCACGCTCGCGACGAGGTTGTCGAGCACCAGCTCGGGGTGCTCCTCGCCGGAGGGGTCGTGCGCCTGGTAGCCGACGGCCTCGACGCCGCAGTCCACGCCGCGGCCGAGCGTCGCGTCCATCAGCTGCTCGACCGGGTCGCCCTGCGAGAAGTCCACGCCGATCGCGCCGATGCTCTCGGCGAGCCTCAGCCGGTCCGGCTCCTTGTCGACGACGAACACCCGGGAGGCCCCGCGGAGCAGCGCGCTGTGCGCGGCCATCAGCCCGACCGGGCCGGCGCCGAACACGGCCACGTCGTCGCCCGGCGACATCCGGGCCAGCTCCGTGCCGTGCCAGCCGGTCGGGAAGATGTCGCTCAGCATCGTGAAGTCGTTCTCGTGCTCCGTGCCCTCCGGCAGCTCGAGCAGGTTCACGTCGCCGTACGGGACGCGCAGGTACTCGGCCTGCCCGCCGTCGTAGGGCCCCATGTTCGCGTAGCCGTACGCCGCGCCGTCCATGCCCTCGATCGGGTTCGTGCGCAGGCAGAACGACGTCCAGCCGTGCAGGCAGTTGCGGCAGGTCCCGCACGCGATGTTGAACGGGACGCTCACCCGGTCGCCGACCGTGATCCGGCTGACCGCCGCGCCGACCTCCTCGACGACGCCCATGTTCTCGTGCCCGAGGACCTTGCCCTCCTCGACCGAGGTGCGGCCCTCGTACATGTGCAGGTCGGAACCGCAGATGTTCGTCGTGCTGATCCGCACGATCACGTCGGTGGGCTCCTGGATCGTCGGGTCCGGGACCTCGACGACCTCGACGGACCGGGGACCGCGGTAGACGACTGCGCGCATGGGTGTGCTCCCTCGTGAGGTGGCGTGGCCGCTGCGGGCCGGGGTGGCCGCGGTCGGACCGCACGGCGCTCTTCGATCCTGCGCCCGTGCGACCGGGTCGGCATCTGGGGGGCGAGACGCCTCGGCGGTCGGACCGGAACGGGAGGACTCGAACGAGTCCTGTCCCGCGGCTCAGCGTGGAGGAGTAGCGGAGAACGCCGACCTCCGCAGTCCTACCGGCCCCCGTCGCCGATCACGTGCGGGTCGCCCTGGAACGGCCGCAGCGTGGCGGGCGCGGGGAACGGCAGCGTGTGCGTCCCGCGTCCCGGTGCGCCCATGACGTCGGGCGCGACCACGACCCGGTCGGGTCCGACCTCGACGAACCGCACGCGCTGCACCGACCCGTCCGGCAGGCCCAGCTGCCACAGGTCGGCCAGCCACCGCAGCCCGCGTCCCTCCAGCGCCTCCTCGGCCGCGAGCCAGTCGACGGGGCCGGTCAGGTCGCGCCCGAGGCGGTCGACCGCGACGAACTCCTCCCCGTCGGGGCGGATCCAGCCCAGGAGCTCGCGGTCGTCGGCGCGGCGGTGCTCGGACCAGTCGGCAGGCAGCATCGGGACAGGCTAGCGAGCGCGGTCCTACGCTCGATCCATGGTGCTCGACGGTGCGCTCCTGGACTGGCTGCTCGACAGCGACCCCGCCCTGCGCTGGCAGGTGGAGCGGGACCTGGCCGGCGCGCCGCCGTCGGTGTGGGAGGCGACGCGGGCGCGGGTCGCGACCGAGGGGTTCGGCGCCGGGCTGCTCGCCCACCAGGACCCGGACGGGCAGTGGGCCGGCGGCGCGTACTTCCCGGCGGGGTACCTCGAGGGCCCCGAGACGGAGGGCCAGCCGTGGACCGCGACGACCTGGAGCCTCACGACGCTGCGCGAGTGGGGCCTCGCCGCGTCGGCGCTCGCGGGGACCGCGGAGAAGCTGGCCGCGAACAGCCGCTGGGAGTACGACGACCTGCCGTACTGGGACGGCGAGGTCGACGCGTGCATCAACGCCTACACCCTCGCCAACGGCGCGTGGCTCGGCGCGGACGTCTCCGGGCTGGCGCAGTGGTTCGTCGAGCACCGGCTGCCCGACGGCGGCTGGAACTGCGCGTGGGTCGAGGGGTCCACGCGGTCGTCGTTCCACTCCACGCTGAACGCGCTCCGCGGCATCCTGTCGTACGAGCAGGCGACGGGCACCGCGGGGGACCTGCGCGCCGCCCGGCACGCGGGCGAGGAGTACCTGCTGGAGCGGCGGCTGCTCTACCGCCGGTCCACCGGCGAGCTGGTCGCGCCGTGGGCCACCCACCTCGCGTACCCGTTCCGGTGGTTCTACAGCGCGCTCAAAGCCGTCGACCACGTCCGGTCCGCGGCGCTGCACGACGGCGTGCCGCCCGACCCGCGGCTGGCGGACGCGGTCGAGTCGATCCGCACCGCCCGGCAGCCCGACGGGACGTGGCTGCAGGAGCGGCGGCACCCCGGGGCCGCGTGGTTCGAGGTCGACGTGCCGGCGGGGGAGCCGTCGCGGTGGCTGACGTTCCACGCGGCGCGGGCGTTGGCGTGGTGGGACGGCGCGGGCGGCTGACCCGCGCCGCCCGTCTAGGCGACGCTCAGGTCGAGGTGCAGGGCGCGCAGGCGGTCGGGCGACCCGGTCAGCGCGCGGGCCCGGTGCAGCTCGGACGTGTCCTCGACCGCGACGAGCCGCGCGTGCAGGCCGAGCGGCAGGTCGCCGACCACCGCGCCGTCGTCGAGCGCGAGCCCCGCGGTCGCCCGCCCGGCCACGTCGTCCAGGACTAGCCACGCCTGCTCCGGCGGCAGCCCCGCGACGACGAGCTCGGGGAGGTCCCGCAGGTGCAGCCCGGCCGTGTACCCGAAGGACGTCGCGAGCCGGGCGCCGACCACGTACTGCAGGGCCCAGCCGTACAGCTCGATCTCGCCACGGAGCGCGTGGTCCTCGTGCGTCCTCATGGGTGTCACCTGTCTTCTCGGGCGGCGCCCGGTTCGTCACCGTCCGAGCACCATAGCCTCGAAAAGAAAAAGGTCAAGCCCGGCCGTCCGTCGCGGGTCGCTGCGCATTGGCGAGAATGCCGAAGTCCGCTTGTCGACTGCCTCGCGCGGCGCGCTGACCGGGACCCGCGGGCGCTGACGCCCGGAGATGGTCGCGCGTCGAGCGCATTCCCGCGGGCATTGTGCGGCTCGCCGGAAAATCGCCGCCCGGACGTCGAGCGCGGGAGCCTTCGCCTGCGGCGCCCCGTGCTCGACGTCAGGCCGCCCGTCAGCTGGCGGGTGCGATCCGGGCGTACAGCGCCGCCGGGTCACCGGCGAGCGAGGCCTTGACCATCGCGCTCCACTCGTCGACGACGACCTCGATCTCCCCGGCGGCCAGGCCGTCGAGCGAGGCGCGGGGCACGAGGGCGGGGTCGATCATCGGCCCGTCGTAGCCGGCCATGATGTCGGTGTCCGCCGCCCCGAGGTGGACGCCCTGCACCAGGGTGCCCTGCGCGGCGAGGTCGAGGCGCACGCCGTTGGTCAGGTTCCACTCGGCGGCCTTGGCGGCTCCGTACGCCCCGTTGCCGGGGAAGGAGAACCACGACAGCGCCGACAGGACGTTGACGATCGCGCCCCCGCCTGCCGCCGCGAGCGTCGGGGCGAACTCGCGGATCATGTCGAGCGTGCCCCAGAAGTGCGTGTCCATCTCACGCCGGATCTCGTCGAGGTCACCCGTGACGAGCGGGGTCGAGGTGGCGATGCCGGCGTTGTTGATCAGCAGGGTGACGTCCGTCGCGGCCTGTGCGGCGGCGACGACCGAGGCGTGGTGGGTGATGTCGACCTGCAGCACCGCCACGCGGTCGAGGGAGGCGAGCTCGCGCGCCTCCGGGGTCTCGGTGCGCCGCGCCGTCGCGTAGACCTTGCGGGCCCCGCGGGCGAGGAGCTCGTCGACGAACCGGCGGCCGATGCCGCGGTTGGCTCCGGTGACGAGGGCGACCTGGTCGGTGATGTCCATGTGTGGCGTTCTCCGTTCTCGCGGTCGGCCTGGTGGTCGACCTGCGCGGGTACGCTAGAACCTCACGTTGACGTCAAGGGCAAGTCCGGCCCGCCGTCATGATCGAAGGGGTGCGCGTGCGCATCGGAGACGTCGCTGAACGCGCAGGGGTCAGCACCCGGGCCCTGCGCTACTACGAGGAGCAGGGCCTCCTGCCGGCGCAGCGGACGGCGAGCGGCCAGCGCCTGTACGACGAGGCCGCGGTCGAACGCGTCCAGCTCATCCAGCAGCTGTTCGCGGCGGGACTCGCCAGCCGCACGATCGTGGAGCTGCTGCCGTGCGTCGACTCCGGCGTGGCCAGCGACGAGGCGCTCGCCCTCCTGAGGCAGGAGCGTGACCGCATCACCGAGAGCATGGCTGCGCTCGCGCAGGCCCGCGCTCAGCTCGACCGCGTCATCGAGATCTCGCTGCACCCGGATCCCGAGCACTGTCCGGCGCTCCGGACCGACGGCACGACGAACGCGGTGGGCACGGCATCGCGGTAGTACCGGGACCTCGGTCGGTCGTCCGGCCCTGGCACATCTCCGAGCCGCCCGCCGGTAGGCTGAACCCGCGCCGAACGGGCCCCACCGGCCCGACCGGCGACGCATGGGACCCGAGAGAACTCCTCGCGGGTCCCACGCGCCTGGGGACGAGTCGAAAACTCCGTAGTGCCTGGTCAGGAGTGTGGCATACGTTGTGGGACGGAACGGACATGGGCGGATTTGGGAACGCCGTGGTGCCGTGACCAGCGCGCTCGTGCCCCGCTGGCGCGCGCGAAACGCCCTCAAGGACGACCTGGAGGTTTCCTAGTCGCGCATGCGCAGCCACTCGACACGTGACTCCTCGGCTTCCAGGTGCGCGGACGTGTCGCCGAGATTCGCGGCCATCGAGTACCACGCGACCGCGTCCTCCATGAGGCCGGTGACCTTCGCCAGAGTCGCCAGCGCGCGTGCCGCCTCTGCGTCCCCCCGAGCTGCACTCCGAATCAGCAGCGGGGAAGCTGCCCGGACCTCACTCACGAATGCCTCAAGTTGGGCCGCCGGCGCCGAGCCATACAGAACCCGCCCCAGCGGTACCGGGCCGTCGGGGTGGTCCCACAGTCGCGCTATTGCGCCGAAGACGACCACATACGAAGTGGAGTGCTCGATGCCGGGGCTTGCGAGGATCTCTTTGGCATGCGTCAACATCGAGTGCACCTCGTTGCCCATGCGGTGATGCCAGTAAGCCACCGCCGCGTTGTAGAACCCGGCGGCGTGCGCGAGGTGCAACTGCGGTGCAGTTACCCCGAGCGCCCGAAGCTTCCTAAAATGGGAATCTGCCTCGGCGACCGAATCAAGGGCCTCCTGGTATCGCTGCGCCTGCACACGTGCTGCCGACAGGTTCACGTATGACGGGGCCATGTCGTACAGAGCCCGTTCTGTAGTCTCTGAGCGGCTACCGTCGAACTGTATCGACGCGTACAGCATGTCGCGTTCAGGCGGCGGCAACACTTCGTCCGGTAAAGGGTGTAATGGATACCCAGCACCCCATCCGCCAGCGAGCCACGAGGCGAGAGGCAACGGCACACCACTCTGCGACACAGACACAGCAGGAGAGTACTGTGCGAACGGGGCGTCGCGGGGCTGGTTGAGACAGCATTCTCCACTCCGCCAGATCCCTGGCTCACGGGGACGCAGCGTCGGCGATCCGATCGGGACTCACGGATCCAGGCGGTACACCGTCGATGGCCTCGATTCGCAGAACGCTCCGTCGGTCCTGCTGGCCAGGACCGCTGCCCGACGGCCGAGAGCTCGGGGTACGTGTTCGCGCGCTCCGGCCGGGCCGTCCAAGGACTTTCGATCATCCCGTTGGTGCATGCACCCAGGTGATGGAGGTCGTGCTCGCGCTCAGCGCGGCTGACGCTCTTCCGGTGTCTGCACCTGAAGCGGACTCGCGGGCGCGTCCATGTTCTTCAGTGCGCTGCCGGCCGGAATTCGCCCGTGCGACGTACGGACAAGCGCCTCCTTCTCCTCCTCTGGAAGGTTCATCGTTTCCGCGAGCATCGCCGCCAAGGCATCGATCTGCGCGCTATCGGTGTCGGTGCGAAAGCCCCACCGGAGGTCGACTTCACGGCTGGTGACGTCCAGTTCCACGCGCGCGCTCGTGCCGCGGAGTCCTCTCGCCCGGACGTACCGCACGTCTTCGAGGGGGATCTGCTCCCGAAACCGGCCCTCCCGGCGGAAGTCACTCGCTCGCGCTGTGATGATCCGTCGATTCGTCACGGCGACCAGAGTCGCCCATCTCTCAGGCTCGATCCGGCTCAGGACGTTTTGCCCGAGGGCGACGACGTCCGCTTCGTCGCGGTCGTAGCAGAAGGCGATGCACCGCAGGGTCTCGTCTGCCTCGAGTGTCCACCGCAGCACTCGGAGGTACGGGTCGAGGTCTACATCCGAGGGCGCGCAGATGCTCGCCGGCGCATCGAGGGCCGGCGGGGTGGGCCGCAGGGCCTCGGCGAGGGGCTCGATCGCGCGGAGCAGCTCGGCACTGGTCATCTGGGCGGAGCGCTGGTCGCGGCGCTTGCGGGTCAGTGGGATCGTCATGGGACCCGTGAGCTCGGCGATCAGTCGCAGTTCGCGGTCGAGGGCGTCCACGAGTTGGGTCGCATCCGTTCGTGCCGCATCAAGCTCGTTGCGGGTATCGCGGACGATGACGTCGACGAGCCGTGCCTCATCGGCGTCCTGCTGCCCGGCGCTTCGAGCTCTGCCGGCCTGGAGGGCTTTGTATCCGGTCCACGCCTTCAAGGAGGACATCAGCGCGTGCGAGTCGAAGACGATCGCCTCGGCGTTCGCCTCGAGATACTCCCGACGCGCTCGCGCGTTGGGCTGATCGATGTGCTTGAGGTGGCTGCCGGCGTGTCGGCGGTAGAGGTCGACGTGCTTGCGAAGGGCTGCCTCGTCCCCAGCGACGGTGTCCCAGAGTGACGACGGTATGGACTCGATCTCGCGGGCTTGAGCAAGGGCGCGGTCGATCGCGGCGACGTGGCCGGTGAGCTCGGCCCACTGCTCGCTGCGCAATGTCCCCAGCACCTGTGTCGTCAGGGCGATGTTCGCGCGAACTAGGCCGCTGATCTCGTTCAGCTGCATCTGGATCGCGACCATCGCAACCGCCGGGCCGATCGCCGCGGCGACCGATGCGGCGCTGACAGCGCTGACCGGGATGAACCGCGCCTGGGCGACCAGCTTGCCGTTCATCCACATGGAGCCGAGGTTCGCGCCGTCCTTCACGGCCAGGACGGCGCCGTTGTTGAGCAGGGCCTGCGTCGCAGAGCTGACGCGGTAGAGCCCCTGCGCGCTCGACACCGCGGTCGCGAGGTTGCCGCCGACGGTCGCGGTGGCGCCAACGAGTGAGGCGAGGGCCGTGGCGAGATGCGTCCGGTCGGCTGCGGGGACGAGTCCGAAGTCGACGAGCTCGAGCCCCAGGGTCGCGGTGGGCACGTTGCCGAGAGCGAGGACCACCCCGGGCAGCACCTCGACCAGAGCACCCGGAGGGACTTGGGCCGATTCGGCGGAGGTCTGGTCGTAGGAACGCTCGCCGTCAGGTGCGTCCGGGGCGTCGTGGTTTGCGTCCTGAGTTAGGCCCGCGGGGTCGTCCATGTCGTTTCCTTCACCAGGAGCGCCCGGGGGATGGGTGCCCCGGCATTCCTGGCGGAGTCTAGGGCGACATGGCGATGCGCAGCGTCTGTCGGGTGCACGTGTTGCGCGAGACCTAGCTGTAGCTCCCCGTGAGGTTGTGAACGCGGTCTGCTGGGACGGCGCCTCCGATGCCGGTGTGGGGTCGGTGGTGGTTGTAGTGGTGCAGCCAGCTCTCGTAGGTCGTGGTGCGGGCCTCGTCCGAGGGGTAGGTGGTCGCGTAGGCCCACTCGGTGGCTAGGGTTCGGTTGAACCGCTCGACCTTGCCGTTGGTCTGCGGGCGGTAGGGCCGGGTCCAGCGGCGCTTGGCCTGGCCGAGCGCGGTGGCGAAGTCCCGGGACCGGTAGCAGGCGCCGTTGTCGGTCATGACCGCGGTCACGGTGATTCCGATGGTCGCGAAGTGCGCGCGGGCGCGGGTCCAGAACGCCGCGGCGGTCTCCTTGCGCTCGTCGGGCAGGATCTCGGAGTAGGCGAGCCGGGAGTGGTCGTCGACCGCGTGGTGCAAGAACCGGTAGCCGCGTGAGCCCTTTGCCCCGGCGCGGGCGGCCCGGTCGCGGATCGCCCCGGCAGCACGGTCCTGCGCCGAACCGCGTCCGTGGGCTCGCCAGCCACCGCCGTCAGGGATGCGCCCGAGCTTCTTGATGTCGACGTGCACCAGGTCCCCGGGCGCGCCCGCCTCGTAGCGGATCGCAGCCGGCTTGCGGACCGGTAGGCCGGTGGCCTGATCTACGTGCGCCAGGGCCGGCATGCGGTAGCGGGCCAGGACCCGCCCGACCGTCGCGCGCGGGATACCCAGGTGGTATCCGATGCGGTGCGGCCCCCAGCGGCGCGTGAAGCGCAGCGCGATGATCCGCCGCTCGGTGCGCTGCGGGCAGCGCCCGGGCGAACGACGCGGGCGCGAGGACCGGTCGGTGAGCGGCTCACCGGCACGGAACCGGCTCGCCCACTTCGCGGCCGTGGCCGGCGAACACTGGAACCGCTCGGCGGCCCGGCGCACCGACCAGCCGTCCTCGACGATGACCCGGGCGAGCCGGAGCCTGCCAGTCGGGGTCAACGGGGCGTTAGCGTGGGTCACGAGGACCTCCGGGTGTTCGAGGACGGTGTGGTAACCCCTTGAATACCGGAGGTCCTCGTCACATGTCCCGGACCACGCTGATCGCAACGTCCCGAGGACCTACACCTAGCGGGGCCGTCAACGCCACTTCGTGGTTGCGGGTGGCTCAGGTCGTCGGACTCGAGCTATCGATGGGCGACGTTGCCTTGTGCCTCGACCCACCACACCTCGATGCCTGCGGCGTCGAGAGACGGCGCGGTGTCCGCATGCAAGTTGCGGTACCGGGGAAACTCAGGCAGCGCGATCACACTGCGCCAGTCTGGCCTCCTGCTCCGTAGCCGCATGGCGGCAAGGATGGCCTGGGCGTACCAGTGCCCGGCCTGCGTGCTCGGTCCGGTGGGCTTGAGCTCCGACGATCTCGCTGGGTCGGCGTAGGAACGACTGGGATACCCCTTCACCTCGATGCCCAGTGTCAGACCGTCGCTCGTCGCGACGACGTCGACTCCCCGCTCGCGAGCGGCCGTGTCGGCGACCGACATGATCCGCCACCCCGACGCTGCCAGCGCGGTCACCACGGCCGCTTGGACGTTCGCCTCGGTATGCCACTCTTGCAGTCGCGACGACGAACCCGGGGCGGCAGGAACGTCGTCGGCATCGACGGAACCCGGTTGCGCCGATTCGCGCGGCTCGGCCTGTCCGCGCATCTCGTATCCCAGCGCGGCGAGATGGCGGCGAGCAGTGTGTGAGACGTACTCCTGGCGCGGCACGCCGGTCGCCACTTCGAAAGCCTGCATGACCGGGTACCAGGTGCCGTTGACCTTCACCGCGTGCTTGACGACCGTTTCTGGCGCGGCACCCCGGAGGCGCGCGTCGACCGTCGCTGCGCTCAGCGTGAGGCGCTGCCCGTTGAGCGTGAACGTCACTACGGACGATGGTGCATCTCCCATGAAGCGAAGGTAGCCCCCGGCCCCGGTTCGGCGGCTGACAGGGACGCGGACAACAGCACCGCGACATCGCGACCGGCGAGAAGGTCGTTCGCGCCGTTGGTCGAACAAGCGCCATGCTCAGGCTCGTGACCCTCGAGCGTGATGAACACGGCAACCTTTACGAGTGGGCCGAGTGCCCCATGTGCGAGAACTACGACCGACACCCGAGGGAACCTTCAGGACTCCTCAGCTGCGCGCTGTGCAACACCTCCTGGGGGACCGGGGCGAAGTAGCGCATGCATCGGCCCGGTATGTCGGGTGCACATGCCGGCGAGGGCAGCCATCACGTGCTCACGGAAACGCCGGCACGGTGCGATGCTCACCCCATGACCACCACGGAGCCGTGGACAGCGATCCCGGACGGCTGGCCGGCTGTGCCACCTGAGGTCGTGGAGCAAGCCAAGCGCCAAGCCCACATCGCTCTCGCTTCTGACGGAGAGCGTCGAGCGGCCGATCGACTCGCCCGTTTCTACGACACCGAGTCCAACTACGCCGGCGCATCGTTCGCGGACCTCGAGCCCAACCACTGGACCGAGGTGACCGCCACCGACCTGCATGCGACGTCGTTACTCAGCATCGATGTCGGTCCCCAGGCAACCAGGCGACTGCTCGGCCCGGGAGCTCACCGCAGAGCGGTCCTGCGCGAGCTTCGAACTCTGCCTGACCGTGACCTCGCCGAGGCAGACGCCCTGACGCTGGCGGCGATGGATCGCTTCTACCGCGCGGTCAAGGCAACGGTCTCCTCGACGGCGGCGAGAGACCCCAACCCTTGGGTCACTGCGAGCAAGCTCTGCGCTCGCAAGCGACCTGACTTGTTCCCCGTCCGCGACCGCAACGTCTGCACGCATCTGGGGATCTTGAACCTGAACGACGTCCGGGCCGATTGGCAGGTCTTTCGCGCGGTGATCCAGGACTCAGAGATCCGCCAGGTGCTCGATTCCCTTCCGTCGCAGACGCGAGACGTCGCGGCAGGCCGTCTCTTGGCGCTCGACCACTCCCGCCTCAGGCTCCTCGATGCCGCGATCTGGACGTATACCGTCTGGTACGCCGACGAGTCCTGACGCGGACGGGCAGCATGCGCCTGCGGTACGGAGCAAGGCTCCGTCTGATCCCTAACGTCCGGCAGTGACGCGCACTGCGTCTCGGCATCCGCGTGAGGCCAGCGCCAGACCACCCGGGAGCTGGGGGTACGCCGATCAGGTGACGGCGTCCCAAGTCCTACACCCACGCGGTGGTGATCGGCGAGGCTGATGCAGTCTGCACCGACGGTGGTTCGGAGGGAGCCCGGTGATCACAACGATCGTCACCGCGTACGGGCGCCCTGCGCTGGACGCGCTGCGCACCGCGGTGGGGAACGTCAAGGCCAACGACCCCATGGCGACGGTGACGGTCGTGGCCCCAAGCCAGGTCGCGGCCACTGTTGCGCGCCGCCACCTGGCCCGCCACGGCGCTCAGCAGGGGCGGGGCCCCGGTATCGCGGGCATCGACGTGACCACCACCGTGCGGTTGGCCGAGCGGCTGGCTGCTGCCGCGCTCGCGCCGCGTCGCCCTCTCACCGGCCCGCTGCTGACCGCGGCGTGGCGCAGCGTGCTCCGCAAGAATCCGGGCGTCTTCGCTGGGGTCGCCGAGCACCCGGCGACGGTCCGCGCGCTGGGCGCCGCACACCGGGAGCTCCGCACCGTGAGCGACGGCAACCTGGAAGTGATCGCTGGCGGCTCCACCCTGGCGCGCGACCTCGTGCGTCTGCACCGCGTCGTGCAGCAGCAGCTCGCTGCTCAGTGGTACGACTCCCGGGACCTGTTGGACGCCGCAAACCACCACGTCGACGCGTTCGACCCCGGACATCCGGTGATCCTCTACTTGCCGCAGGACCTCACCGCGCCGGAACAGCACTTCGTCACGGCGCTGGCTTCCAGAACATCCGTGACGGTCCTGGACGGCAGGACGGGGGTCATCCGCGCCGACGAGCGCCACCACGCGGCCGTGACGCTCCAGGAGGAAGAAACGGTGGTGGTGACCGTGCCCACCGCCACGGCGCTGCTCAACGCCTCCGACAGCGACGACGAAGTCCGATGTGTCGTACGCGATGTCGTCTCAGCGCTCGAGCACACCCCCGCGGATCGCGTTGCGGTGCTCTACGGCGCCCGGGAGCCGTACGCCCGGCTCCTCCACGAACACTTCGCGGCAGCGGGCATCCGAGTCACGGGCCCCGGACCCCGTCCCGTGGTGGAGCGCGCCGTCTCGCGAGCGGTGCTCGGGTTGCTGGCACTGGCGGACGACCAGGTGTCGCGCGGACCACTGTTCCGCGCCCTCGCCGACGCTCCCGTGCTCGATCTGAGGGGGTCACTGGTGCCTGTCGCGCGGTGGGAGCGCGTCTCGCGTGAAGCTGGTGTGCTGCGCGGTGATGACTGGGAGCGGCGCCTTGGCCGGTTCGCGGCCGCGGAGCAGGCGCGAGCGGCCACGGCTCTCACTGATGACCGACCCGGCGTCCACGCGGCGGCGCTTCGTCGCGCCGAGACCGCCACGGAACTACGAGAGTTCGTTGCGCGGCTTCGTGCCGAGCTAGACGCAGCCAGTTCGATGGAGTCGTGGACGGACCTGTCGCGGTGGGCTGTCGACTTCATCGAGCTGCTGTTCGGCGACCTGACTCGGCTGCCGGCGGAGGAGCAGTACGCGGTCACCGCCGTCCTGTCGGTCATGCGCGGCCTGACTGTCCTCGATGACGTGGAGGGTGCGGCGTCGATCGCTGGGCTCCGACAGACGCTCGAGAGCGAGCTCGCGGACTCTCTTCCCCGCGTGGGGCGCTTCGGTGACGGCGTCTTCGTCGCACCAGTGGCACAGGCCGTCGGATTGGACCTGGACGTCGTGCACGTCGTCGGGCTCAGCGAGGACCTCTACCCCGGAAGACCCCGCACCGACTCCCTCCTTCCGGATCAGATCCGCACCATCGCAGGACTGCCCACCGCACAGGACCGGCTGAACCGCCAGTACCGGCACCTGCTCGCTGCGTTCAGCGCCGCACCGGTATCGACCGCGTCGTTCCCGCGAGGCGACCTCCGCCGGTCCAGTCACCGTCTACCGAGCAGGTGGCTGTTGGGCACGATGCGTGAGCTGAGCCGGGACAACCGCTTGACGGCCACCAGGTGGAACGAGGTCGGAGACCTCGAGGGCGCGCTGCGAACCTCGGGCTCGTTCGCCGGAGAGCTCCAGCGCACGCCGGATCTCGCGACCGAGCAGGAATGGCGAACCCGCGCGGCACTCGCCGGCGTCCTCGTGGATCCCGTCGTGAACGCGGCCCGAGACATGACGCGTGCACGGGCTGGGGACCTGTTCACCCGCTTCGACGGCGACCTACGTGGCCTCGAGGGTCTGCCCGACTACCGAGTCGGGGACCGCCTCGTCTCCCCGACCGCGCTGGAGCAGTACGCGTCGTGCCCGCACACCTTCTTCGTGAACCGGCTCCTCGGGGTCGTGCCGCTCGAGCAGCCCGAGGACCTGGTCACCATCTCGCCAGCGGACCTCGGAACGCTGGTCCACCGGTGCCTGGACGAGCTCGTGCAGTCCTACGCCGAGGAGCCGCCCGGTCTCGGCGAACCGTGGCCGGATGAAGCTCGGACTCGACTGATCGAGATCCTGCATCGCCTGGCGGATGACGCCGAGGCTGACGGGCTCACCGGTCACCCGAGGTTGTGGCGTCGTGAGAGGGACCGGCTGGAGGCGGATCTGCTCGGCCTGCTCGATGCGGACGATGAGTGGCGTGCCCGCGTGCAGGCTGGGGTCGTGGCGAGCGAGATGCCCTTCGGCGTGGGGGAACACCCCGCGGTCGACATCCCGGTCCCTGGGGGCACTGTGCGTCTGCGAGGTAGCGCCGACAAGGTCGACATCGCAGCCGACGGCACCATCTACGTCACGGACGTCAAGACCGGCAGCCGCCGTGCAGCCGAGGGCATTACCCCGGAGAACCCGCTGGCCGACGCCAGCAAGCTTCAGCTCCCGGTCTACGGCGTCGCCGCACGGCAACGGTTCGGCCAACCCGACACCCCCGTCCGCGCCGGGTACTGGTTCGTCCGCAAGGAACCAGGTCGGGTCGACCTCCACATCACCAGCGACGTCTACGACGAGCTCACTCGCGTCCTCGAGGTTCTTACCGAGTCCATCGCCAACGGGCTGTTCCCTCAACGGCCCCCGAAAGACGCTGACTTCGCCTGGGTGCAGTGCCCGTACTGCAACCCCGACGGGATCGGACACAGCACCAACCGCGAACGGTGGGAGCGCCAACGCCACGACTCCCCGCTTCGCGAGCTCGTCGGCCTGCTCGAGCCCGGCACGCTCGCCGACACCGAGGGGGACCAGTGACACCGGTCGACCAGGACGCGCGCGACAGGATCACCACCGACACCTCCTCGACGCTCTTCGTCAACGCCGGGGCGGGGTCAGGCAAGACCAGCGCCCTGGTGAACCGGATCACCACCCTGGTCCTCACCGACCAGATCCGGCTGGCGAACGTCGCAGCGGTGACGTTCACCGAGAAGGCCGGCGCCGAGCTCCGCGACCGGCTCCGCGCACGGTTTGAGGAAGTCTGGCGTGGTGACGACGAAGCGCAGCGCCAGCGAGCCGCCGAGGCGCTGGAGGACCTGGACCGCGCCGCGGTCGGCACCTTGCACGCCTTCGCTCAGCGCATCCTCACCGAGCACGCCATCTCCGCCGGGTTGCCGCCCCTGCTGGAGGTCCTCGACGACGTCGGCTCCTCGGTCGCGTTCGAGGAGCGCTGGGCCGGACTCCAGACCGCGCTGCTCGATGACAATGAGATGGAGCGAGCGCTCCTGCTCGGCATGGCGGCCGGCCTCAAGCTCGACCATGTCCGCTCCTTGGCCAGGGCACTGGGCGCTGACTGGGATCTCATCGGCGACCAGGTGCTCACCACGCCTGCTCCCGCCGTCGGTGTCCCGGACGTGACCACACTGCTGGGACGGGCCACCGAGGTGCTCGACCTCGCTCAGCATTGCAGCGATCCGGAAGACCGGCTCCTGAGTAAGTTCGATCCGCTCCGCCAGGCCGTTGCCGTGTTGAGTGCTGCGTCGGACGACGGCGCGCGCATCGGTGGACTTCAAGACCTGAAGGCCCTGAAGTTCACGCAGGGTCGCGCAGCCAACTGGACCTGCCCGATCGCCGACGTCCGCGAGGCGGGCACCGCCCTCGCCCAGGAAGCCGACCGCATCCTCGCTGCGGTGCTCGACGCCTGCCTGCGTTCCGTGACCTGCTGGACGGCACGCCACGTGCTGGAGGCGGCGCAGGACCGCCAGTGCAGTGGCCGCCTAGAGTTCCACGACTTGCTCGTACTCGCTCGAGACCTCCTCCGCCGGGATCCCGAGGTGCGTGAGGCACTGTCGAACACCTACCAGCGGCTGCTTCTGGACGAGTTCCAGGACACCGACCCCATCCAGATCGAGTTCGCCGTCCGCATCGCCGGAGGCGCCGCAGCCGAACAAGATCGCTGGCAAGACATCAAAGTCCCCGACGGGCGCTTGTTCTTCGTCGGGGACGCCAAGCAGTCGATCTACAAGTTCCGCCGCGCGAGCATTGCCACCTACCTGCAGGCCCAGGAGCACCTCGGCGAGCAGGTGCACCTGACCACCAACTTCCGCACCGTGGAGCCCGTGCTGCACTGGGTCAACCAAGTCTTCGGCCGGATCATCGCTGCCACACCGGCCGCACAACCTGCGTACGAGCCCCTGGACCCGCACCGCAGCGACACTGGGCACGGCCCAGCGGTCACGATCCTCGGCGCCGAGGCACACACGGGCCTACCGCGCGCAGCGGCAGACATCCTCCGGCAGAGGGAAGCCGGAGACGTCGCGGCCGTTATCCACCGGATGCTGACCGAGCAGTGGCAGGTCTTCGACCGGCAATCCGAGACGTGGCGGGCCGTCCGGCACGACGACATCGCTGTGCTGGTGCCGGCTCGCACCTCCCTGCCCCACCTCGAGGACGCTCTCGACACCGCCGGGATCCAGTACCGAGCCGAAGCCAGCTCACTGGTCTACGAAGCGGCAGAGGTCCGCGACCTTCTGGCTTGCGCCCGCGCCATCGCCGACCCCACCGACGAGTTGTCCCTGCTCACTGCACTGCGGTCACCCTTGTTCGGATGCGGTGACGACGATCTCTGGAACTGGAAGCGCGGCGGCGGGGGATTCAACCTCTGGGCGCCCAACGTGGCGGCCGACGCGAGCGGAGTCGGGCCCGGCGTCGTTGGCACGGCCATCGCAGCGATCCGTACTCTCGCTCGACGCACCCGATGGGCCGCTCCAAGCGAACTCCTCTCGGCCATCATCGACGACCGCCGCATGCTCGAAGTTGCAGCCCACAGCCCCCGACGCCGAGACGCATGGCGGCGGCTGCGTTTCGTCGTCGACCAGGCCCGCGCCTGGTCGGAGACCTCGCACGGAGGGCTGCGTGCCTACCTCGCGTGGGCGACGCACCAAGGCCAGGAAGGTTCGCGGGTTGCGGAGTCCGTCTTGCCGGAGACCGACGCCGATGCGGTCCGCATCACCACCATCCACGCAGCGAAGGGCCTCGAGTACCCCGTCGTCATCATGTCCGGGATGACCGCCCAGCCCCGCCGCCCCAACGGCCTGCGCCTGCTCTGGCCCACCAGCGGGGGGTACGAGGTGAAGGTCGGTGCCGGCATCCAGACCGACGACTTCGACACCACCGCCCCGGTTGACGAGCAGATGGACGACCTCGAGCGACTCCGCCTTCTCTACGTCGCCGCGACCAGGGCTCGGGACCATCTCGTCGTCTCTCTCCACCGCTCCGCAGCCTCCAGCGTCAACACCGCAGCGCAGGTTCTCGCCGGAGCGGGCGCCGTCACTGACACGGTCTTTGCCTTCTCCGTCGGTGAGCTGACGTCTGAGCTGACTCCGCCAGCCGAGACGGCCGTAGCCGTACCCGACCATGAGGACTGGGCAGCCCAGGTCTCGAGCGCTCGGGTCCGTACACAGCTCGACGGCGCCATCGTCGCCTCGGGCCTCGAGGGGACGGAGCCCGAGGTCGTCCTGCTTGGCGAGCCCCAGGACGACGGAATTCACAAGGGACCACGCGACTTGGCCCTGCCGCCCTGGTCCAAAGGCAGGTACGGCTCGGCGGTCGGGCGCGCGGTCCACGCCGTCCTGCAGAGTGTCGACCTGGCCACCGGTCGCGGCCTGGCCGAGGCGGTGCAAGCACAGGCTCTCGCTGAAGGCGTCACCGAGCACGAGGACCTCATCCGCCAGCTCGTCCAGGCCGCGCTGGATAGCAACCTCGTCCAGCGCGCCGCCAAGCGCGAGCACTGGCGGGAGACGTACGTCGGCACCGCCCGCGCCGACGGCACCATCCTCGAAGGCTACGTCGACCTCATCTACCGCGAGGACGACGGCACGCTGGTCATCGTCGACTACAAGACCGACGCCGTCCCCGCTGAAGGTCTCGCTTCCCGCGTCACCTACTACAAGCCGCAGATCACGGCGTACGTCGAGTGCCTGCGCGCTGCCACCGGGCAGGACCCACGCGCGGTCCTGCTGTTCCTGCATCCGCAAGGCAGCGCCGAGGTGGCCGTGCCGGTGCAGGGCTTCGCCGCCACGCTTCCGGAAGTGGGCCCGGTACCGTGACCCCCAATACGCCGTCCGCGGCATGCCCAAGTCTACAAGAGGCGACTTGAGTGCTAACCGGTCAGAAGTGTGCGCGTCCCACGGCCAGCCGACGCGGGCCTGCCACGGACTGGGCCTTCCGATCGATAGAATCTGCGCGGGCGCGGACCTGGCGCCCGTCGGGACGGTCCAGCATGGCGGGGGTGTAGGTGACGGGCGAAGACGACCCCATCCATCAGCTGCGTGCGTATCTGACTGACGCGGACGCGGTCTCGTCGCTTTCCGAGTCGTTCTCCATCTTCGCGTTCGACGCGTTCGAGGATCTACTCACCGACGTCGACATGAGACTTCTCCTGTGGCGCGGGGCGCTCGACGAGCCGCTCAACGGCCTCGACGCGGAGCACCTGCTGCGATCAAGGCTCGACCAGCACCGCGTCGCGCAACGCTGCCTGAGCTGGGCCGAGCAGCATCTTGACGTGCGTGAGCTCAGGCGGCGGACGCGAGAGACCTGGGTGCACGTGGACGGCCCGGCACCGTACGCACTAACGGGCGCCGGGTTCGACTCCGAGAGTCTGGGTGTCATCGCGGCTGAGAGTCTTCAGCTGCTGCAGGAGCACGTCGGCGACCAGGCAGTGGCACCGATCGCCAAGCAGATGGCACAGCTCTGGGGTGACCACACTCTTGCGGCGCCGGTCGGCGACCAGTTCCTCGCCCGTCTGCGCGAGCTAGTTCGCGACAACGATCCCGAGTCCGTGTACTTACGGGTCATCACGGCGCTGTTCGAGGACTTCCTCGCCGAGTCCGCCGACGACACCCGTCGGCGCGGAATGACGGGCTTCTACGAGACCCAGGTGTGGAAGAAGCTCTACAAGTTCCAGCGCGACGGCGTCCTCGGTGCCATCCAGAAGCTCGAGCGACACAACGGCTGCATCATCGCCGACAGCGTCGGCCTCGGGAAGACGTTCGAAGCGCTCGCGGTCATCAAGTACTACGAATTCCGTAACGACCGCGTCCTGGTCCTGGCGCCCAAGAGACTTCGTGAGAACTGGACGATCTATCGCAGCAATGACGTGCGCAACCCACTCGTTGATGACCGGTTCAACTATGACGTCCTCAACCACACGGACCTCAGCCGGGACATCGGGTTCTCGGGCGACATCGATCTCTCCCACATCAACTGGGGCAACTACGACCTTGTCGTGATCGACGAGTCACACAACTTCCGCAACAACCCCCAGCTACGGCGGGACACCAAGACGCGGTACCAGAAGCTGATGGAGGACGTCTTCAGGGCAGGGGTGAAGACCAAGGTCCTGATGCTCTCTGCCACCCCGGTGAACACGCGTCTTGCGGACCTGAAGAACCAGGTGCTGTTCGCTACGGAGGGCAACGACGATGCCCTGGTCGGTGACGGGATCAAGAGCATCGCGTCCACCTTGCGGCAAGCTCAGACCCGGTTCCGCGCCTGGCAGGCGACACCGGAGGCGCAGCGATCGGCGCAGTCACTCGTGAGCCACCTCGGCCTGGACTACATCCGGCTCCTCGATCTGGTCACGATCGCTCGGTCGCGCAAGCACATCGAGAAGTACTATGGGACCTCCGACGTGGGGAGATTCCCGGACCGCCGCAAGCCGGTCAACATCAAGTCGGCCATCGACGCCCGCGACGAGCTCATGCCCCTTGCGGACCTCAATCGCAAGATCCTCGGGCTGAACCTCGCCTCGTACAAGCCGATGTCGTACGTCCTGCCCAGCCATCGCGACAGGTACGCCCACCTCTATGACCACAGGATCGCCGGGTCCGGGGAGCGCATCTTCCGCCAGGAGCACCGGGACAACAACGTCGTTCACCTCCTGCGGGTGAACCTGCTCAAGCGCCTCGAGTCCTCGGTGAACTCCATGGCGATGACCGTCGGCAAGATGCTCCACACGGTCCAGACAACGATCGACAAGCTCGACGCCTACGATGCCGACCACTCCCGCGCCATCTCGCTCGCAGAGATCGAGGGCCGCGACTGGGACGACCTCAACTTCGACGACCCGATGTTCGAGGACGCCGTCGTCGGCTCGAACGTGAAGGTCCTCCTGCCGGACATCGACCGCCCCCGCTGGCGCCAGGAGCTCGAAGAGGACCGCGACGCACTCCGCGAGCTTCTCGACGAGATGTCGGTCGTCACACCTGCCCGCGACCTCAAGCTCGCCAAGCTCAAGGACAATCTGCGCGAGAAGATCGAGAACCCTTACAACACCGGCAACCGCAAGGCCCTCGTCTTCACGGCCTTTTCCGACACCGCGGAGTACCTGTACGAGCACATCGCCCCGTGGGCGCAGAAGGAGTTCGGCATCCACGTCGCGCTCGTGACGGGTTCGACGGCCAAGGCCACGCTCAAGATGCCGCGAACGGACATGCTCGGCGTCCTGACAGCGTTCTCGCCACTGTCGAAGTCCGGGGACCCGGCCGCCGACCAGATCGATCTCGTCATCGCCACCGATGCGATCTCCGAGGGCCAGAACCTCCAGGACTGCGACACCGTCGTCAACTACGACATCCACTGGAACCCGGTTCGGATCGTCCAGCGCTTCGGCCGCGTGGACCGGCTCGGCACCCAGAACACCAGCGTGCAGCTCGTGAACTTCTGGCCGGACCTCGACCTGGAGTCGTACATCAACCTCGAAAAGCGTGTCTCGGGCCGCATGGCGCTGCTCGACGTGTCCGCTACTGGCGAGGAGAACCTCCTCACCGAGGCCGAGCAGAAGGCGATGAACGACCTCGAGTACCGGCGCAAACAGCTTGAGCAGATGCAGACCGCCGCCCCGACGATGGAGGATCTCGCCGGCGGGCTGAGCATCACCGATCTCACCCTCTCCGACTTCCGCATGGACGCTGCGGCCCGCGACGCCAACGCTCTCGCCGAACTGGCACAGTGGCCCCAGGCCCTCCATGGAGTCGCGCGGTTCGACGCCACCCTTGACGCCGAGGGCCTCGGCCCAGGGGCCGTGTTCTTGCTCCGCGTCCGCGACGAGGAGATCCCGCTTCCGCCGGCCTATCCGCTCGCCCCCTTCTTGCTGCTCTACGTTACCGACGACGGCATGGTCGCCCACGCGGTCGACGAGCCCAAGCTCGCCCTGGACGTCCTGCGGCGACACGGCATGGACGCGCCCTCAGTCGATGCCGAAGCGGTCGCGAGCTTTGCCAGGCGGACACGAGGCGGCGCGCGGATGCACCACTACCGCGGGCTGCTCGAGGCCGCGATCACCGCGGCGACCGGCAAGGGCACCGAGAACCGCGTGGCATCGCTCTTCACCGCAGGCCCCTCGCTCCTCGGTCGTGGCGGCGCCTCTGCCGGGCGGGCGTCGGTCGACCTCATCGCGTGGATGGCGCTCGTACCGTGACATCCGACCCCGTCCAAGCCCTTGGGCTCCCCGAGCGCGCACTCGTCGGCGAGCGGCTCACCAAGAAGCTCCTGCTCGACATGGCCGCCGAGACCGCCAACGACCGAAAACTCACCACCAACGCCATCGCCAGCGCGACCGTCGAAGCGGTGCTCACCCCCGCCACCACGGGCATCGCCGAACATCGCGAACCCGGGCGGCGTGTTCAGGACGTCGCGGTGATCTCGCTCGTGCTCGCAGGCCAGGTCAGTGCGAAGGACCAGGCGCGCGCCCTCGACCTCGTGCACCGCTCGATGCCACGCCCCGTAATCGTCCTGCTCAAGGCACCTGATGACGGGGTGGCGATCTCCGCCGCACTGACCCGGGTCAGCCAGACCGACGACTCACGCTCCGTCGTCGAGGCATCCATCGCCGGAGACCTCGCCTCGCTACCCGAAGGCTCACTCAACGTCGGCCAGCTTGTCCGCACCGATCTCTGGGCGTACTACAAGGACCTTGCTAAGGCGATCGCGACCGACGGCAACGGGTCGCCTGACCTTGACGCCGAGCACGCCATCACCGAGCGCCGCCGCCTCGACGGCCTCCAAGCCGATCTCACTACCGTCACACGCCAGGCACAGAAGGAAAAGTCCCTTCCGAAGCGCATCCACTTGAACACACGGGCCAAGACGCTGCACGCCGAGATCGAGGATGTCAGGGGCCTCCTCTACGCTCACCACCAGCAACAACACCGCTAGTAGAACCGAGAGCAGGATCGTGACAGAGCCGTTCGAACCCATCGACACCCTCGCCGGACCCGGCGAAGCCAAGACCAACGCACAGACTCTGGCACGTCTCGTCAGCGAGGTGTTCCCCGAAGCCGTCACCGAGGACGGCATCGACTTCGAGGCGCTGAAGCAGCTCGTTGGCGAGGAAGCACTCCCGTCGACTGCGGAGAAGTTCGGCCTCTCGTGGCCGGGGAAGGCCGCATCAAGGCGGCTCGCCCTGCTCCCCCCGACCGGAACGGTGCTCCCACGCCCCGATGAGTCGGTGCAGTGGGACTCGACCAAGAACCTCGTCATCGAGGGCGACAACCTCGAAGTGCTGCGCCTGCTCCGCCGGGCTTACGCCGGCAAGGTCGATGTCATCTACATCGACCCGCCGTACAACACCGGTAGCGACCTCGTTTATCACGACTCCCGGGTGACGCCGAAGGACGAGTTCGAGGCTCAGATTGGCGAGCGCGATGACGAAGGCCGCCTCGTCAAGAACACTGACGCCTCTGGGCGGCGCCACTCAGCGTGGCTCGACATGATGCACCCCCGCCTGTGGGCGGCGCGGGACCTGCTCAAGCAGACAGGCGTCGTCATCGCCGCGATCGACGACAACGAGCACGCGAACCTCCGGATGCTCCTCGACCAAGTCTTCGGCTCCGAGAACTTCCTCGCGAACGTCGTGTGGCAGGGCTCCGGCAAGAACGACGCACGCTTCACGTCCGGCGGCCTCGACTACATGCTCATCTACGCGGCCAACAAGAACGTCCTGGTCGCCAACGACGTCCGCTTCAAGACCCCGAAGAAGGGGTACGACCTGGTCATCGAGGCTGGGGCCAAGGCGTGGGAGAAGTCGAAGCACAACGCCGCCGTCGCGACCGAGCTCTTCCGCGAATGGTGGCGCACGCGTCCGGATACCGAGCCTGGGCTCAAGGCATACAGCGAGATCGATGAGCAAGGCCGGATCTTCACTCGTGACAACCTCGCGAGCCCTAACCCGCGCGAGAACCTGCGGTTCGATGTTCTGCATCCCAAGACTGGCAAACCGGTCCCAATGCACCCCAACGGTTGGCGACTCTCGCGTGAGGCGATGGACGAGCGCATCAAGCAGGGGCAGATCATCTTCGGCCCTGACCACACAACCACTCCTCGGTTCAAGCGCCTCCTCTCGGACATGGATGAACAGGCGATCCGTCCCATCGTGACCCAGGAACGGGCGCCCGCCAGCGACGGCCTGGCGCGCCTTCTCGGCGAGAAGGTGTTCGACTATCCGAAGGACACAGGCGTGCTTGGGGCCTGGATCAACGCGGTATCAGGGTCCAACAGGGACGCAGTCGTCCTCGACTTCTTTGCGGGGTCGGGCTCGACTGGCCACGCCGTGATGGAGCTAAACGCGACGGACGCTCTTGAGGACCCAGAAGCCGGCGGCCGACGGCAGTACATTCTCGTGCAGATTGACGAGCCAGTCGAGCACGCCAAGTACAAGACGATCGCAGACATCGCCCGGGAGCGCTTGCGTCGCGCGGGAAAGGCCATCGCCGACGTTCAGGGCCTGAATGCGGGAAGCCTCGACCTAGGCTTCCGCTCGTATCACCTCGCCGAATCGAACACTCGCAAGTGGGACGGCACCATCGGCGAGCAGTCGCTTGAGGATGCCGTGGCGACCGCCGTCGACAACCTGCTGCCAGGGCGCACCACAGACGACCTTCTGGTCGAGATGATGCTGCGTCTTGGCCTGGAGTTGACTACGCCCGTCGAGCAGCAGGACGTCGCGGGATCTCCGCTGTACAACCTGGGTGCCGGCACGATGTTCGCCTACTTCGGGACCGACATCACCGTCGACGAGTCGAAGCAGATCGCTCAGGCGATCCGCACCTGGCGCGACGAGGAGGGCCCGGTCACCGAGGCGGCCGTCGTCGTCCGCGACACCGGCTTCGCCGACTCCGCAGCCAAGCTCAACCTCGCCGCCGCGCTGAACCAGGCTGGCATCACCAATCTCCGGAGCATCTGAGTGGCAACCACAGCATCGTCGAGCTCGTGGAAGTTCGAGTCCGACCTGGAGTACCAGCGCCAGGCCATCGACGCCGTCACGGGGCTGTTCAAAGGCCAGGAGGCGATGGTCTCGAACTTCACCGTGCTCGCGAACGCCGGTGTCCAGGCCGGTTTCGATGAACTTTCCGACCTCGGTGTCGGCAACCGGCTCCGTCTCGACGACGAGTCCATCCTCGGCAACCTCCACAAGGTTCAGGACGCGACCGGCCTCGTGCCCGAGGACTCCCTGGAGTCGATGAACTTCACCGTCGAGATGGAGACCGGGACCGGCAAGACGTACGTCTACCTGCGGACCATTTACGAGCTCAACGAGAAGTACGGGTTCACCAAGTTCGTCATCGTCGTGCCGTCGGTCGCGATCAAGGAGGGCGTCGAGACCTCGATCTCCCAGCTGCGCGAGCACCTCGGCTCGCTGTACGGCAACCCGGCGATGGAGCACTTCCAGTACGACTCGGCGAACCTGTCGCGCGTGAGGTCCTTCGCCGTCGCGGACTCGGTCCAGATCATGATCGTGACGGTCGCGGCGATCAACAAGACGACGAACAACATTTACAAGAACGCCGAAGCCCTTGGCGGCGAGGCCGCCATCGACCTCATCAGGGCGACACGGCCGATCATCATCGTCGACGAACCGCAGTCGGTCTACGGGGACGCCGGCTTTGGCAAGCGCAAGGGTGCCGGCCGCAAGGCCCTGGAGGAGTTCAACGCCCTGGCCACGGTCCGGTACTCGGCCACGCACCCCAAGGGTGACAAGGCGAACCTCGTGTACCGACTCGACGCCATCGCCGCCTACGACCAGCAGCTCGTCAAGCAGATCGAGATCGACTCACTAGAGACAGAGGCATCTGGCACCTCGGCCTACGTCAAGCTGATCTCGACCTCCCGGGCGGGCGGCAACTTCCGCGCCAAGATCGAGGTCGATCCCCCCTCGGGTACCAAGCGCAGGACGATCACCGTCGAGGTCGGCGACAATCTTGCCGACGAGACCGGCCTGGAGCGCTACCGGCACCTCGACGTCGAGAATATCGGGGCGGGCGACGACCAGTGGATCGAGCTGTCCACGCTCTCCAAACCCCTTCGCGCCGGCGAAACCGTGGGCGACGACCTGACGGCCGAGGAGCGGGCCCGGCGAATGATCGCCCGCACCATCCGCCAGCACTTGGCCAAGGAGGTCGAGTTCACCGAGCGCGCCAAGGCCGGTGCTCCCAAGATCAAGGTGCTCAGCCTGTTCTTCGTCGACTCCGTCTCCAAGTACCGCGTCTACGAGGACGGCCATGCTCAGCTCGGCGAGTACGCACGCATCTTTGAGGAGGAGTACGCGAAGATCGCGACGGAGTCGAAGTACGAGATTCTCCGCACGACGAAGTCTCCCCAGGAGGTCGCTGCCGAGGCGCACCAGGGGTACTTCTCCATCGACCGAAGCAAGAAGGGTGGGGACACCTTCGTCGACACGGCGGAGACGACTGACAAGGGCCGCCAGCAGGCGTCCCTGGCCTACGAGCAGATCATGAAGAACAAGGAGTGGCTGACCACGCCGGGCACTCCCATCCGCTTCATCTTCAGCCACTCCGCGCTCCAGGAGGGTTGGGACAACCCGAACGTCTTCCAGATCTGTGTGCTGCGGAACATGGGCACCGAACGCTGGCGTCGTCAGGCGATCGGGCGTGGCCTGCGCCTGGCGATGGAGCTGCACCCTGACGGGCACCTCGAACGCGTGCACGGACAGATGATCAACCGGCTCACGGTCATCGCGAACGAGGACTACGCGACGTTCGCCGACGGCCTGCAGAAGGAGCTTGCCGAGGACCTCGGCATGGTGTTCGGGCTCATCGCAGTCGATGCCCTTGCCGCGCTCAAGTTCAAGGAGAGCGACGCGGACGGCGCACCTGTGGTGCCACTCGGCGCGGAGACTGCGAAGGCGCTCGTCACGACGCTGCGCGACGCCGGCCATGTTGACGCCAAGGGCAATGTCCAAGACGCCCTGCGGGAGATGGTCCGCAGCGAGCCCGACGCGCTTCTCGAGACGCTTAGGACGGTCGTCCCTCAGCCTGCGGTAAAGACGGTCTTCGACGCGATTCGCCGCGTCGCCAGGCCGATCGACATCAAGAAGGCCCGCGAACGCCGCGACGTCCCGCTCGTCAAGGAACGGCTCGAAGGCCCCGAGTTCCGCGCCTTGTGGGACCGGATCAAGCACCGCACCGTCTACTCGGTCGACGTTGACGAGCAGATCCTCCGGGAGGAGCTGACGGCTGCACTCGTGGCGATGCCGCCTGTGCCGCGGCGGAAGGCGTCCTGGGTGAGCACGAGGGTGAAGCTCGACCAGATGGGTGTCGGCGAGGGTGCTGCTTCTCAGTCTCGTGCCCAGGTTGAGTACGCCGATGCGAACGACTTGCCCGACATCCTCTCGGTGCTCGCTGACAGGACGCAGCTGACGAGAGCCACGCTGGCGCACGTGCTGACGGAGTCCGGGAGGCTCCACCAGTTCAGGCACAACCCGCAGAGGTTCATCGACGAGGTCACGACAGCCGTCACCACGGCCAAGGAGGAGCTCCTCGTCGATGGCGTGAAGTACGAGCCGGTCCCGGCGGACCGACACGACGACGAGCGCTGGTACTCGCAGGAGATCTTCACGGACGACGACCTGGCTGGGTATGTCGGCGACGGCGGGAACATCATCGTTGACGAGTACGGAGAGCCGAAGAAGTTCGCCAAGTCGGTGTTCGAGTCGCTCGTCACGGACTCGGAGGTCGAGCGGGCCTTCGCCGACCAGTTGGAGAAGCAGAGCGACGTCAAGCTCTTCGTCAAGCTCCCATCGCGGTTTCGGATTCCTACGCCGCTCGGGAACTACAACCCCGACTGGGCGGCCGTCATCGAACGGGACGGGGAGAAGAGCCTCTACTTCGTCGTCGAGACTAAGGGCACGACGGACAAGAGCAAGCTCCGGGCCTCCGAGCGGCACAAGATCGACTCGGCGGTCCGGCACTTCGAGGCCGTGAGAGTCTCCAGCGGCTACGCCGACCTGATCTACCCGACACACCCGGTCGTGTCGGTGGCAGACGTCGGCGCGTACATCGATGTCGCCCCAGAGTTGGCGCACCGCAGCCCCGCGGGGTAGGCAAGGTCGGGCGCCGCGAGACCGGGTCCTACTCGTGCACACCGAGCCGGGTTCCATCGCGGCTCCTCCACTGAGCCCGGGGCGGCCCAGTTCGGTCGCGTTCCAGTCCGCGTCCCGGCATTCGGGTCATGAAGGGTGCGCGTACTGGCGTCACGGGCGACCGTAGGGCTCCTCTGGCTCCACGTGGGGGAAGAACGATCGCGGCGATACGCGCAGCGCGGCGGCAAGCTGCCAGATCGTTGTGAGCGTCGGGTTCCGCACGCCGTTCTCGGCCTCGCCGATGTAGGTGCGTCCGACGCCGGCGGCGTGTGCGAGCTGTTCCTGTGTCAGACCGGCGTCGGTCCTGATCAGCCGCAGGGTCGCACCGAAAGCGCGCAACTGGGTCGCTTCCGGTTCTTGGCGCTGCACCCGCTCGACGCTAGGAGGCCGGAGGTCGCACATCGACCCCCTATGAGTGGAGGCATGATCGACCATCATTGTCTAGACGTTACTACTAACAGTCCTCCTCCCGAGGTCAGCGGGGGCTCCCCGGGGCTTGACGGACGCTCGGCGATGTCTACTATGAGTGGAGTTCGGTCGACGCGAGATGAGGCGCGGGGAAGGTCGCACCATCCCCTGAAGCAGCCGACGCGCGCGACGTCCCACCCGCTCAGCGAGGGAAGGCGACCATGCGACAGTCCGATTCCGCTCTCCGTAGGCTCCGCCCCGAGTCCGCGGCGCGGGCCCAGGTCCTGTGGTGGGCGCCGACCATCGCGACTGTGGCCGTCGCACTCATCGGCGGCATCGCCTCGCTCCTGACCGGCGAGCCCGTCGGCATCGCCGTCAGTTGCTTCGCTATCACCGTGGTCGCCGGGTCCGGGGGCCTGCGCGCCCGCGAGCAGTACCGCCGCGGGTGGCGCCAAGGGTACGAGAGCGCCGTGCGGACCATGCTCGAGCACTCCGCGGGCCGGACGCCCGACGTCGAGGTCCGCGCCGCGGTGCACGGCGACCCGACCCCCGAACCGTGGGACGAGCACCACCCGGTCCCCGCCTTCCGGATCAGGCCGTGACTGGCATGCACGTCGACGAACTCGTCCTCGCCGACGCGGCCGGGGTGTGGGCGGTGCGGTCTGCGAGCCAGACCGTCTACTACGTGGACGCGGACTCCTGGCTGCTGCTGCGCCAGCCCGGACCGGGGTCCTCTCTCGGCTTCGCCGACGACCGGTGGGCGCCGCTGGTCGCGGTCGAGTCGCTGTTCGCCGGCGATCAGGGCGTCATCCGGGTGGGGGACCGCCACAAGTACACCTACGACTTCGAGCCCGGTGGCCAGCAGTACGGCTACTGGATCCAGCGGCTGGTGACCTCCATCGACTACGTCGAAGCCGAGGAACTCGCGGCACTGCCGGCCTTCCCGCAGGACGACCGGCTGTGACCGGCGTCCAGCGCCCGTGGTTGTGGTCGCTGTCGACCCGGGTGGAGCTCGCCGAAGACGCCGTGCCCGTCTTCGTGGACTTGCGCAAGAGGCTCCCCGGCGTGACCGCGGCGTTCAGGAGCGCGTGGCGGACTGGGGTGCTCGACGTCGCCGGGCGCGCCACCGGCGTGACTCGGATCCTGCGCCGCCGTCCGGAAGCGGAGTCGGGCCCGTCCTCGGCCCACGCCGTGGAACGCCCCGCGGAGGGCGGTGACGGCGGTGACGGGGCCCGCTGAGCGACTGCGCGGGTCCGTGTGGGAGCACCTGGAACGTCTCGAGCCGGTGGCCGACGTCGTCCCGCACTACGACGAACTCGTGCCCGACCTGAACGCGGGGACCCCGATCGTGCTGACCGACGGTGGCACGCGCATCGCGGTGATCGTCGCGTGGGACACGTGGACTCTGCAGCACGAGCGGTACCTGAACGCGGCCGCCCTGTCCTGGGCGCACTGGCGCACCGGCCGCTTCGACGCCGCGGCGTTCGGCTGGGACGTCATCGGCCTGCTGCGGCCCCCCATGCAACAGCCGCTGCACCCGATCGTGCACCCCGGCGAGGACGGCGGGCCCGATGAGCGCACCCGTTGACCCTTTGCACCGCGCCGGGCGGTGGCTCGTGACGACCGCCTCCGGAGCGATGCACCTGATCGAGTCCACCGGTCCGAACGGCACGGTCACCGCCACCAGGATCACCTCCGGCCCTGCCGGGGACGACCCGAGGTACCCGCTCGGAACGCTTCGCCGCGACGACCAGGCTGTGCACGTCACGGGCGTTCAGCACCGGGTCGGCGTGACCATGGCGAACGGCATCGTGATCGGCGAGGACATGTGGCTATACCTCGAGCCGCTCGACCCGGCCGCCGACCTGACCGTGCGCCGCACGACGCCCGTGGTCACGGTCGACGAGCTGCCGGAGGTGGACGCACGTGGCTGACGACGGCCCCGACGCTGCACCGTTCGGTGCCGCCGACCAGGAGCCTGAGCGCACCCGCGAGGAGCGCACCGCTGCCCGCCGCCAGCTCCTGGACGTCCAGCCCGGGAACATCCGCGACCCCGACCCCGACGCCGCAGCCGCCTGCGAGTGCTCCTGCCACCCGCGACCCGGCCAGCCCGACAAGCACGGAAGCGACCTGTGCTCGTGCCAGTGGACCGGCACCGACCGCGCCGCGCACCTCGTGGAGGGCAACCGAGTCATCGAGCAGCAGCGCCCCGAGATGGAGGCCGCGCGGCTGGAGAGCATGCGGGACCTGAAGGCTGCCGCGGCGGAGCTCGACATCGAAGCGACCGAGGAGGTCCCGGGTGCGCCCTGGGTGATCGCCGGTCGAGTCGACGGCCGCCGGTACTACCTCCGCGATCGAGGGGGCACGTACACCGTGGTCGTCGCGCCCGCAGGTCAGCCAGACCTCGACCCGTGGCGGGCCCCCGCAGGTGCTCGTCTCGTCGTGGCGCGCAGCGGTGACTCGGCCGACCTGTTCACCGGCCGGTGGGTGAACCACCGGCGGGCGCTGCGGGTCGTCGCCGCCGCGGTGCGCACCCAGCTGCGCCGGGAGAAGTGCACGCACCCGCACCATGACGCCGACCGGTTCTGCCCGGCGTGCGGTGTGCCACTACGTGACGAGGTCACGCCCGTCCGCACCGGGCTCGACGACTACGAGCTCCCGAACGGCGGGGATGGCTGGCGCACCGGCCGGCACCTGCGGGTGGTCGGGGTCGCTCACCGCGCCTGGCAGGACGCCGACGACCGGCTCCGGGGCGCGGTTCAGCGTGCCCGCGCGGCCGGTGATCCGTGGTGGCTGATCTCGCTGATGCTCCACGTCGACGAGCAGGAAGCCGTGCGCTGGTTCGGCGACGAGCCGGCCTGAGGCGCCCGCGTCGCGAGCCGTCCCCGGCCCGCACCGCCAGTCAGACCCGTCGCGGTCTCGGAGTGCACGTCACGTCCCTGGAGGTTCCCGTGCCTGGTGCTGTTCTCGGCGTCAGCCGGTCACTTCTCGTCGAGCTCGCGAGTGCTCGCCTTGTTCAGCCCGGGAATGCGGGCGGCGTGCCGGACGGTCTGGTCGAGGAGGTCCACGACCTCCAGGCGCCGACCGTGAGCGAGTCGGTCATGGCTGCTGATGTTCTTCGCGAGCTCGTCCCTGAGAGCCCGGTCCGCCCACTGCGTGAGCTCGTGCACCTCGGCGCGACCCTTGGCGGTCGCGAGCTTCTTGACGATCTGCAGCATCGCCGGCCGCATCCGATTTTCGGTGGCGCGCCGGCGCGCGGGCCGATCCTTGTCGTACTCGGACCGGGCTGCTTGACGGCATGCGGGATGCATCTTCGCGGGCCGCCCCCGGTCCTGGTGGATCGGCGTGCCGCACCGCTCGCAGTTCCGGACCTCCATGGCGCGGACGCTAACCGGCGAGCGACTTACGGTGCAAGATTCGTGCACCGTAAGTGGGTATGGGGCGGGTGCCCGGCGAGCGATCTTCGGTGCCGCAGAAGTGCCCCGTGAATCGAAGGGGCTAGGTCGCCGGATCCGGGGACCAGAATTTCAGGGCCGCAGAAGTGCTCCGTAAACCGCGCGTGATAGCCAGGCGTTCGCTAGTGCGGGCTAGGTGAGGCGGTAGGCGCTGGCTGCTCGGAGCGTGCCCCCTCGTTGCACCTGTGCACCGAAGGTGCCGGATATGCGCTGACCTGCGGCGATGTTCACCGCGACCGACGTCGTCGCCGTTCCCGCGGTCGAGCGAACCAGATGCGGGGAGGGCTTTTCGGGGCCGCGGATGTGCTCTGTAAGACCCGCTTGAGACGTTGAAGTCGTGCAGACGAACGCTGTGATCACGACCGCGTCCACCCGCCCGGCGACCACCCGAGGTCACCGCCAGGCGGGCACGTCGTCGTACCTGCCCCGCACAGCGCACCTCACCCGGGCCCCGGGCGATTCCACTACCAGCCCCACGACGTGGGTCCAGGGCGCGTTCTCCGCCCCGATGCTTCTTGGACGGTCGGCCATGAACATCACCATCGACGAAGCCCGCACCCGGGTTGTGGCCCACTGGTCGGACAACGACCAGCTCCGCCCGCAGAGCCTGGAGAAGTTCGACCTGCTGATGCAGCGGTTCTCCCGGTACGCGAAGGCGTTCGGCGTCGAGGCGCTGACCGGTGTCGACGTGATGCTCGTCGAGTCGTTCGTGCGAGCCCGAGGACGCGACCGCCGAGGCGACGTTGCTGAGGCTGCCGTCTCCACGATGCAGGTGCGGCGTGCCGTGCTGCGGGCGTTCTACCGGACGGCGCGCGAGCTGTCCCTCACATGGGACGACCCGGCACGCGACATCGACTTGCCGATGAGGACGGCCTCGACGACTCGCCCCCTCAGCGACGATGAGACCGAGTTGCTGTGGATGCGCGCGTGGGCGGGCGGCCGCGTGCGTCGGCACGCGGCGACCGTCGCGCTCATGCTCAGCGGCGTGCACTCCGGCGAGGTCGGGCACGTCACGATCGATGACATCGACTTCGAGGTCGGTGCGGTGCGCGCACCTGGAACGGTGAAGTTCGCGCCTCGGACGTTGGACGTCGAGTCTCGCTACCTGCAGGCGCTGGCCGCACGCCGGGACCTCCTTCTGGTGCGCCAGCCCAACACTTCACCGGACCGGATCGTCCTCGCGACAGGCTCAGAGGGGTCCGACGGTCAGAAGCAGGCTCGGGTGTGCACGACGGTCAAGGACGTGATGCGTCGTGCGGGCCTCGGTGACGACCCCGAGCTGCGTCCGACGTCCCTGACCGCGGTGCCCGCGCGAGCCGTCTTCGACGCGACCGGACGCATTGAGCTGGCGGCTCGCCTTCTCGGGGTCTCATCGCTGGACACCGCAGCCCGTGCGGTGGCATGGGACTGGGCGGGTGAGCGCTGACCCATGGGGCTGAAGGCTTACACCGACGACGACCGGTCCGGCGACTACTCGTGGACGAAGGACGACCGCGCCTACGAGGTGCTGCGTGCTCCGATCATCTGGGACCTGGTGCGGGCCCTGCCCCCGCGTGAGGAGAATGGTCCCGGGCGTCCGAGCGAGTTTGATGTGTCGGTGTACGTCCTGTTCATGCTCCTCGTCGTCGCGCACGGTTCCCATCGCGCAGCGGCGTCCTGGATGGGCAAGCGTCACGTGTGGTGCAAGATCCGCAAGGTCTGGGCCAAGCGCGGCATCGACCTTCCCATGCACGGCCCGACTCGCGGCCAGTGTCTGTACAACCGCGATGCCTACCTGGTCCCGTACTGGGAGAAGCTGGTCGAGGTCTTCGAGCTCGGGGCGGTGCGCACCGCTCAGGAGCACGGGATCCTGGAGTCGTCGATGACGATGACCCCGAACCCTCCTCGCAGCTGTGTCGTCTCCGGCGACGGAACTGTGCCGGCGATGCCGATGCGCCGCGAGGTCCTCAAGAAGCGGATCGCCGCCGGGCAGCACATCGACTTCGAGCGTCACACCGAAGGCGGCGGGCATCCGGTCGACGGCCTGAAGTTCTACCTGCAGTCCTCCCGGCTGGTCGACGATGACGGTGACGCCCTACCGAACTCCCGGATGATCCTCGGGTTGGCGCTCGTGCCGAAGAAGGGATCGGGTGGCGAGGCGGGTGTCGCCGTCCGCAAGCTCCTCGAGCTCAAGAAGCGGGCCGCCGGCATGCTCGGCGTCCGGTACGACGGTGCTCTGCGCGGCGTCCACCTCGACGAGCTCATGAAGGCCGGCTTGGCGGTCGTCAACCCGCCGCACGAGCAGACCGCCGGACGTGAGCAGTTCAGGACCGTCACGTGCGAGCACGTCGACAAGTCCACCGGTGTCATCTGCGACCAGGCCACGACCCTTTACAAGCAGAACGGTGCGCTCGGCGTGCTCGAGGTGCTCGCGGACGAAGCCGTCACAGTGCTGTTCCACGCCCTGCCCGGGAAGGTCATCGCTCGCGGGAAGGCACCCGAAGCGCGGTGGTACGTCGAACTGACACTCCCGTGCGGCCACTCTCACCTGGAACGGCTCACGTCGTCGGCGACGGACGCGAAGACCGGCTTCAACCGAGCGGAGCACCTGCGGATGCACCCGCCCGGCAGCCCGGTCTACGACCAGACGTATGCGTGGCGCAACGACGCGGAGTCGTCCCACTCCCAGCTCGACGACTGGCTCTACCGCGGGCGCATGGTCGCTCTCACCACCGAGCGTCAGGCGCTGGTGATGCTGTCGTTCGCGGTCACGCACAACGCCGTCGCCGACTGGTACCACCGGCGCCGCCAACGCGACGAGACCCCTGGCCTCGTGGCCTGAGGCTCCGAACCGAAGAACGACGACACCAGCCCCCTCGAGGGGCTACCGGCGCATCCCCGTCCCACGCACCGGTAGGCTGAACCCGCGCTGATCGGACCGTCCAGGCCCGACCCGCGCCGCACGGGACCGACCAGAACACGCACGGACCTACCCGGGGCGATCCTCGCCGGGTTTCCGACCACGTTTCTGGCCCGGCCCACGCGCCTGTAGCTCAGTGGATAGAGCACCGCTCTCCTAAAGCGGGTGTCGGCAGTTCGAGTCTGCCCAGGCGCACGGAGTCGTCACCGCGGGGTTGCCCCGGTTCGCGGCGTCGGTGATCGTCATGGCTCAAGCCTCGGCGGCCGGCGGCGGCACCGGGATCGGCCGGGCCGGCGCGCGGGTCGGTGGATGCGGGCATCGACCGATCGGTGCATGCGCCGCGTCGCGCCGTGCCGCGGCGGCGCTAGGCTGCTCCCGACGGCGACGCATCCGCGGTGGTCCACGTCGTGGCCCCGCGAGGCGTCCGGCAATCCCCGGCGACCGGCAGGTGCAGTGCTGCCGGCCCGCGAGCTCGTCGACGGCGGCGAGGTCCCGGCGGTCGGCGGCTGCGGCCCAGGAGGCGGGCCGGCCGGTGCCGCCCGGGCACGGAGGTCGCACTCCGGACCGCCCGGCCGGGGTGTGCCCGACGCGCGGTGCGTCGTGCAGCCGTCGCGTGCCGTGCCGCCGTCGCGGCCGCGGTGGCTCGTCGAAGGAGGAGATGTGGCAGGACCAGGCTCGGGCCGACGACGTTCCGCGGGGGCGCGTTCCGCGTCCGGAGCGGGCTCCGGCTCGCGTTCTGCGTCGGGCTCGCGCGCCGCGTCCGGCGGGCGCCAGGCCGCCGGCCAGCGCCGCCGCGGTGCGCGCAGGTCCGAGGAGGGCCTGATCCCCGTCCTCGCCGAGGCCGCCGCCGAGGTCGACCGCGCCGTGCAGCGCCCGCCGCTCCGGCCGTCGACCCGCACGAAGTTCCAGGTGGTGGCGCTGCTCGTGCGCGAGGAGCGCGCCCGGACGATCGCCGACGGCGACCTCACCGAGGCGAAGCGCGCCGAGCAGCTCAAGCGGCTCGACGGCGTCGCGACGATGCTGGCCCGCACCGCCGCCCGCGACACCTCGCTCCTGCAGCTGCTCGCGGAGGACGCGAAGGTCTCCGACGCGGCCCGCGCGCTGAAGGCGACGATGATGCGCGCCGCCGGCATGGAGCCGCCCGAGGAGCCCGAGCCGGAGCCCGCCCCGGTCGTGCCGGAGCCCGGCGCGCACACCCGGGTCGTCCCGCGCTCGGTGATCTCCCGCCAGCTCGCGAACCCGTTCCTGCCGCCCGACTTCGAGGCCGCCGCCCAGCGGATGACCCCGAAGCCCCGCCGGCTGGCCGGCTGGGAGCTGCTCGAGCCGCTGTTCCGGTCCTTCGAGCAGGCCGCCACCGGCGCGCCCGCCTGCATGCCGCTGCCCGAGCCCCGCGCGGTGCCTGTCCCGCCCCGCCGCGAGCTCATGCCGCACCAGGCGCAGGTCGTCGCCGCGACCGCGACCGGCCACCGCACGTTCCTGCTGGCCGACGAGCCCGGCCTCGGCAAGACCGCGCAGGCGCTGCTCGCCGCCCGCGCCGCCGACGCGTACCCGCTGCTCGTCGTGGTGCCGAACGTCGTGAAGACGAACTGGGCGCGCGAGGTCGCGCTCTGGACGCCGGAGCGCCGCGCCACCGTCGTCCACGGCGACGGCGAGAAGGTCGACGCGTTCGCGGACGTCGTCATCGTGAACTACGAGATCCTCGACCGGCACGTCGGCTGGCTCGGCGACCTCGGCTTCCGCGGGATGGTCGTCGACGAGGCGCACTTCATCAAGAACAAGGGCTCGCAGCGCTCGCAGCACGTCCTCGCGATCGCCGACCGGATCCGCGCGCGCGTCGCCCGGCCGCTGATGATGGCCCTGACCGGCACCCCGCTGATCAACGACATCGAGGACTTCCGGGCGATCTGGCAGCTGCTCGGCTGGATCGACGACACGCAGCCGCTCGGTGCCCTCATGACCGCCCTCGAGGACACGGGCCTGACGCCCGCCGACCGGGGCTTCGCCACCGCCGCCCGCACCGCCGTCATCGACATGGGCATCGTCCGCCGCCGCAAGGCCGACGTGGTCGCCGACATCCCCGCCCGCCGGGTCGCGGACCTCCCCGTCGAGCTCGACGGCGCCACCGGCCGCTCGATCCGCGCCGCCGAAGCAGCGCTCGCCGCCCGCATGGTCGAGCGCTACCGGACCGCGATCGCAACCCGCGGCGAGTCGGCCGCCGTGGACGGGATCGACCTCGACCTTGCCCGCCGGATCGCCGCGTCCGAGCTCAAGGACTCGAGCTCCAAGACCGGCGGCGAGAACGTGTTCACGATGGTCCGGCGCATCGGCCAGGCGAAGGCCGGCCCCGCCGCCGACTACGCCGCGCAGCTCGCCCGCAACGTCGGCAAGGTCGTGTTCTTCGCGAAGCACGTCGACGTGATGGACCAGGCCGAGCAGACGTTCGCCGACCGCGGCATCCGCTTCGCCTCGATCCGCGGGGAGCAGACCACCCGCACCCGCGAGAAGAACGTCGCCGCGTTCGTCAACGACCCCGAGGTCTCGATCGCCGTGTGCTCGCTGACGGCCGCCGGCGTGGGGCTCAACCTCCAGGTCGCGTCCAACCTCGTGCTCGCCGAGCTGTCCTGGACCTACGCCGAGCAGACCCAGGCCATCGACCGGGTCCACCGCATCGGCCAGGACGAGCCCGTCACCGCCTGGCGCATCATCGCCGCGCAGACGATCGACTCCAAGATCGCCGAGCTCATCGACAGCAAGTCCGGGCTCGCGGCGCGGGCGCTGGACGGCGCGGGGGAGGACGACGTGGCGTCGTCGACGGACGTGCAGCTGGAGGCGCTGGTCGGGCTGCTGACGGACGCGCTGGGGGCGCCTGGCGTCGGCTGAGGCCGAGCGCTCCCGCGCCGCCCGGGTTACGGTCGCCGTCACTCGACGCGAAGGAGGCCGGCCATGGGATTCGTCGGCAAGATGCTCAAGAGCGCGGTCGTCGCCAAGGCGGCGCAGGTCGCGGTACGGGAGATGTCGAAGCCCGAGAACCAGCGCAGGGCCAAGGAGCTGCTGGGACGGGTCACGAAGCGGGGCGGCGCCGCGGGGCGGGCGTGACCGCCGGGCCCACGGGCTCGGCCACTCGCCCGGTTTCTCGCGGGCGGCGGCCGTAGGCACCGCGCAGGTGCGCGCGCCGCTGGCGCCCGCCGAGCGCGTCGTGTCCCTCGGACGAGCGATGTCCGTGCTGCGGTCGGGTGCACCGGGCGCGACGTCACCCGTGGCGCCGGCGGCCGTGGTTGGTTCGACGACGGCGCCGCACCGCGATGACCAGCAGATGACGTGACCGCGTACGCGACGACCCTGTGGCTGTCGGACGAGGTGGGTGCTCGGTGAGCTGGAGATGACGGGCACGGAGATCGTCGACGCGCTCGACGGGTGGGTCGACCGGATCGCCGGTCTGGGCGCGGCGGTGGTGCCGCGGCTGCGCCCCGGCCTGCCCCTGGACCGGATCCCTGAGATCGCGGGCGGTCACGGGTTCGACCTGAGCGATGAGGTCGCGGCGGTCTGGGCCTGGCACGACGGAGAGCGCCGTTCCACTGACGTGGGGACGCCGAAGCAGCTTCCCGGGCTGACCCCGCGGGGCGCGTTCTTCGACCTGGAGACGTCGCTGCGGCACAGCGTGAGCGTGTACGAGGTCAGCGGCGACGACGACGCGCTGCTCGACCCCGATCTCCCGGCGGAGGCGAGGGGTCGTCTCTGGCGGCGGGAGTGGGAGGTGCTCGAGGTGCACCTCCTGGACCTCGTTCTCGCGGCCCGGCCTGACGGGTCGACGGACACCTTCCGGTTCGACCCCCAGTCGGGCACGGCCTGGGTGGCGCACTCGAGCCTGCCGGAGCGGATCGCGCAGTGGCACCGGCACCTCCACCTCGGCGCGTGGCGGGTGGAACCGGACGGCACGTGGGGCGTGGACGCCGACCGGCTGCCCCGGGTCGACCCTGCCGCGTCGAAGGTCGAGCAGGCCCGCCAGACGGAGATCACCTAGCCGCACCGGAGATCGCGCACGTCGCGGCGCTGCCCCGCGGAACCGGCTCGTGCCCGGGCCGCAGACCGTCGGCGATGAGCGGCGTTCCGTCACGCCCCGGTCAGGCGGGCGGAGATCACCTCGGCAGGGGTGTCGAGCGTCGCCGCGAGGTAGACCCGGCGCCGCGCCCCTGGACGGCGGAGCACGAGGCGATCGCCGACGACGCGCGACGGGCGGATCTCGGCGGTCGTCTCGGCGGTCGGCCAGACGTCCGCGGCGACGTCAGCCAGCGCCGAGTTGGCGGACGGCAGTGCCTCGAACTGGATCTCGTCGGGAGTCACCACGAAGGCGACGGCACCGAGGACGGCGGGGCGGTCCTGGAGCTTGCGCCGGCCCCAGGCGACCAACGTGGCCGGCACGACCAGGAAAGCGAGCAGTGCCAGGCTGCGCGGCTCGAATCCCTGAACCACGTTGACGGCGATCCACGGGGCGAGGACGAGCAACGTCAGCAGCGTGGCGAGTGCGATCGCCGCTCGTCCGCGGCGCGCGGGGTCTTGCGAGGCCCGGCGCTGGAATTCCTGACGGGCCTCAGGCCGGAACTGCACGACGAGCGGCTCAGCCACGGTCCGTCCCTCGCTCCGGCCTGTCGTTTGTCGCGCGCGCCCGTTCGGCGGCGCGCTGCTCCTCGATGCGCTGCTGCGACCCCTGCCAGCCCGTCAGCTCGTCGGCAGCGACCACGTCACGCGTCCTCTGCGCTCGAGCCTGGGCGTCAGCGGCGAACGCAGCGAGGTCCGCCACGGGCGGGAAGGTCAGCGTTCCGTGCTCCTCGCGGTGCTCTGCCAGCCGCCGGGACAGCTCCTGCTGCTGCTCCGGGGTGGGCGTCCGCGACTCCAGCTCGTCGCGGTCGACCTCGTCCAGCTTGAGCGCGGCTTGGAACGACGGATCGGCGAGCAAGGACCGCAGCGGTCGCTTTCCGTCCGCCGCCTCGCGGAGACGATCGGCATACGCTGGGTCGTCGGTCTCGGCGGCACGTTCGAGCAGCGTTCTGCGAAGGTCGGATCGGTACCCCGCGCCGAACACCTGCTCGAGCACGGGGGAGATGTCAGGGAGCTCGCTCATCATGCTTCCGGGATCGGGACGCTGGTGATGGTCAGGGAGGAAGCCTGCAGGCCGTTCATGAGTCCGCCGATCGCCATGACGGCCGCCACGGCGGAGCCCCAGATCGCGGAGAGCTCGGTGATGAAGGCGGCGACCGCGGACACGATCGCCATCGGCGCGGTGGCGCCGCCGCTGAAGATGGCTGCGATCGCCTCGCCGATGGAGCCGACGCCGAGTGACATCGCGACCACGTGGTCACCGAGAGCGTCCAGACCGGAGTATGCGGCCTGGCACAGCATGTAGGACGAGGCGGCGGCCTTCTGGTACTTGAGTTCCAGATCGGCGTAGGGCGCGAGCTGGGCCTCGAAGGCGGCGACGATCTCGGCGAAGAACTCGCCGGCGGCTGTCGCGGCCTCGCCCTCCGTCCAACCCTGGAACATCGCGACGGCCTCGTCGCGGGTGACGTCACCCAGTCGGGAGAAGTAGTCGCCGATCTGGCCGAACGCGCTGCCGGCGGTGTAGATCCGATCCCAGTCGCCGCCCACTTCGGACCACAGCCACTGGAAGATGTCGCCGCCGCCGACCCCCGGCCATACGAGCTGGAAGCCCTGGTTGATCAGCCACCGCGCCCACCAGGTGAATGACAGGTAGTCCGGCCACTGGAGGATTGCCAAGAAGACGGGGTTGAGGTCGGGCATGCCCTCCGGCGCTGAGAACCCCTCCGACGGCTGTGCCGCGGACCCGCCCGACGGTGCCGTCGCCGCGGTGATGGGCGGCGTCGCGGCGTTCGGGTCGAGGTCCTTGAACAGGTTCCGGAACGCGACGGACTGGTCGTCGTCGGTCGCGTCGTAGCGGAGAGCGATCGTGTTGAGGGCATCGGCCGCCGTGGTCAGCAGCCGCTTCGTCGCGGCGAGGTTGGTCTCGGTGGACTCGAGGTAGGTGCCGTGCGCGCCGAGGGCAAGGCCTGCGAGCCGACCGTCGCCCCATTGGCTGAACTCGGACAGGTACGAGGAGCTATAGCTCATCGCGCCGTTCACGCCGGACGCGATCTGCCCGAGCCGGACGTCGCACGTCTTGAGGAATGTCGTATCGACCTGCACCCATGCCCCCTGTTCGTCTCCGCGGGACCTTACCGCGGTACAGGGAACGCGAGTCGACCCGTGGCAGACCCCCACGCAGCCACGATGCCGAGGATCACCAGCACGGCGTAGGCAACGGTGGAGGCAGGAAGCCGACCCGCGAAGACCATCACCGTGCCCAGCGTCGCGGTGGCCAGTGCCCCGATGCCGAGGACGACCCATGGCACGCCGGTTCGTGCCCCGATCACGAGCGCGAGCAGCAGGACAGCAAGGAGGAGAGTCAACACCGGGAGGAACCCGCCACCGGTTCCACGACGGGCGAGCGCCGCGATCACCATGACGATCGCCGCGAGTGTCGTCGCCCACGCGGCGCCCGCCAGCGCGGCGTTCTCGATCCCGGCCATGCGGTCATCGTAGGGAGTGTCCGAGACCGATCGCCCCGGTCACCCGTCCGCGGCGCCGCGCTTCACCAGCGTGAGGGCACGTGATCACGCTGGTCCTCCAACAGTCGGCCCGGTTGCGGCTCGATGGGTGGGAACCGCGTGGGCGAAGGTGCCGAACGTCTCGGTTCGGAGGCCGGGCTGGTGCTGGTGGGGGAGCCGTCGCTTCGACGCTCACGCGTGAGTCGCGGGCGAGGGGCTCAGTGCACGACATCGAACGACCGGGGTTCCGCTGAGCCCATCTGTGTCACCCCTCTGCGGCGCCGCGGTCCACGAGCGTGAACACACTGGCCGGGCTCGACGGATCGGGCTCGAGCGCGAGCCCGCCCTCCTGGTCCGCCACGACCACCCCCGCCGCGGACGAGAGGTTCACCTGGTCCGGCTGGTCGAGGGTCGCGACGTCCAGCTGCTGGTCCGGCGCGGCCGGGTCGCAGGGCGCGACGGTGATGACGTCGTCGCCGGGCAGGCTGAGGCAGGACGGCTGCCCGTCGGTGGTGGCCGTGGTCCGGACCTGGAAGGTCGTGCCGCTCGGCTCGAACACCCACGTGGTGGGGACGCCGCCGGCCTCGGCCGGGTCGGCGACGGTGGTGACGCCGCCCTCGACGGTCGTGGTGACCCACTCGTCCCCGTAGGTCTGGATGTCGACCTGTCGGGTGCCCGCCAGCAGCCCGTCGGACGCGGCGGCGGACTCCGTGCCGCCAGCGTCGTCCTCGGTCGTCGTGACGGGCTCGGGCGCTGACGTGGACGCCCCGCTGTCCTCGGCCTCCGCGGTGCCGCCGGTGCACGCGGCCGTCCCGACGACGAGCGCGCCTGCCGTCAGGGCGAGCGCGAGCGCGCGAGGCGCACGGGTCCGGGGGTGGGTGGGGGTCGTGATCACGGGTGTCCTCCTGCGTGTCGGACCGGTGGCGGCTCGATCGGTGAGCGCCGCGGGGCGGACGAATCTGCACGCCCCTCACCTCGAACGTAACGAGACCAGGAGGCGGTGCAACCGCGCGCCGCCGCCCGGGGCCGCCCCGGCGCCGGGAACCGCCCAGCCGAAGACCCGTCACTTTGCTGCCCCCTGTTGGCGGTCGCGCGCGCGTCAGAGCATGCGACTGAGGTCTCCGTGTCAGGCCACGGGAAGCACCCCCGCCAGCGCGCTGTGCGCGGCGTTGATCGTGTCGTCGGCCATCGCACCGGGCGCCACCAGCCGCTCGCCGAGCTTCTTCGGCCACAGGACCGCAATACCGTCGATGACGAACGAGCCTCCGAAGAGCGGCCAGTCGGCGTCGACGAAGCACAGGGCACCGTGAACGGGCACGTCGTCGAACCCGGCGCGTTCGAGCGCCCCACGCACGACGTCGAGCTGCTTGTGCATGCCCTCGACGAGGCGGGTGCAGTCTCGCGAGCCGACCATGAGCTTGTGGACGCGCGGTCGAATGATCCCGCCCTCGACCCGCAGCGCGGGACGGCCCTTGTAGCGCTTGGCATCGATCACATGGACGCCACTCGGACCGACAGCGATGTGGTCGATGTTCGCGCGGGACTTCGGGATACGGCGGTCGTGGAGGACGCGGACGCCGCGCGAGCTGAGGCTGTCGAGCGCCTGGCCCAAGAGCTCCTCGCCGCGAGCTCCGCGAGCCCACGCGGTCGTGCTCCGCGGTTCCTCCGAGACGGCCAGGATGAGTCCGCCGAGCCGCGGGTGCGCCGCTCGGATGCGGGCCTCGCGCTTGGCCGAGCGTCGTTCGTACTCGCGCCGCGCGGACGACCCGGCTGTCCCGGCATTCGTGGGTGACGGCTCCGAGGCGGCGTCCGTCGCGTCGCCTGACCCCGATTGCAGCGTGCCACCCAGGCACGCGAGGCATCGCACGGTGCGCGTCGTCCTGACGTAGCCGGCCTGCGTGCCGGCCGGGACGCTGACTGCACACGAGTCGCACGTGCCTGCGTACCGCAGTCGCATGACGTTCACATGAGTCGCGACGCCCTCGCCTGGGAGACCGGTCATGAGGTGGATATCGGCTACGGGGGCCGGTTGGTGAAGTCGAAGTGCTCGCATTCACCGCCGAGCGGTGTGCTGCACGGCCCGCGGTGCGGGCGATGCCGACAGCGGTGATCACGCGTGCGGGAACCAGCGCGATCGGGTGAACGCGGGTCGCGTCCGTGCGATCTTGGGCGAAACCGGACGGGCCACGCGTTATTCGGCCATATGGTCGGCTCTGGCATGCGTTTGCCGGCGTGTCCGAAGTGCCCCGAGTCGCACCTGGCGGCGCCGGCGACCATGGCCCCGGATCCGTTCCCTGTGTCCTGGGGTCGCGCACGTCGGAGAGGCTCGGGTTGGCAGGTCGAGGGGGAGGACGCCGTGGCTGCGGCACACCGGTTCCCGTTCCCGGGTCACGCGTCGGCGCCGCTGGTCGTCGACGCCGTGTACGAAGGTGGTTCGGCCAACAACCAGGGCGATGACCCGATCAACAAGTTGCTCGGGGTGGGAAACGCGGGCGGATTCCGAGCGAGCGGCAGCATCGTGCAGAAGTCCGTGCGCTTCCTCGCGCTGTACACGAGTGGCGTGGACCCGGACTGGCCTGATCTCCTCGATCCGCGCACGGGAACGTTCGTCTACCACGGCGACCAGAAGCAGCCAGGCAAGGACCTCCACGACACTCCTCGCAAGGGGAACCGGCTCCTGCGTGACATGTTCGAGCTGGCAGAGGGCGGCCCCGTGGGGAGGCGGTCAGTCCCTCCGACGTTCCTGTTCGAGAAGGCTCTTCCCGGGCGGAGCGTGCGGTTCAGGGGGCTTCTCGTCCCCGGAGGGCAGTCGATTCGACCGGATGAACGACTCGTCGCCCTATGGAAGTCGCGGGAGGGGCAGCGCTTCCAGAACTATCGAGCCACCTTCACCGTGCTGGACGTGGGCTCTGTGTCGCGGGAGTGGATCCAGGACCTCCAGGCCGGGCAACACCGACCGGATCTCGCGCCGCTGGCCTGGCGTGAATGGGTGGCCTCGGGCGCCTATCGGCCTCTGCTCGCGCCGTCGACGACTCAGGTGCGTCCTCGCGAAGAGCAACTCCCGTCTGACGCGGAGGGCTACCAGATGCTTGCCGCGGTGAAGTCGTACTTCGAGGCCACGCCGACAGCATTCGAGCAGTGCGCTGCGCGCCTGTGGCAGATGATGGCGCCAGCGGTCAGCAACGTCGTCGTCACCCGCGCAAGCGTCGACGGTGGACGGGATGCCATCGGGACCTATGCCTTGGGGCCAGTGGCGGACCGCATCGAACTCTCCTTCTCGCTCGAGGCGAAGTGCTACGACCTCACCAACAGCGTGGGGGTCAAGGAGATCGCGCGTCTGATCTCTCGGCTGCGCCATCGCGAGTTCGGCGTCTTCGTCACCACGTCGTACCTGGCGCGCCAGGCGTATGCCGAGCTACGCGAAGACCGGCACCCTGTCGTCGTCATCACCGGCGGCGACATCGTCCGGCTGCTCCGCGAGCGGGGGTTTGGTACGACCGAGGCGGTGGAGCGGTGGCTCCAGCAGGAGTTCCCGCTCTAGGACTGCGCCCGAGAGCATGGCCGCAGTCGTCGCGGCATACACCCCCGATCGATCGATGCGTTGACCCGATCGGGTGGCGCCTCTAGCGTCGTCCGTGACCGCACCGCCCCTCCGGGCCCCCACCCCACCCACGTCATCATGGGTCGCCGCGCCGCGAGACACCGACGTCCCAGGGGGCGGCGACGGCCGACGTGGACTGGGGGAGTCACATGCGCATGCGTTCACTCCGTCGCGGCCTCACGGGAGCGGTAGCCCCGCTCGCCGTCGCCGCACTGCTCGTCTCAGGGGGCCCGGTCGCCCAGGGGGCCGACGACACCACCGACCGCTGGGGCGGCGACAAGGGCGGCGGTCACCACGACAACGCCACCATCACCGCCGAGCCGTGGGGCACGACCGAGGACGGCACCGCGGTCGAGCGGTACACGCTCAGCAACCGCGGCATGACCGTCCGCATCCTCACGTACGGCGGCATCATCCAGTCGCTCGAGGTTCCCGACCGCCGGAACAACCCGGTCAACGTCGTCCTCGGCTTCAGCGACCTGCAGGGCTACATCGACAACAACAACCCTGGCCCGTACTTCGGCGCGATCATCGGCCGGTACGGCAACCGCATCGCGAACGGCCAGTTCGAGCTCGACGGCCAGACGTACAACCTCGCGCAGAACAACAACGGCAACCACTTGCACGGCGGCATCGAGTCGTTCGACAAGAAGGTGTGGGCCGCGACGCCGATCCAGGGCAACCGCAGTGTCGGTCTGCAACTGAACTACACGAGCGTCGCCGGTGAGGAGGGCTACCCGGGCACCCTCGACGTGCAGGTCACCTACACGCTGACGCGGGACCAGCGGCTCGAGATGCACTACCTGGCGACGACGGATGCGCCGACGGTCGTGAACCTGACGAACCACACCTACTGGAACCTGCAGGGCGAGGGCACGTCCTCGATCCTCGACCACGAGCTCACGCTGCCGGCCAGCGGCTACACGCCGGTCGACGCGGGCCTGATCCCGACCGGTGAGATCGCCGACGTGTCGGGTACGCCGATGGACTTCCGGCAGCCCACGCCGATCGGTGCGCGGATCCGGGAGCCGTTCGAGCAGCTGCTGTTCGGGCAGGGCTACGACCGCAACTGGGTGCTGGACCGGCCGGACGACGGCAGCCTGGCCCTGGCGGCGCAGCTCCGTGACCCGGACTCCGGCCGCACCCTGAAGATGTACACGACCGAGCCGGGCATCCAGTTCTACTCGGGCAACTTCCTGGACGCGACGCTCGTCGGCACCGGCGGTCACGTGTACCGGCAGTCCGACGGTCTGGCGCTGGAGACGCAGCACTTCCCGGACTCGCCGAACCAGCCGCAGTTCCCGAGCACGACGCTGCGGCCGGGGGAGACGTACGACACGACGACGGTGCTCGACCTGTCGCGCGGGCGGCGCTGAGGCGGCACGCTTGAGATCCGGAGGCCGGGGGCCGTCGGGCCTCCGGATCTCAAGCGCCACAGGGTGCGGCCGGTTGTGCGGGCGGTCGTCGTCGCTGAGTGCGGCGGGACTGTCGGAAATGGCACGATCACGGCGTGGGCAGGCTACGCATGGCAGCACCGGAGCACCGACCGGGCGCGGTCGACCGGGTCGGGCCAGGGCAGCCCTCGTGACCGCCGGTCCTGCGTGCGCGGTCTGCACGGCGACTGCGAATGCCGGCAGGCACGAGCCGTTCGTTGTCGATGACGTGCAGAGCCGGCTGAGGATGTGGCGCTGCTCCAGGTGCGGGACCTTGTGGTCTGAGGGAGACCGCATGGCGCAACCGTTCAGCGTCACGGACGCGGACGAGGTCGTCCCGGGATGGCGCGACACCACCGCCTGGCTCGCGAGCACGTCGTTGCGTTCGCTCCTGCTGCTGGCGGAGCGGGGTGGGATCAAGGATCGGGAGTTCGCCCTCGCGGCGCTCCACCACGACGTGCTCGCGGCGGAGGGCGACGTCAGCGACTCCTTCCCCCTCGTGCTGTACAGCGGTCAGGACGCGGCATCGGCCGACGGGGCCGACGTCTCGACGCTGACATGGGGGTCGTTGGCGCGCCGGATGCGGTGGACGAGCGGCAGGCGTCGCGTCTTCCTCGACCCGGTCTCCCCGTGGGGAGGTGAGCTCGACTACTACGTCGTGGAGTACCTGGACGCGAACGGCCGGCGCACGGAGACCGAGTCGGACCGGCGCGCGGCAGTGAGCGGTTGACGCGGGCGCGTAGCAGCGGCTCCGGCGCGTGTCACCTCACCGCCTCGCGCCGCGGAGGGTGGTGTCCCGGCTCGCGTGGGAGGTCAGGCCAGCAAGGCGCGGCGGACCTCGCCGTTGAACTCGTCCGCAGTCATCCCGGGCCGCAAGGGGACCTTCGCCGTGTAGCCGGAGTCGAAAGCGACAACCGCCGGTGCGTCGCTCGGCATGAGTGACCGCAGCCACACCGCTGTTTCGACGTTCTGCTCATACGTGCCGTCGAGGTTGATCGAGTCGAAACTGCGCAAGACGGTGATGTAGTACCCCGGGCCGTCGGCGGCGATGTCGAGCCGGAGCTCCACGCGTTCGGTCACGCCGGGCAGGTGCGTCGCCTGCGCGCCCCACCGGGCGCGGGCTTCCCGCACGAGCGTCTCGGTGTCGAGCGGCAAGGGAACCGCGCCCCCGTCGCAGCAGATGATCAGGTCCCGCAACATGAGCCGGTTCGTACGGGCCGGTGGGATTGACTCAAAAGTAGATCCGGCCCTCACGCACGTCGGCCGCGACGCGTGCGCCGAGTCGCTCCAGCATCGTGAGACCCGCGAGCCAGTACTCGTAGACGTTCGGCCACTCGCCGAGCAGCTCGCCGGAGAGCCCGAACACCGGCTGCCCGCCGTCGGTGATGGGGCCGGACCGGTCGATGACGAACACCGCGTTGTCGGCCACGTGGATCGGGTAGATGCGGTCCCGCGGCGGGCAACCCGTCGCCGGCCCGTCCTCGTAGTAGCCGGCAAGCAGGGCGCCGGCCCGCTTCCAGCGAGCCCCGGCGCCCAGATCATGCGTAGCCAGCACATCGCCGTAGGCAAAGACGTCGGGCCAGCCGTCACCCTCCCGGAGGACCGCTTCGTGGTGGGGGTCGAGGCGGAAACCGAGGCGATCAACAGCGGCCGCGAGGTCGGCGTCGCCCGCCCGTGGCCCCGGCAGGGTCTCCGGGAACATGGCGGGGGCGAGTCGCGAGATCGCCATCCGTCGCGCGAGCATCTCGCCGACGAGCACGCCCCATGAGAGGGTCTGCGTCACTGCGGGCTCCAATCCCAGCTTCCCCGGACGAGGTTCCCTCCGCTGAAGCGACCTCGAGGATCGCCGGAGGGGCGTCTGCTCTCCATTGCGCGTGCACCAGTATGGAGGCTGCGCCCGCCTCGGCTTATCGACGCAATGCTGCGGACCGACCTGATCGTCCCGATGCGGTCGGCGCTAACGTCGTTCGAGCTCGCCCCCGCCGTGACAAGCCTCGCGACGTTCGCGGTGACGATGACGGGGCGCAACTGACACTCACGATGGGCAAAGAATGAGGGGATCGTCCTCAATCCCGGCGCCGCCGTCGGCATCGAGCTCCTGCCTGTGGGCCCATGTGACTGGTTCTCCTCACGAGGGCCATCGGGCTGGCCTCTGCTTCGTACGTTGGCGAATCCGGTGTGATCCACGCTGGACCGACTCGCTCGCACGCTGGAGGGCATGTCCACAGCGTTCGGGTGACCGCGGTGAACGGGATTCGGTCCGACCGCTAATGTGACCTTCGGGAAAGGGGGTCTCGCGTGAGTTTCCATGTGGACGAGACGGTGCTTGACGAAGCCGCGACGAGGCTCGACGGGCTGCAACCGTCGATCGGGAGCGCGGAGTCGTACGTCGGGATGCACGTGAAGCTGAACGGCCTGGGGGACAGTGGCCTGTTCATCACGGCGATCGGCGTCCTGGATGGCGTTCGTGCGGCGCTCGAGTCCGAACTCGCGCACCTGCGCACGGTTGTGGAGTCTTCCGCACAGGAGGTGCGGGCCACGGCGGCGAGCTACCGCGCCACGGACGACGCCACCGCTGCGACGATGGACCGCCTCTACCACGCCGTGCCGACGGTGACGTACGGCCACGGTCGGCAGGAGCCTCGATGAGCGACCCGTCCCGCGAGCTCGTCACTCCGACGCCGTCGGCTCCGATCCCGGACTTCGTCGAGACGGTGATGAACTTCCCGGATCTCATCAGCCCAAGCCACTGGTTGCTCCTGATCATCGAGCAGGTCTGCGGCACCGACCCGGTCGAGTGGATCTCAGAGCACTTCTCCGGCGACTGGGAGCGCATGTCGACGGCCTCGTCTGCGCTCGAGCACCTCGGGGACTACCACGAGGCCATGGCGGTCGAGCTCCGCCATGCCCGCGAGGCGTTCCAGACAGGTTGGACCGGGGAAGCCGCAGAGGCGGCGTCCGCCTACTTCACCCGCCTCGAGGAGGCGGTGAAGGCTCAGGCCGGTCCGCTGCGCGACATCGCCCGAGAGGTCGACAACGTGGCCCAGGGGATGAAGTCGACCCAAGCCACGTTGGAGTCCTTGATCGGGATGATGCTGGACTGGGCCATCGCGGCCGCCGTGTCGGCCGCCGCCGCAGCCGCCTCGTCCTGGACGGTCGTCGGGGGGATCGTCGGTGGCGGTTCGACCGCCTTCTCGATCGCCCAGGCGGCCCGCACGTGGATGCAGGTGGTTCAGGTTCATGGCAACGCGGTCGCCATGATGAACGGCGTCGTCGGGCTGAGCGCCGGCTTCCTGGGCTCGATCCACGGCTTCTCGACCCAACCACTGCCTGCGGGCGCCTACACGAATCGGCAGCTGCCATGACCGACGCACCCGAGACGCCGACGCCGCTGCTGGGCATCACCGTCGGGAACCCGACGTTCGACCGTCAACTGCGGCAGCAGCTGACGGTGCTCAGGGACCGCGCGGCCGGCACCGAGCTGGGGGACGTCCTCGACGACGTGCTCGCAGGCCGTCGCACCCTGCGAGACGCTGCTCGCACGCCCGCCTTCGGCGGCGCCGTCGAACCGGCGGTCGCAGAGACCACGACTGCGTGGGCGCGGCTGGCGCCCGAGAAGCGAGCAGAGCTCGCCGCGGACGGGGAGCGCGAGCTGCATGCGCCTCCGAGCGCTCCAGAGCGCTGATTCCGTCGTGATGCGGTCTCAGATCGGTGCGCTGCTCAGCAGCCAGCCGCCGAGGGCGAGCAGCGCAATCACGAGCACCGGCGGCACAGCACTGCGCAGGTAGGTCGAGGCCCGCACGCCAGGTGCGAGCGGCGCGAGCCAACGGCGGAGCCCGAACCACACGATGAACGGGCACGGGATCACGCACGCTGCCGCGAGCCCGAGCTGCCAGCTCGGGTAGGTCAGGAGGGCGAAGATCGTCCCGATCGCCACCACGGCCAAAATGCCGACCGAGATGATCCTGGCGGTACGGAGCCGTGAGCCGGTCAGGAGCTGCGCGTCGGTCATGGCGCTGACCTTACCGACGGCTGGCCTCGGGTGTGGGAGTGGCTGGTCGGCCCGGCGGCGCTCGCTGGTGGCGGTGGATGACGGCGGGCGGCGCCACCACTCGTGCGTCGACTGCCGCGGGCCGCGAGCACCGCCTTCCTCGATGTCGTCGATTCCGATGACCACCACGTCCTCCGGCACCTGCGGATCGGCGTGGAACCGCGGGCATGGCACCTACGCCCAGCAGGTCCGAGTGGCAGTGCATCGCGTCGGGCCGACCAGCGAGCCCGAGCAGCGAAGCAGCACCAACCGACGCTGAACCCGCGTGCCCCGCGCTCGGCGGCCCGCCTCACCGCTTCCGCGCCCGCCGCGCCCCGAACGGCCCGCCGAACACGATCGAGATCCCCAGCACGAACCCGACGTCGTACCAGTTGCCGTTGTTGTGCACCTCGTACGGCGTGACGGTGTCGGTGAACAGCGACACGATCCACGTGACCGGCAGGATGATCCCGTGCCACAGCCCCAGCCAGAAGCCGGCGGGGGTGAGGGAGCCGGGCGGCGGGGTGCCGACCTCGGGATTGACCCCGGCGGCGCACGCGGCGAGCAGCAGCACGGTCGCCGCGGCGAGCCCGACGGCGGCGGCGGTGCGGGAACGGGTGCGGGTCCGGCGGCGCGGCTCCATGTCGGCCATCGTGGCACCGCGGGCTCCCGGCACGCCAGGCCCTCCGGCCCGGGCCCGGGACCGCCGCCGAGCTGACGGCGCGCCCCGGGACCGGTCGCGGCTCAGCGCGTGTAGTGCCCCGCGGCCACGTCCTCCAGCAGCGTGGGGTGCGTCGGTGTCCACCCCAGGCGGGAGCGCGTGAGGGCGCTCGACGCCGGGACGTCCAGGCCGAAGAACCCACCGATCCAGCCGAAGTGGTCGGCCGCGTCCTCGGGGGCGATCGGGGCCACGGGCAGGTCCAGCGCGCGCCCGAGCGCGGCGGCGATGTCCCGCGTGGGGATGCCCTCCTCGGCCGCGGCGTGCACCACGGACACCTCGTCGGCGTGCTCCAGGGCCAGCCGGACGAGGTGCGCGGCGTCGCGTCGGTGCACCGCGGGCCAGCGGTTGCTGCCGTCGCCGATGTACCCGACGACGCCGCGCTCGCGGGCGACGCCGGCCAGCACCGCCATGAAGCCGTAGTCGCCCTCGCCGTGGACCGTCGGCGCGAACCGCACGCTGACGGGCCGCACGCCGCGGTCGGCGAGGCTCAGGGCGAGCGGCTCGCCGCCGCCGCGGATGGCGGACGGGTCGTCCGGACCGACCGGGTCGTCCTCCGTGGCGCGGTCGCCGGGGGCCGGGCGGGCCAGCCCGGACGCGAACAGGAACGGCCTCCCGGTGCCCGCCAGCGCGTCGCCGAACGCCTCGACCGCGGCGCGCTCGGTGCGTCCTGCCGCGTCGAAGTCCGAGAAGTCGTGCTTGAACGCGAGGTGGACCACCGCGTCGGCGGCCGTGGCCCCGGTCCGCAGGCTGTCGAGGTCGTCGAGGTCGCCGCGGACCACCCCGGCGCCGGCAGCGGCGAGGGTCTCGGCGGACGCGTCGGACCGGGCCAGGCCGGTGACCTGGTGCCCGGCGGCGAGCAGCTCGGGCACGACGGCCGAGCCGATCCACCCGGACGCACCGGTGACGAAGACGTGCATGGCGTACCTCCTGGAGAGTGCCGGCGACTGCCGGAGCGCCGGTGATGTCAGGCGCTGACATCACCATAGACCCCGATGTCAGCAACTGTCATCACTACACTGGCGGGATGGGACGCTGGGAGCCGGACGCGCGCGGCCGCATGATCCGCGCCGCGGTCGAGCTCTACGCCGACGGCGGGTACGAGCAGACGACGGTCCAGGACATCGCCGCGCGCGCCGGCGTGACCGAGCGGACGTTCTTCCGGCACTTCGCCGACAAGCGGGAGGTGCTGTTCGACGGCTCGGGCGAGCTCGAGCGCGCGGTGGTCGAGGCGATGCGCGCCGCGCCCGCCGACGCCACGCCGTTCCAGGTCGCCGCGGCCGGGGCGATGGCCGCCGGCGCGGTGCTGGACGAGCGCGGCGACTTCGCGCGCGTCCGGGCCGCCGTGGTCGCGGCCAACCGGAGCCTGCAGGAGCGCGAACTGCTCAAGATGGCGCAGCTCGGGTCCGCCATGGCTGAGGTGCTGCGCGCGCGTGGGGTGGCCGAGCCGACGGCCGGCCTGGTCGCGCAGTCGGGGGTGACGGCCTTCGCCGTCGGGTTCGCGACCTGGGTCGCGGACGCGTCGCTGGGGGACCTGCCGTCGTGCGTCGCCGACGCGCTGGCGCGGCTGGCGTCGCTCGCCTCGGTCACCTGAGCGGCGACCACCCGGCACCCGGCACTCCACGGCCCCGGGCCTGGCCGCCCGAAAATGACGGGCCCGCGACGACCCCGGCGCCCTACGCTCGGCGACGCTCCTGATCAGCAGCCCGGCGGCGTCGCCGTCGCGGTCCTGCGCGTAGGTGGGAGCTCGCCAGATGGGCACACCGCTGCGGACGGTTCCGGGTTCGAGTCCCGGGTCTCCGGTCGGCGTGTGGTCAGCCGTGGCGGTCGCGGTCTGCGACACCGGCTCGCCCGGCGTCCCCCGTGCCCGCCCGACCGCACGCCGCCCGGTCCGCCGGCGTGCGCGCGCGGCGGACGGTGCCGGCCGAGGGACGGCGGGACCGAGGACCGGGAGGAGGTCGAGCGAGATGCGGATCGTCGTGCAGGAGTGGGAGCGGGTGCTGGTGTACCGGGACGGGCGGTTCCAGCGGACGCTCGGCCCCGGGCGCCACCGCGTGACGGCGAGGCGCCACCGGTTCGCGTGGACGTCGCTGCGCCCGCGCCTGCTGACCGTGCCCGTGCAGGAGGTCCTGACGCGGGACGGCCTGGCGGTGAAGGTCAGCCTGCTGGCGACGGTCCGCGTCGCCGACGCGCGGGCGTGGCACGAGGCTGTCGACCAGCCGGACGCGTTCCTCTACGCGGCGCTGCAGACGGCGCTCCGCGAGGAGATCGCGTCGCGGACGCTCGAGGAGCTGCTCGCCGACCGGTCCGAGGCGGCGCAGCGGATGCTCGCCGTCGTCGCCCCCGCGGTCGTGCACGCCGGCCTCGCGGTCGACGCGCTCGCGGTGCGGGACGTCGTCGTGCCGGCCGAGGTCCGGCGCGCGTCGGCCGCGGTCGTGACGGCGCGTGCCGAGGGCCAGGCGGCGCTGGAGCGGGCGCGCGCGGAGGTCGCGGCCACGAGAGCGCTCGCCAACGCGGCGAAGATGGTCGAGACCCACCCGGGGCTGCTCCAGCTCCGGACGCTGCAGGCCGTCGAGGCCGGTGGCGCGACGGTGGTGCTGTCGGCCGAACCGGGTGCGGCGACGGCGCGCGCGCCGGCGTAGGGCGGGTCCCGGACGGGGCGGGTGGGGTCGGTGGCCCTCGCCCGCCCCGACCGACCACGCCGCCGGCCTCAGGCCCCCGGCGCCTCCCCGGCCGCCAGCTCCTCCCACACCGGCCCGTACCCGAGTCGCGCCTGCTCCATCGCCACGACCTCCCGGGCCAGCCCGGCCTCGGTGACGTCGACCGCCGCCACGGCGGCAGCGGCGACCGACGACTCCCGCACGTACGCGTCGAACGTCCTGCGCTTCCCGGCGAGCAGCTCCACGATCCGCTCGTCGACGCCGTCCTCCGCGAGCAGCCGGTGCGCGACCACGGTGCGCACCTGCCCCATGCGGTGCAGCCGGGCGACGGCCTGCGACTCGGCGGACGGGGTCAGCTGCGGCTCGCACAGCACCACGACCGAGGCGGCCTGCAGGTTCAGCCCGACGCCGCCGACGGTGATCTGCGCGACCAGCACCCCGTCGCGCGGGCCGGCGGCGAACGCGTCGATGACGGCCTGCCGCTCGGCCGCGGGGACGTCCCCGGTGAGCGGGCCGAACACCGGCGGCCCGCCGGGGTGCCGCAGTGCGACCGTCACCACGTCGAGCACATCCCGGAAGTAGGAGAAGACCACGGTGCGGTGCGCGTTCTCCCCGGCCTCGCCGACGATCTCGACCAGGCGGGCCAGCTTGGTGGAGTCCGCGGGGTCCGGCGTGAGGTAGGCCGCGCGGCGCATCGCCATGAAGCTGCCCGACGCCACGGCGTCCCGGTAGGCGCGCTCCCCGGCGGGGGACAGGTCCTCCCACTCGTCGACGACCACGAGCTCGGGGAGCTCGAGCAGCACGTCGGCCTGGTTCCGCCGCAGGTACACCGGGGCGACGGTGCGCCGGAACGTGTCCGCGCCGACCAGCCCCAGGTGCCGCGGCAGCGACGCGACCAGGTCGGCGTCCAGCAGCCGCACCAGCGCGACGAAGTCCTCGACCCGGTTGTCCATCGGCGTGCCGGTCATCAGCAGCACCCGCCAGACCCGCCCGGCCCAGGCCGCGACCGCCTTCGACCGCTGTGCCTCCGGGTTCTTCACGTAGTGCGCCTCGTCGACGACGAGCAGCCCGACGGCAGGACCGTCGAGCGGCACGTGCGGCAGCGCCTCGAACGTCGTCACGCCGATGCCGCCCTCCGCCTGCCACCGGGCGACGGCCGCGTCGCGGCCGGGGCCGTGCAGGCGGTGACCGGTCATGGTCGTGCGGCGCTCGATCTCCCGGAGCCAGCTCACCAGCACGCCCGCGGGGCACACGACGAGCACGTGGGTCTCGCCGGCGGCCATGAGGTCGGAGGCCACCGCCAGGGCCTGCACGGTCTTGCCGAGCCCCATCTCGTCCCCGAGCAGGACCCGGCCCTGGTTCAGCGCGAACCGGGCCCCGAACTCCTGGTACCCGCGCAGCGGCACCCGCATCCGGGACAGGTCGAGCGGCCGCGCGGCGACCCGCTCCGCGAGCTCGGCGGTGAGCATGCCGCGGTCGGCGAGCACGTCGCGGGCGAGCGGGACGATGCCGCCCAGCACCGTGTAGAACTCGGCGCTGCGCTGCTCGAACGCGTCCCACAGCGCGGACGCGCCGGTGTCCGGCTCGGCGCACGCGGCGGCCAGCCGCCGGACCGTCGCCTCCAGGGAGTCGACCGCCGGGCCCCAGGCGTCGAGCGCCGCGAGCGCCCGCAGCGCGCGCTCCTTCGCGGGCCCGCGGGCGAACAGGAACCGGAGGCGCCGCGTCGCCGGCTCTGCTGCGGGGACGTGCGCGGCCGCCGACGTGACGTACGCGGCGAGGGCCGCGCGGTGCGGCTCCACGACGGGGCGCAGGCGCAGCAGCCGGTCGAGCAGGCGCAGGAGCTCGACCGTCGTGGCGGTGTCCGGCCGGCCGGACCGGTCGATCTCGAGGCGCACCGGCGTCGCACCCCGCACGGCGTCCGCCAGCTGCTGGACCGCGGCGTCGACGCTCCGGGCGGTCTGCAGCCCGACGCCCGGCACCTCGTCCAGCACCGCCGCGGGGACGCCCAGCAGGTCGGCGGCCGTCCGGTACCCCGCGTCCGCCAGCGCCCGCAGCCGCAGGTTCCGGTCGGTCAGCGCGCCGAGCTGCTCGACGTCGACGATGCCGAGCTCCGCGCGGACCCGGGCCTCGCGGTCCTCCTCGACCAGCGTCGCGATCCGGAGGGTCGTGCCGTCGAGGTGGTCGAGCACCCCGCGGGCCGCCGCCGCGAGGGCCCGGTGCCGGGCCAGCAGCGCCCGCGCGGGGGCGCCCGGCTCGGTCGCGGGGGCGGTGCTCATCGACCGCGATGCTATGCGGCGCAGGGGTGTTCCATCGCGTCTGGTTGCCGACCGGCCACCGAGCGCCGACGCTGGTCGTACCGGTGCAGCAGCCGCCGGCTCGTCGCCGAGCCGCGCAGCGAGGAACCCGCGGCGAGGCCACGCGAAGGAGTGCGGCCATGAGTGTCCCGACGAGCGACCAGCAGGGCCCGATCACCGGCGTCCGCGAGGACATGCGGTCGACGCGTCCGGCGAGGAGGTCGGCACGGTGCAGGAGGTCTCGTTCGGGGACCCGGGCGCGGTGACGTCCGAGGGCCAGGAGGCCGGTGGCGGCACGGGCGGCGTCGCGGGGGTCCTGTTCCGCGGCCTGGACGGCGGCGACGGGCTGAAGGAGGCGGACCGCGAGCGGCTGCTCCGCCTCGGCTACGTGCGGATCGACGCGAAGGGGCTGTTCTCGGGCAGCTGCTACGCCGCGGGGGACCAGGTCGCCGCGGTCGAGGGCGACGTGGTCCGGCTCTCGGTCGGCAAGGACCAGCTGGTCCGCTGACGCCGCACCTCCCTCCAGATGCGGCGTCGCCACCGGCTCCGCAGGCTGGGGGTACCCACATCCCGTCTCCACCGAAGGAGCAGCCCCATGCGAGCGATGGTGTACCGCGGGCCGTACAAGGTCCGGGTCGAGGAGAAGGACATCCCCCGGATCGAGCATCCGAACGACGCCATCGTGAAGGTCACGCGCGCGGCGATCTGCGGCTCCGACCTGCACCTGTACCACGGGATGATGCCGGACACCCGGATCGGCCACACGTTCGGCCACGAGTTCACGGGCGTGGTCCACGAGGTCGGGTCGTCCGTGGAGAACCTCAAGGTCGGCGACCGCGTCATGGTGCCGTTCAACATCTTCTGCGGGACGTGCTTCTTCTGCGCGCGCGGGCTGTACTCGAACTGCCACAACGTGAACCCGAACGCCACGGCGGTCGGCGGCATCTACGGCTACTCGCACACCACGGGCGGTTACGACGGCGGGCAGGCGCAGTACGTGCGGGTGCCGTTCGCCGACGTCGGGCCGTCGGTGATCCCCGACTGGCTGGACGAGGACGACGCGGTCCTGCTGACCGACGCGCTGTCGACCGGCTACTTCGGCGCGCAGCTCGCCGACATCGTCGAGGGGGACACCGTCGTGGTGCTCGGCGCCGGCCCGGTCGGCCTCTTCGCGGCGCGGTCGTCGTGGCTGATGGGCGCGTCCCGGGTCATCGTCATCGACCAGCTCGAGTACCGGCTGGAGAAGGCCCGCGAGTTCGCGCACGCGGAGACGCTGAACTTCACCGAGTACCAGGACATCGTGGTCGAGATGAAGCGGACCACCGACGGGCTGGGCGCGGACCGGGTGATCGACGCCGTGGGCGCCGAGGCGGACGGCAACCTGCTGCAGCACGTCACGGGCTCGAAGCTCAAGCTCCAGGCCGGCTCGCCGGTGGCGCTGAACTGGGCGATCGACGGGGTGCGCAAGGGCGGCACCGTGTCGGTCATGGGCGCGTACGGGCCGCTGTTCACGTCGGTGAAGTTCGGCGACGCGATGAACAAGGGCCTGACGCTGCGCATGAACCAGGCACCCGTGAAGCGGCAGTGGCCGCGGCTGCTGGAGCACATCCGCAACGGCTACTTCAAGCCGAGCGACATCGTCACGCACCGCATCCCGCTGGAGCACATCGCCGAGGGCTACCACGTGATGTCGTCCAAGCTCGACGGCTGCATCAAGCCGCTGATCATCCCCGGCGAGGACTGAGAGGAGCCGGACCATGCCGTACCACGCACAGAAGCCCGCGCCGCGGGAGTCCGCCGAGCAGCTCCGCGCCCGCATCCCCGGGTGGGGCGCCGACTCCGACCCCGCCGACCGCCCGTCGTTCCCGCGGGAGACGTTCGACCTGCCGCCCACCGGCGCGCACTGGGAGTTCCCGGAGCGCCAGCCGGAGACGTACCCGCGTGAGCGGTCGATCGAGCACACGATGCTGCCGCCCGTGTTCGGCACCGCGCAGCCGCTGCACGGGCCGGCCGGGGCGATCCGCCGGTTCTCCTACGAGCGGTTCAGCGAGGGCCGGGCGGCGCACTGGCTGCTGCTGCTCGCGGCCGACCGCGTCGACGCCGCGCAGGCGCACCTGCAGTCGTTCGTGACGATGCGGCCCGACAACCCGATCACGGAGACCGGCGTCCTGTCCGAGCTGCACCGCCACCCGGTCTCCTCCCGCCGGGGCCGGGTCGACGTCCGGCACCAGTGGCTCGACCCGCTGATCGTCGCGGGCCCGTGGATCCTCGGCGGCGTGCTGGCGGTCAAGGCGATCGGCGCCGTGGCGAGGCGCCGCTGACCCCGCCGGCCTGCCGCACCGGGCTGCCGCACCGGCTTGCCGCACGGGGCTGCCGCACGGACTGCGCCCTTCCCCGGGGACTGCGCCCGCTGCACAGGGCGCAGTCCCGCACGCCGGGCGCAGTCTGTGCGGGCCCCTCGCGGCCGTCCGCGGCACGCGACGTACCCTGGCGCTCCCAGCGGGGTCGAGCAGCGGAGCGTCATGACCAACCTCGAAGTCGTCGTCACCGAGCACGACTGCGCGCCCGGCGGGGCCGCGTCCGGCACCGCGTCCGGCACCGAGCTGCTCGAACCCCGCGACGTCCCGCTGGGCGGGATCCGCGCGATGTCGGTCCGCCGGACCCTCCCGCAGCGGGCGCGGTCGTTCATCGGCGCCTGGTGCTTCCTCGACCACTACGGTCCCGACGACGTCGCGGCGACCGGCGGCATGCGCGTCCCGCCGCACCCGCACACGGGGCTCCAGACGGTGTCGTGGCTGTTCAGCGGCGAGATCGAGCACCGCGACAGCCTCGGCACCCACTGCCTGGTCCGGCCCGGCGAGCTCAACCTCATGACCGCCGGCCACGGCATCAGCCACTCCGAGGACTCCACCGACGCCACCACGGTGCTGCACGGCGTCCAGCTCTGGACGGTGCTGCCCGAGCGGGACCGCGAGGTGGACCCGGCGTTCGACCACTACGTCCCGCCGGTGACCGCGCTCGACGGCGGCGAGGCCCGGGTGTTCCTGGGGACGCTGGCGGGATCGACGTCACCGGTCCCGACGTTCTCGCCGCTGGTCGGGGCCGAGGTGCGGCTGCGGCCGGGCGCCGCGCACACGTTCGCGGTCGACCCGGCGTTCGAGCACGGGGTGCTGGTCGACGCCGGCGGGGTCGAGGTCGACGGGACGCCCGCCCCGCGGCACCACCTGCTGTACCGCGCACCGGGCGCGACGGAGCTGACGCTGCGCGCGACGGGCGACCACGAGCTGCGGGCTGTGCTGATCGGCGGCCTGCCCCTGGGCGAGCGGATCGTCATGTGGTGGAACTTCATCGGCCGCGACCACGAGGAGGTCCTGGCCGCGCGCTCGCAGTGGCAGGCGGAGATCGCGTCGCCCGACGGCGGCGGGCCCCCGTTCGGCCGCGTCGGCGGCCACCCCCACCCCCCCCCGCCCGCCCCCCCCATCCCCCCGCCGCGGCCCCGGCCCCGCCGCTGGCCCGCCACCTCCCCG